>NZ_JBFTOF010000012.1:0-162455 GCF_056397845.1 Rhizobium sp. 05L419
AACAAGGGCGGCCGCGACGGCTATGCGCGCAGCAGCGACGGCAAGCTGGACATCAAGCTGCCGCAACCGCACCCGGCAGCCGAGCAACTCTTCGGCGCCGCCTGGTCGGCCTGCTACATCGGAGCGATCGAGGTCGCCGCCACCCAGAGGAGCATCAGGCTTCCGGCCGGCGCCGAGGTCGATGCCGAGATCGATCTCAACGTTGACGACGGCTCCTACTTCCTGCGGGCCCGCCTGAACGTCAGCGTACCGGGCATCGACCGCGACGTCGCACACGAGCTCATCCATGCAGCTCACGAAATCTGCCCGTACTCCAAGGCAACCCGCGGCAATATCGACGTTGAGACGAACCTGATCTGAACGGCATCGACGACACCATAGTGCAATGGATGCGCCTGGATTTCAGTGAAATTGTGCCACGCGTCCGGATGAAACCGAACCAATAGGAGGACGTCATGTCAGCTCAATCATCATCGATCACACGGCGCGGCTTGCTTGCGAGTGCGGCAGCTGCGAGTGCGGTCAGTCTCCTGCCGGCGCAACTTGCTAGAGCGGCTGATGACGCCTACGCAATTCGGCCCTTCCATTTCGCCGCATCGGACGAGCAACTTGCCGATCTCCGCCGACGCGTAGCGGCGACGAAATGGCCCAAGCGGGAAGGGGTACCGGATGCATCGCAAGGCGTGCAACTGGCGACGATCCAGAAACTCGCACAGTATTGGGCGACTGACTACGATTGGCGCAAGGTCGAGGATCGGCTGAACGCATTGCCACAGTTCACAACTGAAATCGACGGGCTGGACATTCACTTCATCCATGTTCGTTCGAAAAATCCCAACGCGCTTCCATTGATCATTACACATGGTTGGCCGGGGTCTGTCATCGAGCAGATCAAGATCATAGGCCCGCTCACCGATCCGACCGCATACGGCGGGAAAGCCGAAGATGCGTTCGACCTCGTCATCCCATCGATGCCGGGCTACGGTTTTTCCGGACAGCCGACGAGCAAGGGCTGGGGACCCGAGCGCATCGCCCAAACCTGGGCGGAGCTGATGAAACGCCTTGGCTACACCCGATACGCCGCCCAGGGCGGCGACTGGGGCGCGCTCATCGTCGATCAGATGGGCGTCCAGGCGCCGAAGGGACTGATCGCCATTCACACGAACATGCCTGGTGCAGTTCCACCCGAAATTGACGCGGCGTCCTATGCAGGCTCGCCGACACCGTCGGGGCTTTCCCCAGACGAAGTCAATGCTTACGAGCAGCTTGCCTACTTCTACAAGCACGGACTAGCCTACGCCCAGGAGATGGGCAACCGTCCGCAGACGCTCTACGGGATCGAGGATTCGCCTGTCGGCCTGGCCGCCTGGATACTAGACCACGACATACGCAGCTATGAGTTGATTGCGCGCGTCTTTGATGGTCAAGCAGAGGGCCTCTCGCGAGACGATATCCTCGATAACATCACGCTCTACTGGCTGACGAACACGGCGGTTTCCTCGGCTCGCCTCTATTGGGAAAACAAGCTCGCCTTTTTCGCTCCCAAGAACGTCAAGATCCCCGTTGCCGTAAGCGTCTTTCCCGACGAGATCTATACAGCCCCGCGGAGTTGGGTGAAGAAGGCCTATCCCAATCTGATCTACTACAACAAACTCGACAAGGGTGGGCATTTTGCGGCGTGGGAGCAACCCGAATTGTTCTCGGTGGAACTCAGAAATTCACTTCGGCCGCTGCGGTCCTAGTTTGAGTGGCTGCCCAAGCTCCGCGCGCAGCAAGCTCACGGTTTCCAGATACCGCGCCACTTCGTGGGAAACAACGATGCCGCTATCCAGCGGCATTTCCTCCTCCCGCCCATGGCCGGCGACAACGGGCAGGTACCTCGGGCTGCACCAACGATTTGCGCGGTTGCGATCAAGGCAATTCGCGTATCGCGGACGACCTCGCCTGGAGTATGGCCTCCCTCATCGACCTATTCCACGGCCATTGCTTCCGAGCGCCGGTCCGCACTGTCCATGGCAATACAGGCGGACATATTGCAAAAAACCTACCTTTGGATGAAAAGCGGGCGAGCAGCCGGAAAACAATACGATCTCCGGCAGTAAACTACGAGATAAAACTACGGCTCTATTATTATTAATCAGGAAACGTATTTCGAATTGTTAGTTTCGACATCGGTAATGACCAGCGTTTACTCAAATGAGTGAAAATAAATTCCCATTTTCCTCCCGGAATGGTACAATTTTATATACTAGGCGTTTATTATTTTAGATCGGACAAATATTTTATATTGATTATTAGTAATCATCTATGTAGGTTCTTAATGAAGTAGAAACCAGACGACATAAACGATCCAAAAACGGGAAACTACTTTGTAGCCATAATAACCGTGACGCTCCCAGAGTATTGAATTTCGTTACGCATGATCACCTCTAACACTATTGAGTATGAGGCTAGTATGAATTACGTACATTCGGAATTTGAAAGCGGACGAACACCTCTTGGCAAGCTCCAGGCCGTGGCGGCTTCGCCCCGGGTGCTCAGTGAGTTCGGTCATGCTGAGCATGAGCACCAAGACGAACGATGCTTGCTCATCATCGATGGCAGGACGCTGGAGCGAGAGTGTCTCGCGACAACGCTGACGCGCAACGGTCTTGGCATGAAAGCTCTCGCGGTGGGGTCTGTCGCGGAATGGCGCCGGAAGAAAGACACTCTTGAACGCGTAACAGCCGTTCTTCTTAACATTGCTGGCCGCAAGACAAGCGATGGCTTGCTGTGCGACGAAATCGCAAGCATTGCGGCAGAGCTTGCTCCTGCGCCGGTTATCATTCTGGCTGATGGGGACGATCTCAATCAGACATTGAAGGTTCTTGAGCACGGCGCTCGGGGATTCATACCGACTTCGGTTGGAATCGAAGTGTGCGTCGAGGCGATCGCCTTGGCCGTTGCCGGGGGCACGTTCATTCTTGCTGGAAACAGCTTCTCGGCCTCGGTCCCGATCGACAAGAATCCGAGACAGAGAGAACTCTCCCGTATGTTTACGCTTCGGCAGGCGGAGGTCGTACAGGCCCTTCGCAAGGGAAAAGCGAACAAGATAATCGCCTATGAACTCAATCTGCGCGAAAGCACCGTGAAGGTTCATATTCGCAATATCATGAAGAAGCTGAAGGCGACCAACCGAACGGAAGTTGCCTACAAGCTCAACGACCTCTTCCAAAGCGACTCACGCTGGAATGCGCCTTCCGAATAGCCCGACAGGGCTATTCGGCGCTGTCCTCCAGGAGTAGGAGTGCCTGCAAGATACTAGTCCTGGCGCTGGTGGCCGAGCTTCGCCGGGTCTAGATCGCCGGCATCTGCCTTGCGACCCAGGATTTGGCGAAATCCATTCGCCGAAAAGGGTTGCAGCAATTGCGCCAGGAATCCGTCCGCAATTCGCCCGCTGATGCCGATATCAGCCGGCGGGCGGCGGGCTGGGTTGAAATAGGTCCCGAAAATCTGATCCCACAGGACGAGGTTCTCGCCGTAATTCGTGTTCCCCTCGGCGAGAACGCGTGAGTGGTGCCATCGGTGGAGCCGCGGCGTGCTGAAGATCAGGTCGAGCGGTCCGGTTCGAACATCAATGTTGCAGTGGGTCAGAAGGCCAATGAAGGCTGTAACTGCTCCGATCCACAGGAAGACCGGCAACGGCGCACCCATCAGATAGAGCGGAAGCTGGCTGAGCGCGATCTTGACCAGCGAATCTATCAGGTGAAAGCGCCCTGTGTTGACGACCCAGAGACGCTCGACGCTGTGATGAAGCGCATGAAACCGCCAGAGCGAGAGAATTTCGTGCGCGGCCCTGTGGGCAACATACAGCCCAAGCTCGGCAATGATCAGCCCAATCCCCACTTGAAGACCGAGGGGCCAGGCGTCTGGCCAGATGTGCGCCGGGCCGCTGATCACTGGCTGGGCAACAGTTGCAATTGCCATCGGAGCCGATGCGCCTATCGCCGCGGCTACCTGGACGCCGCCCTTGTTCAACAGAGTATGGGCTATGTCGTTGAGCGCTTCCCCGTCGTGATGCAGCCATTGCTGCTCGTAGGGCATTGCGCGCTCGAGGAGCGCGATTGCGGCAGCGATAGCCAGGTAGACAACGTTGAACCACAGCAGAGGCGCGCTCGTGTGGAACGCAAGGCCCGCCCCCGTCAGCCCAAGGGCAAACAGCGTTGGCCAGAGTATCCACGAAAAAGCGATGTAAACAGGCGCGCTGCTCTGGTCGGCCACATGCCACCTCCGACGATACTGACGATGCACCATGCTACATCCCAGGCACCGTTGTGAAGCACTATGTGAGGTCAGCGCCGTGCGTCACAGCCACGCATCTGAACCCAACATCGGTCGGGTTTCCAAGTCAAGCAATCCGCACCTCTTCTAGTTCTTGCAATTGTCGACGTGCCGTCTTCTTGTTAGATCCAGTCGCAATGAAATCCCGCCGCAGGCCGCAATGCTTTCCAAATCATCCGACCAACCACCGAATCCACTTGTGGGCATAGCCCTGGCTTGCTCGGGCTACTCGCTGTTTGCAATCCAGGACGCGATCGTGAAATGGCTCGTGGTCGACTATCCTGTGCCACAGATACTTTTTGTCCGCAGCATCATCGTCGCGACGGCTGCAGGCTTCATGGTCCGACGGCTGCGGCATCCGTCGATCCTGAAAAGCAAGCACCGAAGTTCGCTGATGCTGCGCGCCGGTCTGATGTTCGCCGCGTGGATGGCCTTCTATTCAGCGGCAAAAAGCCTCGGGCTGGCCGAGATCACCACGATGTATTTTTCCGCTCCGATCATCGTTATCCTGCTGTCCATCCTCGTCCTCAAGGAAAATGTCGGGCCCATACGCTGGCTTGCCTGCGTCGGGGGATTTGTCGGGGTGGTCCTGGCAGCAAATCCGACAGAGGCGCCGAGCCTCGCGCCGGCCGGCATGGTTGTTTTCGCCGGCTTCTGCTGGGCCTTGAGCACAGTTCTCGTTCGCCTCGTCAGTCGCACCGAAAGCACGTTGAACCAGATGATGGCGACAAGCTTTCTCTTCGTCATCGCCTGCGGTGCAACGCTGCCGTGGCTCTGGAAAACGCCGGATTTTGCAGGTTGGGCGTTGATGCTCGGCCTTGGTGTTGTCGCAACGGTCGGGCAGTACCTCCTTTACGAGGGCTTCCGACATGCACCGGCCTCGACGCTGGCTCCCATGGAATACAGCGGCCTGGTGTGGGCGTTCCTCTATGGCTACCTCATCTGGTCGGAAATCCCGACTATAAACGTCGTTGCCGGAGCACTTCTGATTGTCGCGTCGAGCCTGGCACTCGTCTGGTGGGAACGCCGGCAAATACTTGCCAGTCGCCGTATGACCGCATGAGATCGCGACCGCCGCGTCACGCCGATAAACGCCTTCGCGACTCGCAACCGAGCGATGCGCGCAAGTAAGTAATTGATTCTGGCTTTCTTGGACGAGGAAATTAAAATATAGATGGCACTGTCGCCTAGTACATTTTAATGAAGAGCATTACTTCAAAAGGCGCGCACTACGTACGACCATCAGTTCGAGCTGCCGGCTCAGAGGCTGAAGGCGCACGCAATCACAAGGCTTCAACGGCCGTAGTATCGGTGTTTGGTGTTTGTATTCATAATGTTACTGTAGACATTGGCTTTGTTTGAGAGATTTCCGGAATTCGAACGAGGGCACGTTCACCTGGTTGTATTCAGCCCATCAACGACCATTTTTGTCCTTCGCGGTCACCGGAATGGATGACCCTGGCGGGCCGCTTCAAAGCTAAAACATCAGCACAATCATCCGATTCATCTGAAGTTCACAAGAGAATAGATCGTAGAGTCTATCTATATTAGGTTTGGTTAATTTTTGACTATTGCATAGAGCAATGTTTACGCTTAGCATTATTTCCGCGTCAACAACAAAAGTGGCAAGCGGAACTATCAACTGGTGAAGAATCTTTAGATTATAAGAATAATAGCTGGTGGATGTATTCTGTCGGAACGGTAAACTGTGCTCGGACAAGATCAGACATGGAATTTGAACTGATTTTCGCAAGCCTTGCTTCTAAGCAGAAGGTTGCGATCCTGGACAATTCTTACCCGACGGATTGGCCGGACGACGGTGAATATCGGGTCAGCGTTTTCGGCACCGGGACTGTGGGGCATGTTTCGACGGTCACTGACCAATGATGGATCTCACGTCGCCGCGGTGGATCCGGATCGTTTCAAGATCCATCGCCTGGCCGCGGACCGGGCGCCAGTTGTTGTGCAGGGACTCGCTTCCGGCCGAGAGAATGCGGGCCAGCCGGGCCGAATCCATCAGATGGCTGCTGAGCGCGCAGGCCCGGCGGCACGTTCAATCAGGCAAGAAACTCAGAACAATGGGGCTTGGTGCCGAAGGGTCGCCTGCGCTGCAGCTAGAGGAGGTCCGGGACGATGGCGTGGAAGAGTGATCGAAGACGCAGCATCACATTTCGCAAGCGCCGATTACGCGACGATCCGTCTGGTTGGACCTTGCAGCCGTTCCGGGAGGCTGGCCCGAGAGTCATGGCGTGTATGGCGCTTATCATGCCTCCATCCCGCGGTTCCGGGCTCGATCGTGTCCATAATTGGATTCTGCTGGTGAGTACCGAAATCACTGCACGGGCGCATCAGAAAATGCTGGACGGCATTCGGCCGCGCTCAGGCGGCCGGAAAGGCGATGACCACGATTGATGGGGTAGCGATGACAGGCAAACGCGAGTTGTCGGGTTGGAACGCCGAGCCGCGTTGGTCGGCCCCACGTGGACGATCCTGCTTCCTTTGGCTCCCGGCTTTGGAGCAACGTGAAAGTACGAACGCCTAAAGAGGTAACCTTCAGGAAGCCGCAGGAACTGCCTGCATTGCGAACAGTCACCGTCGCTAAAGTAATAATACTTAATTGAAGCAAGGTGCCAAAATAATTGTTGTCGAAGTTCGATGTAGTTCCTCACTGAAAAGCAAGAAAGTACTGTATAAACTCTTTCATAATTCTCTGTTAATCACCGCGCTTCCAGTTGGTGCCAGTATCAATCTATGCCGGTTCGCATTTCTTCGGACTTCAAACTGCCGGCCGACGCGACCGCAAAGCCGATCCAGCGGCGTTTCGACAGAAGGCAGCGCTTACTTCTATCCGGTAGACGGCCCGGCTTGTCCTGTCAGCTTTCCCCAATGGCTAAGCAACGATCCCGCCCGGCCCCTGCCATCATCCAGCCGACAAGTCCAGCGCATCATTCCGATGGCGGGGCAGCAATGAGCCGCTCAGGCAACGGAAATCATTATAAGTTTCCAGTTACAAGCTGGACGTGGCGTCCCTGATTGACCAGCCGGCCGTACTGAGGCGCAGCGCTACCCTTCGGCCGAGTATGCCACCGCGAACCAAGCGCATTGGGTCCAGCAAGCTCGAAATGCGCGCTCCGCTCGACATCGTCGCCGGTATCGAGCCGACGTGACGTGGGTCCGTGGTCGACTTCAGGCGATATTACTGAAGAAATAAAACCTATAGTTCGGCGCCGTTGCAGATTCAGCACGCCGCTACTTCGGAATTACTGAATAAGGAGTATTCATGGGTTGATTGTTGTATGTGTTTATCTTGTGTTAACTATGCTGGCGGGTTGAGGGTAACAGGTCATGACCATGCCAGTCGAACAAAGCTGGAGCGGGCACCTTTCGGTCAGAAGTGATCGAAGCTGGTTTGGCCTCAACAGCGTTGCCATAACATATGTTGCCGCGGCGCTCGATTTCATCGTTCTTCTAGTGGCCAGCACCGGAGGCTATTGGCTCTATGGGCAGATTGCCCTTGGTACCTACGGCGATCTGTCGCTTTATGTCGGCATCGGCCTGTTGGTCGCCACTGTCTTTGTCCTGGCGATGGGCGGCGTGYATGCCTACCGTCCTGCTGAGATCTTATCGTTTCGGCGCCAAGTGGCAATGATCTGCACGTGCCTGCCGGCAGTACTCGTATTTCTGCTGACGATTGTCTTCTTCTTGAAAATAGGAGCAACGGTTTCACGCGGTGCGATCCTGTCGACCGCGGTCCTGTCCTTGTGCGGGCTTATTTCGCTGCGTCTCATGTGGTATTCCTATCTGAAGAGAGCGATCGCTCACGCTGCTTTCCCAACGCGGCGTGTCCTGTTGATCTGCCATAGTGCAACGCCCACGGAGCCAATTGTGCAGAAGGCGGCCCTTGGCGGGCTCTCCGTCAAGCATACGATGTGCATCGGCCAGACAGAGAGCACTGCGGCCTCGATGCGGGAGGATTGCGAGAGGCACGGTATCGCTGATGTCGACGAGGTGCTGATCATCTGGGGTGATTTTGGCAGTTTGCAGACGCTGGAAGCGTGCCTGTCGGCGCTGCGCCAGTTCTGCTTGCCCGTGAGCGTAATGTTCGCCGGGCTGGTCGGAGATATCGCGGAGGGATCTGCGCAGAATATCGGCGAGAGTCGCGCCTTCCAGACACATCGGCCGCCGCTCGACATGCTCGAACGCGGTGTGAAGCGCTCCTTCGACATTGCCTTTTCGATCGCGGCATTGACCGTCATGTTCCCCATCTGCCTGGTCATTGCGATCGCCATCAAACTCGATAGCCAAGGGCCTGTGTTTTTCGTACAGTCACGCAAGGGCTATAGCGGCCGTCCGTTCCGAATTTTGAAGTTCCGCAGCATGACGGTGATGGAGGACTCAGGCGACATCCGACAGGCCACACGCAACGACCCCAGGGTGACGCGCGTCGGCGCTTTCATTCGGTCCGCAAGCCTGGACGAACTGCCGCAGTTCTGGAACGTGCTGAGGGGGGAAATGTCGGTCGTCGGTCCGCGTCCGCACGCTCTGGCGCACGACGATCTCTACGGAACGCTGATCGCGCAATATGCCTCTCGCCGACATGTGAAGCCTGGCCTGACGGGCTGGGCTCAGATCAATGGGCATCGTGGCGAGACGCCGACGGTCGACAAGATGGCGGACCGCGTGCGCCACGACATCTGGTATATTAACAATTGGTCGCTACGGCTCGACCTCCGGATAATTTTCTCGACGGTGCTCAGCATGCGGGACCGCAGCAACGTCTACTAGCAGTTCGTCGCTGACCTTAGTGTTTGCGTTGGTATTGAGAGGGGTGCGTGGGCGATGATATTAGTGACAGGCGGCGCCGGTTTTATCGGCTCGAATTTCGTCCTCGACTGGCTGGCGCAAAACGACGAACCGGTCCTGAACTTGGACGCTCTGACCTACGCCGGCAACCGCCACAATCTGCAGTCTCACGATGGCGACGCACGTCACGTCTTCGTCCACGGCAACATCGGCGACACGGCGCTCGTGGCGGGCCTGCTGTCGCAGCACAGGCCACGGGCGATTATCCATTTCGCCGCCGAGAGCCACGTCGACAGGTCGATCCACGGGCCGGAAGACTTCATCCAGACGAATATTCTGGGAACCTTCCGCCTGCTCGAAGCAACGCGTGCCTACTGGAGCGGACTGCAGGACAACGCAGGCTTCCGCTTTGTTCATGTATCGACGGATGAAGTGTTCGGCACGCTCGGTTCTGAAGATCCGGCGTTCCACGAAGAGACCCGCTATCAGCCCAACAGCCCGTACTCTGCCAGCAAGGCGGCAAGCGACCATCTGGTGCGCGCGTATCATCACACCTATGCGCTGCCAGTACTGACGACCAATTGCTCGAACAACTACGGGCCGTTTCACTTTCCCGAGAAGCTCATTCCCCTGGTGATCCACAATGCGCTGCAGGGGCGGCCGCTGCCGCTCTACGGCGACGGACAGCAGATCAGGGATTGGCTCTACGTCAAGGATCATTGCAGCGCTCTCCGGCGCGTATTAGACGCGGGCGATCCAGGGCAGACCTACAACATCGGCGGCTGGAACGAGCGGACCAATCTCGATGTGGTGACGATGCTATGTGACGTGCTGGACGAACTCCGTCCGCGCGCCGACGGCAGATCCTATCGAGATCAAATCGCATTCGTCAAAGATCGGCCGGGCCACGACCGACGCTACGCGATCGACGCGCGCAAGATCGAGACAGGTCTTGGCTGGCGGCCCGCCGAGACGTTCGAAAGTGGCATTCGCAAGACCGTGAGGTGGTATCTCGAAAATTCCGATTGGGTCCAGGACGTCACGTCGGGCGGCTATCGCAACTGGCTGGAGAAGCAATACGCATGAGCCTAATGCTTCTCGGCAAGAACGGCCAAGTCGGTCTTGAGCTTCAGCGCACGTTGCTTCCGTTCGGCCGAATGATGGCTGTGGGCCGCGACGCTATCGATCTAGAGGCCACCGAGGCAATTGCCGGGCAACTCGACGCGTTCCGGCCGGAGATCATCGCGAATGCCGCTGCCTTTACGCAGGTCGATGTTGCAGAGGCAAACTCCGAGGCGGCGTTCCGGATCAACGGTGACGCCGTGCGGATCATGGCGGATTACTCCCACGACCGGAACGCCTTGTTCGTTCACTATTCCACGGACTATGTCTTCAGCGGCGAGAAGAAATCGTCCTACGTGGAGACGGACGAAACGCAACCTCTGAACGTCTATGGCCGCTCCAAGCGCGCCGGAGAATTGGCGATCGAGGCCGCGGGTTGCCGGCATCTGCTGTTTCGGACGAGCTGGGTCTTTTCTGCAGAAGGCGCAAACTTCATCACCACCATTCTCCGTCTTGCTCGGGAACGGCCAGGCCTTCGCGTGGTCGCCGATCAATTCGGGGCACCGACATCCGCCGAACTCATTGCGGATGTCACCGCGCTGGCCGTGGCCGCCTGCCGTCGCGGCGATCTGGCTGGCGGAACCTATCACCTCACGGCTTCGGGCCGGACAAGCTGGCACGGGCTTGCCTGCTACGTCGTCCGACGCGCCTTGGAGATCGGCTTCGAATTACAAGCGGGCGTTGACGATATCGAGCCCATCGCGACGCAAGACTATCCGCGGCCTGCGGCGCGTCCGCACAATTCCTCATTGAATACGGATGCGCTGACTTCCGCTCTCGGCATCACCTTGCCGGACTGGACGGTTCATGTGGATCGGATGCTTGACCAACTTGGAAAGCGGGGGTGGAAGCCATGACCAGAAAAGGGATCATTCTGGCCGGTGGGTCCGGCACGCGCTTGCATCCGGCAACACTTGCCATAAGCAAGCAACTGTTGCCGGTGTTCGACAAGCCGATGATCTACTATCCGCTGAGCACGCTGATGTTGGCGGGCATCCGCGACATTCTCGTTATTTCGACGCCACTGGATATTCCACGCTTCGAGCAGCTGCTGGGCAACGGTCGTGACTGGGGCGTGAGTTTCTCCTATGCCGAGCAACCGTCGCCAGATGGCCTCGCCCAGGCCTTTGTCATCGGCGAGAAATTCCTCGACGGGTCGCCGTCGGCGCTTGTTCTTGGCGACAACATTTTCTACGGACATGATCTGCCGATGTTGCTCGGAAGCGGCATGTCGCGCGAAGCGGGGGCAACGGTCTTTGCCTATCACGTGCTGGATCCCGAGCGCTACGGCGTCGTGGAATTCGACAATGAACGCAGGGTTCTCTCGATCGAGGAAAAGCCCGCGAGCGCCAGATCGAACTACGCCGTGACCGGGCTTTATTTCTACGATCAGCGAGCCGTCGAGTTTGCCAAACAGCTCAGCCCGTCACCGAGGGGCGAGCTGGAAATTACGGATCTCAACCGATGTTATCTCGATGACGGTAGCCTGACGGTCGAAATCATGGGGCGCGGCTATGCCTGGCTGGACACAGGCACGCATGACTCTCTCCTGGACGCCGGCCAGTTCATCTCGACCCTGGAGCGTCGCCAGGGTCTCAAGGTTTCGTGTCCCGAGGAGATCGCCTTCCGAAACGGCTGGATCAGCGCCGCCGAACTCGAACGATTGGCCGCACCGCTCAGCAAAAACGGATACGGCAAATACCTTCTGCGGCTTCTGGAGGAGGGTGGCAATCGATGAAGGTCACACCTCTCGATATCAGTGACGTGCTCCTGATAGAGCCGACAGTTTACGGTGATGAAAGAGGTTTCTTTTTCGAAAGCTTCAATCAGGCCCGTTTCAACACAGCGGTCGGCCGGGATGTGAGCTTCGTTCAAGACAACCATTCCAAATCGGCCCAGGGCGTTCTGCGGGGGCTGCACTATCAGATCAATCATCCCCAGGGAAAACTCCTTCGCGTTGTCGAAGGAGAGGTATTCGACGTTGTTGTCGACCTTCGCAAATCGTCGCCCACTTTCGGCAAATGGATCGGCGAGATCCTTTCCGCCGACAACAAGCGACAGCTTTGGGTACCACCCGGTTTCGCGCATGGTTTTTTTGTTCTCTCTCAAACAGCCCAGTTCCTCTACAAGACGACCGACTTCTATTCGCCCGAAAGCGAACGGTCCGTTCTTTGGAGCGATGCCGTACTGAACATTCGCTGGCCGATGGATTGTGCGCCCGTTCTTTCGCCCAAGGACGCGGCGGCGTCCTCGTTCGAGGCGGCCGAACTTTTCGATTGAAGAGAGGCTTTGCAGAGTACCGGACGGGCAAGGGAAGAGGCGCGAACCCCTCTTCAAATCATCTGAAGCCTCCTGCAGCCAGCCATTGGCAAGGTTGGCCTGCTCGGCGGGCCTCAATTCGCGTCTCGCAGGTTGGCATTCTGAACCTCACTTTGAAACTCTTGCGGGAAAAGACCCGCTGCTTGGCGCTTTGCGGAAACGTTTCTGTGTGGCAAATAGGGACGAGGCATTTTCAGCGAGGGAGGAAGATTGGCGCAAATGAAGGGAATTCGTCAACTGGCCAAGCATCTCGATATCTCTATCGGGACCGTCTCTCGGGCACTCAACGGCAAGCCTGACGTGAACGAGGAGACACGCCGGCGTGTGCTTGCCGCAGCCGAGGAGCTTGGCTACGTGGCAAACCAGTCGGGGCGCAGCCTTCGCCAGGGCACGACAAACGTCATCGGCTTGATGATTGAATCCAGCAAGGAAACGCTTGAGAACGGCGACAACTTCTTCCTCGGATTGACGGGCGGCTTGCAGAGCGTCTTGGTGCGTCACAAGCTTGATCTCGTCATGCTTCCTTGCCCAAGCGAGGAGGATCCACACGAGTATTTGAAGCGCATGGTTGCGCGACATGTCGTCGATGCCATGATTATCTCGGCTACCCAGCGCGTCGACAGACGTATCGATTTTCTCGCAAAGGCGAAGATCCCGTTCGTCGCGCTCGGACGCAGTGCTTCAGGCGGCAATTATACCTGGATCGACCTCGATTTCGAAGGCGTGGCGGCTTGCGCCGTGGATCGCCTGATTTCCAAGGGGCATCGGCGCATTGCGATCGCGGCTCCTTCCAATGACATCAATCTCGGCTACATCTTCGTCGATGCATACCGCCGGGCTCTGGAGCGGCATGGAATCGAGTATGATCCGGCGCTGGTCATCCGCGTCAAATCGAGCGAGCAGGGCGGCTATCAGGCCGGCGATGATCTGCTTGGGCTGGAGAACAAGCCCACGGCGATCATCCTGATCTACGAGCTGATGGCGATCGGCCTCTACCGCCGTATGGTCGAGGCCGGCATTGTGCCCGGCCGGGATCTTGCCGTCATCGGTTTTCGCGAAGAACCTCGTGCCAAGTTCCTTCAACCGACCCTGACCTGCTTCCGCATGTCGCTGCGCGATCTCGGGGTGGAGCTCGCCGAAACACTTCTTGCCACCATGCCGGCCTATGCGGAGTACTATCCCAAGGGCGCGCGAAATACGATCTGGCCACTCGAACTCGCGCCCGGCGAGAGCGATGCCTTTACCCTTAACAGCTGACGTCAGGAACGCTGCCATGCAACCCCGCGACTTCCTGAAAAGCCTGTTTTTTGCCGCTGTCGATGCCGCCGATCCGCTCACAGGTATCAAGCGCCACCTACCGTCCAAGCCGAAGGGACGGACTGTGGTCGTTGGTGCGGGCAAGGGCGCTGCCCAGATGGCACGGGCACTCGAAAGCCTCTGGGACGGACCGCTTGGAGGTATCGTCGTGACGCGATACGGCTACGGCTGCGAAACGCGCTACATCGAGATCATGGAAGCCGCGCATCCCGTCCCTGACGCGGCCGGGCTGATCGCATCCCGGCGCCTCTTAGAGGCAGTCGGGGACCTCTGCGAGGACGACCTGGTGATTGCGCTCGTTTGCGGTGGCGGCTCGGCTCTGCTGCCCGCGCCGCCGGAGGGCCTCACGCTCGAGGACGAGATCGCTCTCAACGAGATGCTGTTGGCTTCGGGCGCGCCGATCTCGGCGATGAACGTCGTGCGCAAGCACCTGTCGACCATCAAGGGCGGGCGGCTGGCGGCAGCGACGCGGGCTCGCGTCGTCAGCCTGATCGTGTCCGACATTCCCGGCGACAATCCGGCCTATGTCGCCTCCGGGCCGACGGTGCCCGACCGCTCGACCCGCCACGACGCCCTGGCGATCGTCAAACAGTACGGCTTGCAGCTTCCACAGGCAGCGCTCGATCACCTGGCCTCGCCGAAGGCCGATGCGCCAAGCCCGGACGATCCTGCTTTCGCCCGTCACCTGCATCATGTCGTTGCATCGGCTGGCGTCTCGCTGGAGGCGGCCGCGGCGGTAGCGCGCTCGCAAGGCATTACGCCCGCCATCCTCTCCGACTCCATAGAGGGGGAAGCACGCGACGTCGCGCTGGTGCACGCCGCGATCGCCCGCGAGATCCTCGGCAAGGACAGGCCGTTTGCCAAGCCGGTGGTCATCCTGTCCGGTGGCGAGACGACCGTCACCTTGAGAGGCAAGGGAGGCAAGGGCGGACGAAACGGCGAGTTCGCGCTTGCCATGGCGCTTGCGATCGAGGGGCATGAGTTGCATCTTCTTGCGGCCGATACCGACGGGATCGACGGTTCGGAAAACAACGCAGGCGCCTTTGCGGACGGCGAAACGATGCGGCGATTGAGAGCGGCAGGCTTCGACCCTCGGCGCCTGCTCGACGGCAACGACAGTTACAGCGGTTTTGCGGCAATCGGCGACCTCTTCGAGACGGGCCCAACCGGCACCAACGTCAACGATTTCCGGGCGATTCTGGTTCGATGAAGCCGCTGCGCATGCGCCAGCAATCGGAGACGAAGTCCGTCATCCGCCGGTGGCGGCTTTGAAATATGCGATCAGCGACGACTTACGGGAAAGGCGTGCGAGCGTTCCGTCACGGTTGGACTTTTGTGAACCTAGGCACCAATGGAAGCAAGCTCGGGTCGCTGTTGAATGTCCGCCCGGCCATAGGCCCGAAGGAACGTGCGCACCGCATTGCGGGCTGCGCTCTCCAGTTGATCATCGGTCGGTGTTGCGCCAAACAGCGTCAGCGTCTGCAGATCGGCATTGCCGAGGGCCACAAACTGGCGCGCCGCCACATCGAAGTCGTCGATCATCAGGGCGCCGCCATGGCTGAGCCTTGCCAACAGCGCAGATAGGGCATTCGCCAGTTTTCCTGGTCCCTGTTGCCGGAAGGACTCGAACAGGTGGGGGTAGTTCTCGCCTTCGGTTTGCACCAATTTGCGCAGGAATTTGCCGTCGTGGTCGCAGACGCAGTTCTTGCTGAGCCGGACGGAAAACGCGGTCAGGTCGTCTTCCAGATTGTCCGCCCGGTCCGGGAAACTGGACAGGACCGAAAACAGCATGGCATTGGCACGGTTCATCACGTCATCGACGACGGCGACAAACAGCGTTTCTTTTTCGCGGTAGTGATTGTAGATTGTCTGGCGCGAGACGCAGGCCTCGGCGGCGATCTCATCGATGCTGGCGCCGGCAAAACCATGGCGGCAGAAAACGTTTGCCGCGGCTTCCAAAATGGACAGACGCTTTGCACATTGTCCGCGCTGCGTATGCCCTGCCATCCCCTTCACCAGTGTCGCTCTATTTCTCATAGGGCGAAGATAAGGCGTATTGACGTGTTAGACAATAGTGTCTAGGTTTACAGTTGTGTCCAAGTTTATAGACACATTGGTTAGCCGGTGGCACGGGTCCTCCCAAGCACGTTTTCGTCGGCGACCGATCATCAATGAACCCCTCGAGAGCAATGCGGCGGAGCGACAATCCGGTTCCTTCGCCGCGGTTTCATGAAAGATCACCACTATGACGGCTCCCTTCTTTCGCATTGCGCTCATCCTCGGCCTTCTCTCGGCCATCGGTCCTTTCGCGATCGATATGTATCTTCCCGCTCTTCCATCGATCGGGCAGGACCTTGGCGCAGATAACAGCGTCACCCAGCTGACACTTCTCGCCTTCTTCATTTCATTTGCGCTCACGCAGCTTCTCTATGGTCCGATCTCAGATACCTGGGGGCGCAAGCTGCCGCTTTACCTCGGTATCGGGATCTTCGCGCTTGCCAGCATCGGCTGCGCGCTTGCCACCAATATCGAAACGCTGATTGCGTTTCGTTTTCTCCAGGGCATCGGCGGTGCTGCCGGCATGGTGGTGCCACGCGCTATTGTTCGCGATATGCATACCGGCGTTCAGGCCGCTCGCCTGATGTCGCTGCTGATGCTCGTCTTCAGCATCTCGCCGATCCTCGCCCCGCTGACCGGTAGCGCCGTCATTCAGTACTACGGTTGGCGCGGTGTCTTCTGGGCGGTTACGATCGCCGCTTTCATCGGTCTCGTCCTGCTGGCGACCCAACTCGATGAAACCCGGTCTAAGGAGGATCGTGTCGGAAGTGGCCTGAAGTCGGCGATGGCGGCTTATGCCCTGTTGCTTCGCGACCGCAATTTCATGACCCTCACCTTTATCGGCGGTCTCGGCATTTCGGGTTTCCTCGTCTACCTCGCCAACTCGTCCTTCGTGCTGATCGAGCATTACGGGCTGACGCCAACGCAATACAGCCTCGCGTTTTCGGTCAATGCCGTCTCGTTCTTCACGGTGTCGCAGGCAACAGGGTGGCTCGGTGAGCGCTTCGGATTGGTGCGCGTCATGCGGCTCGCGGTCACGGCCTTCTCTTTCGTCATGGTCGTTCTTGCGGTCCTGATGGCGGCGGGTTTCGACCAGTTGCCGGTCCTCGTCACCTTCCTTTTCGTCGGCTATGGCTTCCTCGGTCTCGTCATCCCGACAAGCGCCGTGCTCGCCCTCGAAGATCACGGTGAAATTGCCGGCACTGCCTCATCGCTGATGGGAACCCTGCATTTCGTCATCGCTGCCGTCGCTATGGTCATCTCCGCTCTCTTTGCCGACGGTACGGCCTTGCCGATGACGATGGGTATCGCGCTCTGCGCGCTGTTCGCCTTTCTTCTGACGCAGGCGACGCTCGGTCGCCGCGCCGCCGTCGCTCCGGCGGAGTGACGACGCGGCTGCACCCGGCTTCGGATCGGGATCGGCCTTAATCCTTAAGACCGGTCCGGGCGATCGATGGGGCAGGTTCGGGATGAGGTTGGTGGCCTGCCGCAAGAGCCAACGGGAAAGCGTCCGCCGGGTGCAAAAAACTTTATGCTGCGCTGCGTCACGTTTGCTCCTAAGGCATGGCATTCGCAGCGGTTTTCCGCAACATTTCTCCCTTTTTCGCATCCCTTGACACCGAGAAGCCTTTCCGCATAGTATCGTAAACGTTTACGGGACATGTTTCGGGAGGAAAACCGGAAGCGGTCCACCGGAGGAAATCGTGACATTGAATGCCGTTCTCTGCGGTTGCGGAGCCATGTCCAAGGGCTGGTTGCGCGCCATCAAGGAAACCCCGGCTCTTGCAGCCGCAATCGAGGTCAAGGGCCTCGTCGACGTCAATCTGGCCGCCGCCGAGAAGCTCGCCGTGGAATTCGGTTTGAGCGATGCCGTCATCGGCACCGACCTCGCTGGCGTTATTGCCCGGGCCAACGCCGACATCGTTTTCGACGTCGTCATCCCGACAGCGCGTTTCAACGTCGTTTCGACGGCTGTGAAGGCCGGCTGCCATGTCCTCAGCGAGAAGCCGATGGCGACGTCGCTGGCCGAGGGGGCCGCCCTGATCGATCTCGCCGCCGAAACCGGCAAGATCCACGCCATCATCCAGAACCGCCGCTTTATCTCCGGTGTGCGCCGCATGCGCCGTTTCGTCGAAAGTGGCGCAATCGGTGATATCACTGCCATCCATTGCGACTTCTTCCTCGCGCCGCATTTCGGCGGCTTCCGGGAAGAGATGCAGAATGTCCTCCTGCTCGACATGGCGATCCACACCTTCGACGCGGCACGCTTCGTCGCAGACAAGAAGCCGCTCGCCGTCTATTGTGTCGAGCGCAACCCAAAGGGCTCGTGGTACCAGCACGGCGCATCAGCCAACGCCACTTTCGAGTTTGCCGACGATGTCGTGTTCACCTACCGAGGCTCCTGGTGCGCCGAAGGCGAGCGGACGAGCTGGGAGAGCCAGTGGCGCCTCGTCGGCTCCAAGGGAATGCTCAGCTGGGACGGTGAGGACACCTTCCGGGCAGCGGTCGCTGGTACGGAGCCAGGCCTGCTGCTTGGCTTCACGCCCGTCGAGGTTCCCGCTCCCGCAAATGACGAAGAGACCCACGGCCACGCCAGTGTGATTGCCGACTTCGTTGAGGCGATCAGGACGGGCAAGCGGCCGGAGACGGCAAGTTCAGACAACATCAGAAGTCTCGCCATGGTGTTCGGCGCGATCGAGAGCGCAAAGACCGGCAAGCGCATTGAAATTTCAGCATAAGGATTGAGATTGTGAGCAACCCCGCCAAGTCCATTCGTGTCGGCACCATGGTTAGCGCCTCCAAGGGCGGCGCCGACAAACGCATCGGCCAGATTGCCGACATGGGGTTCGAAAGCTTCGAACCCTTCTTTTGGCAGACCACCAACGGCCAGGATCTCGCCGAGCTCGGCAAGCGCTCGATCGACGCCATCGGCGACCGAGACATCACCATTTCCACGCTTGGCATGTTCGGCAATCCGCTGGAAACGACTGAAATCGACCTTCAGACCCTGCAGGGCTGGAAGGATTGCATCGACAACGCGCATCACTTCGGCGCCACCTGCGTTGCCGGCTTCACTGGCCGCATCCGCAACAAGCCGCTGACCGACAGCCTGCCGCGCTACAAGGAAATCTGGAGCGAGCTTGCCAAGCGCGCAGCCGACAAGGGCGTCAAGATCGCCTTCGAAAACTGCGCGATGGACGGCAACTGGGCGACCGGCGACTGGAACATCGCGCACAATCCTGATGCCTGGGAGCTGATCTTCAACGAGACGCCTGACGACAACGTCGGCCTCGAATGGGAACCCTGCCACCAGATGGTCTATCTGATCGAGCCGTTGCCGCAGATCCGCAAGTGGGCTTCCAAAATCTTCCATGTTCACGGCAAGGATGCAACAATCCGCTGGGATGTCATCAAGGAGCACGGGATCTTCGGCAAGGAGAAGTTCGTGTTCATGCGAACGCCGGGCTTCGGCGACAGCAATTGGACCGACATCATCTCCGAGCTTCGCCTTGCGGGCTGGTCCGGTTCAATCGACATCGAAGGCTGGCATGACCCGGTTTATCGCGATGCGCTTGAGATGACCGGACAGGTTCATGCGCTGAACCACCTGAAGCATGCCCGGGGCGGCGATTTCATCGTCGATCCGGTTTGAGAGTATCGTAGCCGGCGAGGAGGAATCGCCGGCTTTCGACGGGATAACCACAAAGGAGGAGAACTATGAGTATCCGCAAGTTTGCAATGATCGGCGCCTTGGCACTGGCAGGCGTCTCTCTCTTCGGCCTGGCCGCCAAGGCCGAGGATGTCACCATCACGCTCTGGTCGCTGGACAAGGTTACCCAGCCGGCACCGAGCCTGGTGAAGGAATTCAACGCGCTGAACAACGGCATCAAGATCGAGTATCGCGAGATCCAGTTCGACGATGTTGTCAGTGAAGCGATGCGCGCTTATTCCACCGGTCAGGCGCCAGATATCATCGCTGTCGACAATCCGGAACATGCAATGTTCGCCTCGCATGGCGCGTTCCTCGATCTCACCGACATGATCGCCAAGTCCTCGGTGATCAAGAAGGAAAACTATTTCCCTGGTCCGCTGAACTCGGTCACGTGGGACAGCAAGCTCTTCGGCGTGCCGAAAGCAACCAATACGATTGCGCTCTACTACAATGTCGACATGTTCAAGGCCAAGGGCCTTGATCCCGACAAGCCGCCGCACACCTGGGATGAACTGGTGGATACGGCCCGCAAGCTGAACGATCCGGCGAAGAACGTCTATGGTCTGGCTTTCTCGGCCAAGGCGAACGAGGAAGGCACGTTCCAGTTCCTGCCTTGGGCGCAGATGGGCGGGGGTGGCTATGACCACATCAATACAGCTGGCGCCGTCAAGGCGCTGGAAACCTGGAAGACCATCCTCGACGAGAAGCTTGCTTCGCCTGACACGCTGACCCGCGGACAGTGGGACTCGACGGGTACCTTC
This sequence comes from Rhizobium sp. 05L419, assembly GCF_056397845.1. Classification (NCBI taxonomy): domain Bacteria; kingdom Pseudomonadati; phylum Pseudomonadota; class Alphaproteobacteria; order Hyphomicrobiales; family Rhizobiaceae; genus Rhizobium; species Rhizobium sp. 05L419. The sequence goes on from NZ_JBFTOF010000012.1 coordinate 20,413, forward strand.
AATTCCGGCAATGCGGCGATGGTGATTTCCGGTCCGTGGGAACTCGACCGCATGTCGCAGGAAGCCAAGTTCGACTGGCGCGTGACGCTAATGCCGGTGCCGAAGGACGGCGTCGAGCCGTCTTCCGCGATGGGCGACTTCAACTGGGCGATCTTCGCCGGTACCAAGCATCCGGCCGAGGCCTTCAAGGCGCTCGAATACTTCGCCTCACAGGATGACAAGATGTTCAAAAACTATGGCCAGTTGCCGGCCCGTTCGGACATCGCCATTCCGCCGACCGGCAATGAGAAGAAGGATGCTGCACTCAAGGTATTCCTCGAGCAGCTGAAATACGCCAAGCCGCGTGGTCCGCATCCGCAGTGGCCGAAGATATCCAAGGCGATCCAGGACGCCATCCAGTCCGCGCTGACGGGGCAGGCCACGCCGCAGGCTGCTCTCGACCAGGCAGCCGAGACCATCAAGGGTATCCTCGGCGAAGGCTGAGATCGGCCTGACGTGCCGCCGGATTGTAGTCCGGCGSCACCGCCAGGAACACGGATTGTCGTGTTATTGTTCTTCGGACATCTTCCTCTCAAGGGAGAGGGTGGAGACTGTGGTGGCGCTACCTCCCGGCACTCTCTGCTCTTGCTTGCGCGGCACGGATCTTGACGTCGCGGTTCGGCAAGCATCTGCTCTCTTCCTTGAGAGGAAGGTGCCCGGAGGGGCATTCAGAAAATATGGACATTCGAAGCATATCGCGTCGAATGTATGGGTCAGGAGCCTTGGAGTATGAGCACTGTTGCCAGCGCAATAAGAGACGGAAAGGGGTTTGACGTCACACTTGCGGCGATTCCCTTTGCATTTCTGTTTTTCCTGTCTTTCCTGCCGCTTGTCTACAACGTGCTGATGAGCCTGCAACAGGTCGATATGTTCAGTCTCGCGCAGGTGTTCCGCCCCTTTGTCGGCTTGAAGAACTATCAGGAAGTGTTCGCGCGGCCGGAAGCCTGGCTGGTGATGAAGAACACGGTGGTCTTCGTCGTAGCGTCGATCGCCGGACAGTTCATTATCGGCTTCGGGCTGGCGCTGTTCTTCTGGATCGGTTTTCCCGGATCGTCCTGGCTGCGCGGTCTGTTTCTTGTTTCCTGGGTGATGCCCGGCCTCGTCGTCGGCGCGATCTGGAATCTGATCCTGTCGGGCGATTTCGGCGTGCTGAACTACCTGCTCAAAAGCCTGTCGATCACAGATGCCAACATCTTCTGGCGCTCAGATCCGGCCTATTCGCTGTGGGCGGTGATTATCGCCAATATCTGGCTCGGCGTGTCCTTCAACATGATCCTGCTTTCGGTTGGTCTCTCCTCCATTCCCGGCGACCTCTACGAGGCGGCCGAACTCGACGGCGCCAATGGTTGGCAGCGCTTCTGGACCATCACGCTGCCGATGATGCGTTCGACGATCGGTGCCGTCGTCTCGCTCGGCATGATCTTCACATTGCAGCAATTCGATCTCTTCGCGGTTATCACATCAGGCGGCCCGAACAATTCCTCCAACGTCGCGCAATACTGGGCGTGGCTTTGGTCCTTCAAGGAGTATGATTTCGCCAAGGGCGCGACGATTTCAGTGGTGATGATCATCGTCGTGATGATCGCCTCGGTCATCTATGTACGTTCGACCCGGCATGAGGTGCGCGGATGAGCGAGACCATGAAGTACCGTCTGCTTTTCGTGATTGCCGTGGTGCTGGCAATCATCTACCTCTTCCCGCTCTATTGGATGTATCTGAGCAGCCTCAAGACCACGTCGGACATGTTCGCGACGCCGCCAACTTTCCACGCCAGCAATCCACAATGGCATGTTTATGGTGACGTCTGGTCGGGCCTGAACATGGGCCACTACATCTGGAATTCGGTGGTGATCGCCACCGGCAGCGTCGCGCTGGTGACGATACTGGGCACCGGGCTTGCTTATGTGCTGGCGCGCTACCGGAACATCTGGATCGATATCGGTCTTTTCCTCGTCCTGATGCTGCAGGTGTTACCCGCCTCTCTGATGATTACGCCGATTTTCGTCGGGTTTTCGCAGATTGGCGTTCTCGACTTCCCACGCTTTGCTGTAATTTTGGCGACAGCGGCGAAAACCATGCCCTTCTTCGTGGTGCTTGTGCGAGCCACTTTCATGAGCGTGCCCCAGGAACTCGAGGAGGCGGCGCTGGTCGACGGAAATTCGCGCGTCGGCGCCTTCTTCAACATCGTCCTGCCACTGGCGCGCAACGGCATCCTGGTCGCCGCGATCCTGATCTTCATGCAGGCCTTCGGCGAATTCGTCTATTCGAAGTCGATGATCCAGAACATCGAACTCCAGCCGTCGAGTGTCGGCCTTTATTCCTTCATCGGCCCAAATACCAGCGAATGGAACAAGATCATGGCTTTCGCGGCGATGTATGTGACGCCGATCCTCGCCATCTTCGTTCTTCTACAGCGCCGGATCGTCTCCGGCCTGACTTCCGGAGCTTTGAAATGACCACACAGATCGAATTGACCGGCGTCAACAAGCATTACGGTGCCTACCATGCGCTGAGGGATATCAACCTTACGATCCCAAAAGGCAGCTTCGTGGCACTTGTCGGTCCGTCGGGCTGCGGCAAATCCACGTTGCTCCGGTCGCTGGCGGGGCTGGAGAAGATTTCCGAAGGCACCTTGCAGATCGCCGGCGAGGTAATGAACGACATGCCGCCGCGCAAGCGTGACATCGCCATGGTGTTCCAGTCCTATGCGCTTTATCCACATATGACGGTGGCCGAAAACCTGACCTATTCGTTGCGCATGCGTGGCGTATCCAAGGATGAAGCGAGAAAGAAGGCGCACGAGGTGGCGCAGATAACCGGTCTTACCGGACTGCTCGACCGCTATCCACGTCAGCTTTCCGGCGGCCAGCGCCAGCGCGTCGCCATGGGCCGCGCAATCATCCGGCATCCCAAGGCCTTCCTGTTTGACGAGCCGCTATCCAATCTCGATGCGGCACTGCGCGTGTCGATGCGCAAGGAAATCCGCGCGCTGCACGACCGGCTTGGCGCGACGTCGGTCTATGTCACCCACGACCAGATCGAGGCGATGACCATGGCCGACCATGTCGTCGTCATGCGCGAAGGTATCATCGAGCAGCAGGGCAAGCCGCTGGACCTTTACGACAAGCCCGCCAACAAGTTTGTCGCAGGTTTCATCGGTTCGCCCGCCATGAACTTCATTCCGGCTGTTGTCGCAGAGGACGGCAAGAGCCTGACGATCGATCTTGGCAGTGTGAAGCACAAGATCGCGATCGACCATCAAGTCCAAGCCGGACGCAAGGTTACCGTTGGCCTTCGTCCGGAGCATATCGGGATCACGGCAGCAGGGCAGGGCACGTTCGACGTGCCGGTAGCCGTGGTGGAATCGACCGGTTCATCCACCTTCGTCACGGCGGCGACCACACCCGAGCTGACGATCGTCGAGACGGGTCGAGGCATCGCGCGGGCACACGAGACGATTGGCGTGGCCGTCGATCCGTCGCAGCTACATCTTTTCGACGAGACAAGCGGCGTGCGCCTTTGATCAAAGTGGCAGCCGAAATGCCTTCCGGCCGCCACGACCAATTTTACCGTCCGCCTTCGATTTTTCGATGTCGCTGGTTCGTGCCGCCGGCACCATAGGGGTAGTCGGCCACGTGGGGCTGGCTGACTTCGCTCAGCTTTGTCATCTCCTCTTCGGAAAGCGAAAGCTTTGCCGCAGCGAGATTGTCCGCAAGCTGCTCACTCGTACGTGCGCCGAGAATGACCGACGTCACCGCTGGTCGCGCCGCGGTCCAGGCAAGCGCCACCTGCGCCATGCTGACGCCACGGGCCTTGGCAATCTCCTCCACCGTGTCGATGATCGCCCAGGTGCGCTCCTGGGCATTGCGCAGGACGTAGGATTCCATGCCCCTGTTCGGGTTCTCGCCGAGTCGGGTCGCACCCGTCGGCATCTGGTCGCGCCGGTATTTGCCCGTCAGCCAGCCGCCGCCAAGCGGTGACCATGGCAGCAGACCCATGCCGGCATCCTGGCATGCCGCGACGATCTCCAGCTCGATGTCGCGCACCAGAAGGCTATATTGCGGTTGCAGCGTTACTGGTCGCGTATATCCCCTTGCTTTGGCAATTTCGACCGATTTGGCGATGTGCCAGCCGACGTAGTTGGAAAAGCCGTAATAGCCAATCTTGCCGGCCGAGACTGCGTCATCAAGGAAGCGCAAGGTCTCCTCGATCGGCGTCAACGGATCCCAGGCATGCATCTGGTAGAGGTCGATGTGATCGACGCCGAGGCGCTTCAGCGAAGCCTCAAGCGCCAGATTGAGGTGTCGGCGCGACAGGCCGATATCGTTCGGTCCAGTCCCCATCGGGAAACGGCCCTTGGTGGCGACAACAGCCTGCGGGGCTTCAGTCGGTCGCGCTCTTAGCCATCGGCCGATGATCTCTTCGGATTTGCCCGTGCTGTAGACATCCGCCGTGTCGATAAAGTTTCCGCCCCCGGCGAAATAGGTGTCCAGGATCTTGTGGGAGGCCTCTTCGTCGGCCTCCGCGCCAAACGTCATTGTGCCGAGGCAATACGCGGTTACGACAGCACCGCTTGGACCAAGTTTGCGATATTCCATGAAACATCCTCCTTGCTGAAAACATAGATGGCGTGAAGCACCGATCAGTCAGGTTGCTGTTGCGTCCGTCGTCTCTTCCAGAACCTGTTCGGGAATATCGTCAAACGACGCGTAGTTCAGATTGTAGAGGCGCGAGTACAGCTTCTTGTTCCTCATCAGTTGCAGGTGGTTGCCACTCTCTATCAGTTCGCCGTTCTGGAGCACGATGATGCGGTCCGCCTCGCGGATCGTCGCCAGCCGGTGCGCGATGACCAGGCCCGTGCGGTTCTCCAACAGCTTGACCAACGCCTTCTGGATCAGCATCTCGGTATAGCTGTCGATATTCGCCGTCGCTTCGTCGAGGACCAGGATTTTCGCGTCTGCGATCAGAGCACGCGCAAAACTCAGCAACTGTCGTTGGCCGAGCGAAAGATTGCCGCCGCGCTCGCCGAGGATGCTGTCATAGCCATCGGGCAGGCGCATGATGAAGTCGTGGGCGCCAACGGCCTTTGCGGCCTCGATCACCTGTTCGCGCGTAGCGCCCGCCTTGTGATAGCGGATGTTCTCGAACACCGAGCCGGTGAACAGGAAAGGCTCCTGCAGGACCATGGCGATCTGGTTGCCGAGCGAATCCTGCGTCAGCGTGCGCACGTCGTGGCCGCCGACCAGAACCTGGCCTTGCTGCACGTCGTAGAAGCGATGGATCAGCGACATACAGCTTGATTTTCCCGAGCCGGTCGGCCCGACAAGAGCAACTGTCTCACCCGGGTTGACGTTGAAGCTGACATGCTTGAGCACCGGATGCGCCGGATTGTAGCCAAAGACGACATCCCTGAATTCGACGGAGCCGTCCATGTCCTTGGACAGCACCTTGGCGTCTGGCGCATCGTTGATCTCGACAGGCACATCCAGCACCTCGGTCAGCCGCTGGCCCGAGGCCATGGCGCGCTGCATGACGGAATATTGCAATGTCAGAGAGCGGATAGGATCGAAAAAACGCTGGATATAGAAGAGAAAGGCAACGAGCACCCCGACGTCGAGTGCCTGGTTCAGTACGCGCGCGCCGCCGACGACGATGACGAGCGCCATGGCGACGCCGGTGAGCGAGTCAACAATGGGCACCATGACCTGCGCATAGCGCGCTGCGGTCAGATGCGCCTTCAGGTTCGCCTTGGCCTTGTCGTCGTAGAGGGTGAAGTTGACACCTTGGCGGTCCATGCTCTGCACCGCCCGAACGCCATGAATCGCTTCGGCAAGCGCACCGTTGGCAACCGAGTTGGTCTCGTGCGCCGCCATGAACGATCTTCGGGCCAGCGGCAACCAGAACAGACGGACGACAAAGAGGATGGGCAGGGCCGACAGTGTTAGCAGGCCAAGCTTGAAGTCGAGATAGAGCATGACGAAGATGATCCCGAACAGCAGTGCGATATCACCCACCGACAGCACCGACGTTTCGAGAAACTCCTGCATCGAATTGACGTCGCCCTGCAGGCGCGACATCAGTCGGCCCACCTCCGTCTTGTCCATGAAAGATAGCGACACGCGCTGAAGATGGGAAAACATCGCGCTGCGGATGTCGAAGAGCACGTCCTCGGCAACGCCGCCGACGAGCGTCTCCTGAGCGTAGCTTGCAGCATAGTTGATGAGGATCGCGACGACAAACGCCAGGATCGACCACGTTAGCGCCGGATGACCGGAGCCGGCTTTCATCCCGTGGTCGATGGCGTAGCGGATGATCAGCGGTATCAGCAACTGCATCGCGGTGAAGGTGAGGACCGCCGCGACCGACAGCCATACCTGCTTGCGGTAGGGATGCACGAAGGCCCAGATGCGCTTGACGATATTGCTATCGAAGGCCTTGCCGAACATCTCCTCTTCGATGCGCTGCGACCCCACGACGGCCCGGGGAGGTCGCCTTCCGTCTTCCCGGACGTCGGAGCGCTCCGTTTCCAGTTCCTCGGCCATTGCATTCCTCCCTTAGAGTCAGATGATCTCAGGCAAACAAGCCTGGATCAGAATCCGCTCTAAAATCAGACAGTTAGAGCATCGATATTTCACACTTTAGGCGCTCAGCGCGTCGTCGCCCGGTCGCACCTGCAGATCGTAAAGCGCTTTGTACCGGCCGCCTGCGGCCAGCAATTCTTCATGAGTGCCGCGTTCCACGATCGCTCCGTTTTCAACGAACAGGATCTGGTTGGCATGCATCAGCGAGCTCAGGCGATGAGCAACGATGATGGTTACCCGATCGGCCGCGTACTTGTGCACGGCGGCGCGGATACGCTGTTCGGTGGCGGCGTCAATCGCGGCTGTCGAATCGTCGAAGACCAATACCGCCGGCTTCAGCATCAAGGCGCGCGCAATCGACAGCCGTTGCCGCTGGCCACCCGACAGCGACACCCCGCGCTCGCCGACGACAGTGCCGTAGCCGATCGGCAGGCCGAGAACGTAGTTGTGCAGTTGTGCGCTTTCGCTGGCTCGCTCGATGCGGCCCTCTTTTGCCCACGGGTCGCCGTAGGCGATGTTGTTCTCGATCGTTGTGGTAAACAGGAAAGAGTCCTGCTGAACGACGGCGACAGAGCGGCGCAGCGACTGCAGCGTAGCACGACGGATGTCCTGCCCGTCGATCGTGATCATACCCTTCGTCACGTCGTAGAAGCGTGGGATCAGATGGGCGAGAGTGGACTTGCCGCTGCCTGGTGGACCGACGATGCCGACCGTCTCACCGCGTCTGGCCTCGAAGGACACCCCTGATAGCACGTCGTGCACCGGCGAGCTCGGATAGGCGAAGCTCACATTCTCGAACCTTAGCGTACCTTCGGCGACCACAAGGTCACGCGCGTCCGGCGCATCGCGAACGGCGATTTCGAGATCCAGCAGATTGAAGAGGCGGGTGCCGCAGGTCGAGGCGCGGGCAAAGGCGTTGACCATCAGACCAAGCTGACGCACCGGCATCTGGAGGATGGTCATGAAGGTGAGGAAGGATGCCAGCGTGCCGACCGTAATCTCCCCCGACATCACCTTTGCACCGCCGACCCACAGCACGAGGCCCATCGAGGCAAAGAAGGAAAAGGTCATGGCGCTGGTGTTGACCACGCGAATGCCGACGCGCCGGTGGGCGAGTGTCAGGGCATTCTTCGAGGCGGTCTCGAATTTCATCATTTCGTGCCTCTGCGCGGCGAACGCACGCACGACGCGGATGCCGCCGAGGTTCTCTTCCATGATGCGGGTCAGCACCGACAGGCGCTCCTGCAGGTCGAGCCAGGTGGCGCGCAGCCGGAGCTGGGTGGCGGACGAGCGCCAGGCGACGAAGGGGACGAAGCTGAGCGCCAGCAGGCCGAGCACAACATCGGTGGATAGCAGCATGTAGGCGCCGATACCGATCAGCATGGTCAGCAGGATCATGCGCACGAGAGCGGTTGAAAAGTACATTCGCACGCCTTCGAGATCGAGCAGCCCGATGGTGATCAGATCGCCGGAGTGGACGCTGTCATGAAAGCTGAAGGAGAGTCGCTGGATCTTTTCGTAGCAGGCGAGGCGCAGCTCGTAGCCCATGTGGTGGCCGACGCTCTCGCTGTAGTAGTTTTGGACCATCGTGAAGAGGCCGCGCAGCACGCTCGCGCCGAGCAGCAGGAGTGCGGTGGTGAGAAGCGCGTCCTGCGCAAGCTGGCCCGCCCGCCCCCCTTCCATCGCAAGCTGCGTGTGATCCACCGCCTGGCCAAGCAACCGCGGGATCATCAGCTGGAAGGTTGACGCGACAAGGGTTGCGCCGATGGCGAAACCCGATTGCCAAGGATGGCGGAATGCCATGACAGTAATGCGGACCAGGGTGGAGAGACCTTTTCCCCAGCCTGCCGCAGTCGCCTTCGCCATCGAGGCCGAGGGCTTCGTCGCGCGTGTTAAAGCATCGCTGCTCACGGTTTGATTTCCAAAACAGATGTGTGGTCGGACGTCGGTCCGAAAAGACGGAGAATCCACGAAGGGATTGATTAGCACGCTTAGTTTTGCTGATTCCGGTTGGAGCTTCAAGTAAAGAATTCACCAGTTGGTTATTTTATCGTGAGTGCGGATGCCGGCGCCCACAGCTGCCCTGGCAGGCTGAATTCGATCATATTAATGATGTGGATTCAATTGTTTAGCAAGGTTGTCGCGCCCGTCGCGGAACAAAGGACTTGCCTAAATTGCCTTTTGGGGCTTTGATACACGACCAGTTTGATAGACTATCTTTTGCTCAAAGAGCTCGGTGCGGCCTACGCGGTGAGCTCGCGATTTGCGGCCCGCGTGCTCAGAAAAGCCGCATGAACCTGCTCAACGCGTGAGCTGTATGTCCCGCGTTGAAACCTTGATCGAGACGCGATGCGGATGAGCCGCAAGGGAGTTGAGATGACGGTTCAGGGACTTTTTTCCTCGAAGTCGAACGCGGCGGCGCACATATCTGCCGTGCCGCGCATTGCCGTAGTCGGGCGTGGCTTTTCCGGGATGATGATGGCAATCGCGCTGATGAAGACCGTGCGCATGCCATTTCACATGCAGCTCTTCGATCCGAATTCTACGGTTAGCGGCGGACAGGCACTCTCGTCGGCCCGCTCGTCCACCATCCTCAATACGCGCGTGCGCGACCTGTCGGTCGCGACTGGCGATACGGACGATTTCAACGACTGGCTCTGTAGCAACGCGGAATTCCGGGCTGCCGTGCCTGCCGCAATCCCGGGCTTTCGCCAGATATTCGTGCCCAAGGAAATCTTCAGCGACTATGTCTACCAGCGCTTTTCCGAAGCGCTGTCGGCCCGCAAGGATATCACTGTCCAGGTCTGCCACGAGCCGGTCGTTTCAATTCGCAAAAGTCACGGCAACCACTATCTTCTCGAAAGCGCCAATCCCGCCAACCCCCTATTCGACACCGTGATCCTTGCCACCGGTTACGGCCTGCTCGCGACGGACGCTTCAGAACAGGAGGGGCAACCGGTAAGGGCGCAGCGTCTCGTTGCCCGCCCACACACGGTTCTGCTCGGGAGCGGCATTCGGGTCGTGGACCAACTGCTGCAGTTGCGTGATGGCGGCTATGCTGGCCAAGTCACCATCCTGTCGCGGCATGGTTTCCTGCCGCAGAGCCATACGCCCAATTCCGCCGACCCGGTTTTCCCTGCCGAGACATTGCCGCAAAGCCTGCCGGAGATCGTGCGCTTTATACGTACGGCCTGCCGCGAAGCCGAAGAGGAGGGGCGTAGCTGGCAGTCGGTGATGAACGGCCTGCGCAAGCATGCGCGCTCACTCTGGCGTTCGCTGCCGCCGCATCAGAAGCATCAGTTCAACCGGCACCTCAGGTCTATCTATGACAGTCATCGCAACCGCCTGCCMGAGGCCATGCATGCACGGCTGAAGGCCGAGCTTGCCGGCGGCAACACGGTTTTGCGGCGCGGTACCGCCGGCAGGCGGGGATTGAGCGGCATCTTCTTCAGGCCCGCCGGCTCCCTCGCCGATGATGTCATTCATGCCGAGCGTATCGTCGATTGCCGCTGCCGGGCGCCGGCGCTGGCCTCGCCGCTTCTTCAGAGCCTCCTCGACCAGGGGCTCGCACAGCCGGACGAACTGTCGCTCGGCATCGCTGTCGATCAGTGCGGCCAGGTCTGCCTTGAGGATGGAACCATCGTCGACGGGCTCTTTGCCGTCGGCCCGCTGGGCCTTGGCAGCCTGCCGGATATAGACCTCGTGCCCGAGATCGTCAGCCAGGCCTATGTCGCCGCCGAACATGTGGGGGAGCGCTTCTACCCGAAGTGCAAGGCCGTGTGATTTAGGCCCGTCGCACCCGCATTTCGCCGCGGGCCACGAAGACCAGCAGCCCGACCGCCATGGCAGCCAGGACGAACCAGGTGATCGCATAGACGAGGTGATTGTTGGCAAAGGCGATCTGCGTCAGTCCGCCAGTCGGCATGCCACCCGGGTTCGGGGTGCCATCAGCGTCGATGAAGTAGGGCGCCACGTCGGCAATCCCACGTCGTTGGGCAATCGCGGCTGTATCACGCGAGTACCAGCGGTCGTTTGCGGGATCGTTCGACTTGATCAGAGTGCCCTTCGGCTCTGTCAGGCGTAGCAGCCCGGTGATGCTGACCGGCCCTGAAATCTGGCCGTCCGGGCGCGCGACAGGGTCTCGCCTTTCGGTCGGGACAAAGCCTCGATTGATCAGAATGGACGTACCATCGGCGCGCGCAAGTGGCGTTATCACCCAGTAGCCCGGCCCAAGTGCGGTGGACGCGTAGACCAGCGTCTCCCTGTCGTTCAGCAGTGTTCCTGTTGCCGTGACGCGACGATACTCGTCGTTTGGTCGGTTCACCTGGCTCCATTCGGCGCGTGTCGGCGCAGGGGAGGGCTCTGCGTGAACACGCTGATCGACACGGGCGATAAGATCCCGTTTCCACGACAGCCGCTCCACCTGCCAGACACCGAGTGCGAGCAGCGCGCCGATCGACAACAGCATCAGGCCGCAGAAAATCGTCAATCCGGCCGCCGAATACTGTCGATGGACTTTTTGAGGAGAAGCGCTACTCATGAGCTAAAACCGTTGCGGGCGGCGCTGCCGCCGCCCGTCCACCTGTTACGGCATGTTTTTCATCATTTCGGGGCTCATCGGCATCATGTTGGTATTCAGATGATGCATGACCCAGAGCGAGCCTGAAAGGGCGATGGCAACGATGAGCAGCGTGAAGATCAGTGCCATCATCGTCCACCCGCCTTCCGAACGCGGGTTCATGTGCAGGAAGAAGATCATGTGGACCACGATCTGCACGACTGCGAACCCCATGATCAAGGCGGCTGTGACGGCGTGGCTGTCGAACACCTCTGCCATGACTAGCCAGAAAGGAATGGCGGTCAGGATGACGGACAGCACGAAGCCGATCATGTAGCTCTTGAAGGTGCCGTGGGCTGCCTCGTGTCCGTGGCTGTGGCCATGGTGGGCTTCGTGAGCGTCCTCGTGTGCGGGTGCGTGCGAACTCATCCGAGAACTCCCAAGAGATAGACAATGGAAAAGACGCCGATCCAGACGACGTCAAGGAAGTGCCAGAACATCGACAGGCACATCAGGCGACGGCGGTTTGCCGGGATCAGGCCGCGCATCGACACCTGTACCATCAGCGTCACCAGCCAGATGATGCCGAAGGTAACGTGCAGACCGTGCGTACCGACCAGTGTAAAGAAACTGGAGAGGAACGCGCTGCGCGACGGGCCGGCACCTTCGTGGATCAGATGTGCGAACTCATAGAGCTCGAGCCCGAGGAAGGCCGCGCCGAACAGGCCGGTGACGGCCAGCCAGAACAGGGTCTCGGCCTTCTTCTGCCGCTCCATCTGCAGCATGGCGAAGCCATAGGTGATGGAGGAGAAGAGCAGCATGGAGGTGTTGACGGCCACCAGCCGCAGATCGAAGAGATCAGAGGGCGACGGACCGGCCGCATAGTTGCGGCCGAGAACGGCGTGGGTCGCAAAGAGAATTGCGAAAATCAGGCAGTCGCTCATCAAGTAGAGCCAGAAGCCCAGCATGGTGCTGCCTTCCGGATGATGCTCTTCCGTCATGTAGAATTCAGGCTTGGCGGCCTTGTCGATTGTCGTCTCGCTCATGGTCCTACACCTGCTTTGCAAGCATTGCCGTGCGCTTGCCTTCCGTTTCCGTGACCTCGTCTGCGGGGATGTAGAAATCACGGTTGTAGTTGAACGTATGGCCGATCGAGATCGCGATCATCGCGACGAACGAAACCACCACCAACCACCAGATGTACCAGATCATGGCGAAGGCGAAGACGACGCTGATTGCCCCCAGAATGACACCGGTGCCGGTGTTCTTCGGCATGTGGATAGGCTTGAACCCTTCCAGTGGGCGCGCATAGCCGCGCGCCTTCATGTCGTACCAGGAGTCATGATCATGGACGACCGGGGTGAAGGCGAAGTTGTATTCGGGCGGCGGCGACGAGGTCGACCATTCCAGCGTGCGGGCATCCCAGGGATCGCCGGTCACGTCGCGCAGTTCTTCCCGCTTCCGGTAGCTGACAACGAGTTGAATCAGGAACGAGGCGATGCCGAGCGCGATCAGGAAAGCGCCGAACGCGGCGATGATGAACCAGATCTGCAGCGACGGATCCTCGAACTGCGACACGCGACGGGTCACCCCCATAAGACCGAGCACATAGAGCGGCATGAAGGCGAAGTAGAAGCCGATCAGCCAGAACCAGAACGACATCTTGCCCCAGAACGGATCGAGCTTGTAGCCGAAGGCTTTCGGGAACCAGTAAGTAACGCCAGCCATCAGCCCGAAGACCACGCCGCCGATGATGACGTTATGGAAGTGGGCGATGAGGAACAGCGAGTTGTGCAGGACGAAGTCCGCCGGGGGAACGGCCAGCAGAACACCGGTCATGCCGCCGATGACGAAGGTCACCATGAAGCCCATCGTCCACAGCATCGGCACTTCGTAGCGGATACGGCCGCGATACATGGTAAACAGCCAGTTGAACATCTTTGCCCCTGTCGGGATCGAGATGATCATCGTGGTGATGCCGAAGAATGAGTTTACGCTCGCACCCGAACCCATCGTGAAGAAGTGGTGCAACCAGACGAGGTAGGAAAGGATCGTGATGACCACCGTCGCATAGACCATCGAGGCGTAGCCGAAGAGGCGCTTGCCGCAGAAGGTCGCGACGACTTCCGAGAAGATGCCGAAGGCCGGCAGGACGAGGATGTAGACTTCCGGGTGACCCCAGATCCAGATGAGGTTCACATACATCATCGGATTGCCACCAAGGTCGTTCGTAAAGAAGTTCGTGCCGGCATAGCGGTCGAGCGAGAGCAGCGCCAGGGTGGCGGTCAGGATCGGGAAGGTGGCAACGATCAGGATGTTGGTGCACAGCGATGTCCAGGTGAAGATCGGCATCTTCATCAATGTCATACCCGGCGCACGCATCTTAACGATCGTCGCGATCAGGTTGATGCCCGAGAGCGTGGTTCCGATACCCGCGACCTGAAGGCCCCAGATATAATAGTCCACGCCGACGCCTGGACTGTAGTCCGATCCGGACAGCGGCGGATAGGCAAGCCAGCCGGTCTGCGCGAATTCGCCGACGAAGAGCGAAATCATGATGATGATGGCGCCCGCCGTCGTCATCCAGAAGGAGAAATTATTGAGGAACGGGAAGGAAACGTCGCGTGCGCCGATCTGCATCGGCACGACAAAGTTCATCAGGCCAGTGACGAAAGGCATCGCCATGAAGAAGATCATGATGACGCCGTGCGCGGTGAAGACCTGGTCGTAGTGATGCGGAGGCAGATAGCCGGCCGAGCCATTGAAGGCCATTGCCTGCTGCAGACGCATCATGATCGCGTCGGAGAAGCCGCGCAGCAGCATGATCAGCGCCAGAATGACATACATGATGCCAATCTTCTTGTGGTCGACGCTGGTCAGCCAGTCGCGCCAGAGATAGCCCCAGAGCTTGAAATAGGTGACGACGCCCAAAAGAGCGATGCCCCCGAGCGCTACCGCCGCGAACGTCGCGACGAGAATCGGCTCGTGGTAGGGGATCGCCTCTAGGGTCAACCGACCGAAGATGAACTTCAGGAGGTCAGGATTGGAAAACATGGAATAACCCGTTCATTGATGTCTTGTCGACGCAAAGCGCCAGGTCTAGTTGTCGCTCTGCTGCGCAGGAGATTGGTTGCCGGTACCGTGATCCATCCCAGGCATGCTGTGTCCGTCATGCTTCATTCCCGGCATGTTCTGCATGTCGTCGGCCTGGCCGCCGCTGGCGTCGCCGGTCACAGGCGTCGGCACGGTGTTTCCTTGGCCCTCGGCGCCTGGAGCAGGGGCGCCGTGAGGACCCTCGTTGCCGTCGGCGTGACGATCGTCATATTTCAGCTTCTCACGGTTTTCGACGCTTTCCTTGCCGCCGCCGCCCATCATGTCGATGTGCATCATTTCGCTCATGCACATCTTGCCGGGCGCCGCACACATGTTGAGGATCGCATTGAAGAGATCCTTGTCGGCGGAGGCAAAATAGCGAACCGGCTCACGCTCGCTCGGGCGTTCGAGCTTCAGATAGGTGTCGCGGTTCAGTGCCGTGCCCTGAGACTTGACCTGCTCCACCCAGGCATCGAAACCCTGACGGCTGAAGCCATGGAACTTGAAGCGCATATGCGAAAAACCGGCGCCGCTGTAGTTCGCGGAAAAGCCGTCGTAGACACCTTCAGCATTGATCACCGCATGCAGCTTCGTCTGCATGCCCGGCATTGCATAGATCTGACCCGCGAGTGCCGGAACGTAGAACGAGTTCATCACCGAGGAGGAGGTGATCTGGAAGTTGATCGGAACATCGACCGGTGCTGCCAGCTCATTGACAGTTGCGATGCCGAGGTCGGGATAGAAGAACAGCCATTTCCAATCGAGCGCGACGACCTGGACCGTCAGCGGCTTGACGTCGGCAGGAATGCTGCGCTCGGCATCCAGCCGGTCAAGCGGACGATAGGGGTCGAGCTTGTGAGTGCTGATCCAGGTGATGGCGCCAAGCGCGATGATGATCGCCAGCGGCGCAGACCAGATGACCACTTCAAGCCGGGTGGAGTGGTGCCACTCGGGATCGTAAGTCGCGCTCGTGTTTGACCGACGGTAGCGCCAGGCAAAGAACAGCGTCAGGAAGATCACCGGAATGATGATCAGTAGCATCAACGCCGTCGACACGACGATCAGGTCGCGCTGCTGCATGGCAATGTCGCCCGAAGGCGACATGACCACCAGATTGCATCCTGCCAGCGTCAGAAGCAGCGGCAAGATGAGGAGATGGCGGGAAAACTTCGGCAGTTTTTGCACGTCTCTATGCTCTTGTTGTTTCGTCCAAACCGCGACTAAAGCACTGTAACTGGCAGCAACATGAGGTGTTTGGTCGCAGTGCAGCAGAATTGCCGCACTGCGGGATAAAACAGACGCCGCCGGATGTCAAAATCCTGATGCAGAAATGAAGGATTGGCGTCGGCTGCGATACTTTCGAAAGGCTAATATATCCGGGCGATCGACAACGACCACCATCTCAGGGACGAATTGGGCTGCGGGCAGCGCGATTTTTCATCCACATATAATTTTGAGAGCTCAATGGTGAACTATTTACGTCCCTCAGACTTGATAAGCATGACGGTTAGTCCAAGATCGGTATGAGGCGCTTTGCCGCAAGCGTCTCAATGAGGGAGGCGTTGAATGGCTAATGCAACACATGGACCGTCGTCCACGTCGATGGAACGCGACGCAAGACAAATTCATGCAGACAAGCCGGTATCGCCCGGCAGTATCGCGATTGGCGTCGTCATCGGGCGCATGTCGGAATTCTTCGATTTCTTTGTTTACGGCCTGGCCTCGGTGCTGGTCTTTCCACAGCTCGTTTTCCCCTTTGCACCTGACCGGTTGACCGCGACCCTTTACTCCTTCTCGATATTCTCGCTCGCATTCCTCGCCCGTCCCGTGGGTTCGGTTGTGTTCATGACCATCGACCGGCTATACGGCCGCGGCACGAAGCTCACCATCGCTCTGTTCCTGCTCGGCGGGTCGACGGCGTCCATCGCATTCCTTCCCGGATATAATGAGATCGGGGTGTGGTCGATCTTGCTGCTATCGCTCTTCCGGCTCGGCCAGGGTTTCGCGCTCGGTGGTGCCTGGGACGGGCTGGCCTCGCTGCTGGCGCTCAACGCGCCGAAGAACCATCGCGGCTGGTATGCCATGATCCCGCAACTCGGGGCGCCCATCGGCTTTGCGCTCGCGAGCGCCCTGTTCGGCTACTTCATAGCCAACCTTACACCCGAGGATTTCCTGAGCTGGGGCTGGCGCTTCCCCTTTTTCGTTGCGTTCGCGATCAACGTGGTTGCGCTGTTCGCCCGCCTTCGCCTCGTCATGACCACGGAATTCGGTACGGCCCTCGATCAGCACGAGCTTGAGGCTGCGCCGATCCGGGACGTGTTGCGTGTTCATGGACGCGATATCCTGATCGGTGCCTTCGTGCCGCTGGCAAGCTTTGCGATGTTCCATCTGGTCACGATCTTCCCGCTCGGCTGGATGAGCCTTTACGGCAGTCAGCCAATCGGCGCCTTCATGGTGGTCCAGATCATCGGCGCGGTGGTCGGCCTCATTGCCATCGTCGCATCGGGCATGATCGCCGACCGTATCGGCAGGCGCGGCCAGCTGGCGGCCTGCGCGATTCTAATCGCGGTGTTCAGCTTCATTGGCCCCATTTTGATCGGTGCGGGTTCTGAGGGGCAGGATGCTTTCGTGATCATCGGCTTCGGTGTCCTCGGTCTGTCCTTCGGTCAGGCCACCGGATCGATCTCCTCGCGCTTCGGCCGCGGCTACCGCTACACCGGCGCGGCATTTACATCGGATCTTGCCTGGCTCGTCGGTGCGGGTTTTGCGCCGCTGGTGGCCCTCAGCCTATCCAGCCGCTTCGGCCTGACATTCGTCGGTTACTACCTACTTTCCGGTGCCATCTGCACGCTGGCGGCGCTGGCGTTCAGCAAGGCCCTCGAACAGCGCGATTGATCCTGCCGAGCGACAAACAAATGCCCGCCTGGCGAACGCCGGGCGGGCATTTGTTTGCTAGAGCAAGTCCAGCAAAAGTGCATAGCGGTTTTGCGTTCGGAATTGCGTGAAAACAAAAGGTTAGAGCGTTTTCGCGATTCGGAGAAAAGCGTCCTCTAGACGAAACGCGCTTGACTAGATCGCCGCTGCTTGCGGCCGCTTGGCCGCCCGGGCCGCTGTGAGTTCGGCGGTCGTGTGGTTGAGGCGATCGGCCAGCACTCGCATGATTTCAACAGCAATCTCCGGGAAATCGCTCAGCAATTTCAGGAAGTGCTCCTTGCTGATGCGCAGCACCTCCAGCGGCGAGGTCGCGCGCACGGTGGCTGTGCGCGACACGTCGCAAAGGATTGCAATTTCCCCGACGATGGAATTGGGTTCGACGTCTGCGACCTTGATGTCGCCCGCAGGCGAATGCACGAGAATATCGGCCGTGCCGGACAGCACGACATAGGCTGCGTCGCCGGGATCTCCCTGTCGGAACAGATCCTGACCGAGATTGTAGGTCATGCGATCAGAGGTAAAGGCCAAAAGCTTGAGCTTTGCCGGCGCAATCCTGGAGAAGATCGGCACTCGCCGCAGCATTTCGACTTCGTCTCTCAACAGCATGAGCGTATTTATCCCCTGCCGCACATTTGGTGCGCTCGCTTGAATTCCATTGCGTCCCTCGAGGACGCCACTTTGCCGCAGTGATAGAATATTACGATAACAGTTCCTTGAACATACCGTTTTGCGCTGAAAGCTCAGGAAAGTTTCCGGCCTCTACAAGGCTTCCGCGGTCGAAAAGCAGAATTCGATCGAAAATCTCTGCCAGCTTGGCGTTGGACAACACCCAGATGATTGTTGGCCGCTCGCCGTCCTTGTGCAGATCGTTGACGACGTTGTGCGTGATCTGGTCCTGGACGCGCTGGTCGAGCGCCGAGAGCGGCCGGTTGAGAATGAAATAGTCGGACCGCCGTAGAAGCGCGCGGGCCAGGTTGAGTTTCTGCCGCTGCACCATCGTCAATCGCTTGCCCCCGGAGCCGACATCAAATTCGAGCCCGATCGACAGCACGTCGTCGAAAAGATCCAGCGAGTCGAACAGGTCTCCCATGATCGCCCGGATGCGAGACGATGCGTCGGCTTGCTGGTAGGCGATGCGGCCGAACAGCACATTGTCCATCAGGCTCGCCGAAGAGATGAAGTGCTCGGGATCGTAGCGCTCGATCACGGCCGCGAGATCTTCCGGAATGTTCTCGTGGAACTGCTTGCGGGCGCTGACAATCTTTGCCGTCAACTCATCGGTCAGAAGGCCGAAGCGGTGCCGCGGCTCGATGTAGGCGAAGCTCAGCCGGATGATGGATGAGCGCTCCTCGGGTGTCGCATCGTCGAACTTCCGGCTCGTGAGCTTTTGAAGCAGTGCCTGATAGGTCGGAATGTCATCCGCCGTCATGAAGGTCAGTTGCTGGAAGAAGGGATGATCCGGCGGCAGGTCATGGAAGAGTTCGACGGCGTTTTCCGCGATCTCTAGTCCCATTGCATAGAGATCGTTGCTCAGTCCGGTCTCCCGAAAGAGGGCCTGGAAATAGGGATGTGCCGCCAGCCGGCGATTGTTCATGGCGGGCCGCTTCATGGACCCGAACAGTAGGTTCTCGCCGACTGTCGCCTGGACATTGTAGGCCTCGAAGTCGAACGGCACCACGATACTGCCGAGGTCCGATTCCTGCATGCGCTCGCGAAGCGCCGCCCGCATATCGACGATATGCTCGGCAAGCGCCACGTGCACAGCTGTGTCGACCGTCGAACGAAGCGCCAGATCAAGGATGTCCTGAGAAATAAGCACGGCGTCGAGCACCGGGCGTATGGCTTTGAGAATGTCGTCGGGGCCACTGGCGCCCGCCGCCTGATAGTCGACCCAGTCGCTGTTCGGATCGAGTGTCGGATTTCCGGCCTTGAGCGCTTCGGCAGCATGCCACTTAACTTCGAGAGCGGTCTGCTCGTCATAGTCGGGGTCGCGCAACGGTGCATGCTTCAGCCCGTAGAGAATGTTGTCGCGGAGCGAACCCTGGAAGAAAAAGATGTCGGCGGACGCATAGGAAATCCGCCGTCCGGTGATCGACTCGGGAAGCTCGAGCAAATCCTTGCCGTCGATCGTGATGCGGCCCGAATCCGGCCAGACCAGACGCCCCAGGGCTTCTGCAAACGCCTCGGCACCGCTTGCATTTGGGCCGACGACGGCAACCGTTTCGTTCGGCTTGATCTCGACGGAGATATGATCAATCAGGCGCGCGCCGCTGTCGTCGCTAACCGACAGGTTGCTGACGACAATCGACGAGGCCAACGGCGTGACGCCCGCGCCCGAAACTTCGTGAATCCGTTCATCGATCAGTGGCTCGACATTGAACTGCTCGTAGACTTGCTGGTATTTCACCTGCACGTCCTGGCGCATCTGGTCCCAGTCGATCAGTTCCTTCAGCGGGCCGGGCAGGTCTTTGTAGGCGCTGATCACTGCCACCAGCTGACCGATATCCAGACGGCCCTGCAGTGCCAGGTAGCCGCCGATCGCATAGAAAAGGAAAGGCGTGACCTGGGCCAGGAAGTTGTTCAGGAACTTGACGAGAAACTTCCACTGGTAAAGGTCGTAGCGGATTGAGAAGATCAGTCCCAGTCGGGCTGCGATGTCGGCGCGCTCGAGGTTCGAAGTGTCGTTGCCGTGGATCGTGCCGATGCCGTCTACGATCTCGCCGACACGCCCGGAGAGTTCACGAGCCGTCAACTGGCGCTGGCGGCCAAGCTCGAGCAGGCGTTTTCGCATCCGCGGTATGATGACGGCCTGAACGCCGACGATGGCGGCGGCGATCATCCCCAGCCAGAAATTCTGCACGATGATAAAGATGAGAGCGGTGAGGGCCTGTCCCCCAAGCAAGGCGGGAGACACAAAGGCGTCACCTGTAAAGCCCCCCATTGGCTCCACTTCGTCCTTGATCATGGTGGCGATTTCGGCCGATTTCACCCGCTTGAAATGGTTGGGGGGAAATCGAAGGACGCGGTCGATCAGCTGGAAGCGGATACGCCTCAGCATGCGCTCTCCGAGCCGGCCCTTGTAGGTGTTGATGTAGAATTTGAACAGGCCGTTCAAGACCACCAGCGCCAGGAAAACCAGGCTGAGCGCCATCAGCGTCTGCAGGCGGTCCAGCTGCAGGCCCGAAAAGAACTCGACCTTTCCGATGACAGGAAAGGTGTAGGACAGATGCATGAAGGTCTGGGTCGCGCCTTCGCCTTCAAACCCGGATCCCTGAATCGGACCGTTGACGATCTGCTTGGGAAGATCGAACGAAAGGAAATAGGGTATCATTGACAGCGCAACGACCGCCAAAATCCAGAGTTGCTGCAGCCGCGTGTTCGACCAGATGTAGCGCGCGAGGCTTTTTTCCATTGTTAACCGTCAATTGTCGGGAAAATTTTAAACAACAACCCTGCCGCAGAACGGAAACGAAGTGGCGAGAACAGAACCATGCAACCGGGCCGCTGAATATCCTAACGAAAACAACGCGAAGCGGCACTCAACTATCGCGCCGATTCTCGCGGGAATCTTTTTATATCATAGGAGTTTCATAAAGTGCGAGCGTTTCAGCCGACCATTGCGCGAATGACCTCTGCTGTTTTGTTCGCGCCGTCGAGGTCGAGCGTGGCGGAGGGTCGCGGACGCGCTTCCAGCGCAACGCCGACGGCAGCCGCAACAAGCCCGGGCGTCAGGTCCTTTTCGGGCAGGATGTCGGCAAGGCCAAGGGCCTTCAACCGTTCGGCCCGGACGGACTGCTCGGTCTCACCGCCGACAACGAAGGGGATCAGGATCGGGCGGCAATCCGTCTTCAGGAGATCGCCCACGGTGTTGTAGCCTGCTTGCGAGATGGAGACGCGCGCGCCCCGCAAAAGCGACGGGAAATCCTTGCGGAAACGCACGAGCGTTGCATTGGCGGGCGTATCCGCTGAAAGTGCGGCAAATTCGCGTTCGGGCAGATTGGGGCCACTGACTAGCAGCCAACGCAGATCGGCGGGCAGAATTGACGCCGCCCGTGCGGCAGCGGCGAGAAGATCCATTCCGACGGCCCCGCCGCCCGCGGATGCGATGATGTCGTAGATTTCCGACGGTTCGGGAGCCGTCGGCGGCGCCACGATGCCTGTGTAGATCAGCTTGGCGGCGATATCAGCGGTCAGCGGGAACGTGTCTTCCAGGCGAACGAAAGCCGGATCGCCGTGCACCAGAACCGCATCGAAGTGCTTCTGTACAAGCGCCGCAGTCTCCGCGTCGCGGCCAGGCTTGCGGTTCTCCTGCAGGATGTCGCGCACCGAGCTCAACAGCTTCGGTCGGGGATCGGCCCTTTCGATCGCAGCGAGGAGCGGCAGCAGTTCGAAGCGCATTTGTCTGCGTCCAAAGGGGAACGCTTCGATCATGACGACGTCGGGACATGCGTCGTGAAACGCCGACAGCAGAAGATCGCGGCGCCGGTTGAGGAAATCCTCACTGGCATCGGTGCCGTTGGCCTCGGCAAGACCCGAGAAGCCGGCGTTGCTGGCAACAACAGGCGGCAGGGCAACCGTCTTGATGCCGTCTGCGGGAAAGCCCGGGACAGGCAAGCCGCCGGTCACGACCGTCACATCGAAGCCGTCATCTACAAGCGCGTTGGCAATGCGGCTT
This sequence comes from Rhizobium sp. 05L419, assembly GCF_056397845.1. Classification (NCBI taxonomy): domain Bacteria; kingdom Pseudomonadati; phylum Pseudomonadota; class Alphaproteobacteria; order Hyphomicrobiales; family Rhizobiaceae; genus Rhizobium; species Rhizobium sp. 05L419. The sequence goes on from NZ_JBFTOF010000012.1 coordinate 42,293, forward strand.
GCCCGGGCAATGTGGCCGATGCCGAGCAGATGCTGGACGTAAAAGAAGACGCGCGGCCCCCTCATGATGCCTTCTGCCATTCCGCTTCGAATAGCCGGCTGAGCTGCTCGATACTGGCGTGATAGTCGAAATCCCCGCGCACCCGTTGCTCCGCGGCATCGCCCAGCTTCCGGCGCAGCATAGGATCCCGGATTGCAGCCTCCAGAGCCGAGGCCAATGCAGCAGGGTCGTCCGGCGGCACCAGCAATCCGTTTTGACCGTCTACAAGAAGCTCCGGAACGCCGGACACGGAGGTGGAAACGCAGGGCAGTCGCTGGCTGGATGCCTCGACCAGAACATTGGGAAGCCCGTCGCGGTCACCGTTGGCAGCAATCCGGCAGGCGAGTGCAAAGAGATCTGATCGACGGTAGTGATCGAGCACATCTTCTTGTGCGAGCCCTCCCTTCCATGTGATCCTGTCGGCAATGGCAAGTGTCGCCGCCAGCGCCTTCAGCTTCGGCAATTCGTCGCCGCCGCCGATATGCTCGAAGCGCCAGTTCAAATCTGCGGGCAGGCGTGCGAGCGCCTGGAGCAGGGTATCATATCCCTTCTTTTCCACAGCACGGCCGACGCTCAGGATGGAGACGGGAGCAGCCGGATCGCTACCGTCGCGACAAGGTCTCTGCTCGGCAAAGTGGCCGAATCGCGCCAGATCCAGGCCGTGATAGCTCAAATGCACCGCCTCCTTGCGTGTCGTTAGCGTGCGCATGTGCTCGTAGCCGCTTTTGGTGCAGGTGACCGTCCAGCGCGCGCTGCCAAGCTTTTCGTTCAGCTCCCAATCGGGCGAGGTCCATATGTCCTTCGCGTGTGCGGAGCAGGTCCAGGGCACGCCGGTCAGGATGCTGGCATATTCGGTGACGGACGCGGGGGTGTGAATGAAATGCGCATGCAGCCACGCACCCTTGTCCGGCCACTCGTGGGCCAGCACCAGTGCCTGGCCCAGCCGGCGGAAACGGTTGCGCGAAATATCGCGCGGCAGGTCCTTCAGGAAGCGCTTCACAAGCGCCTTGAATCCGGCCATGCGGAAGCCCGAGACCAGACCCTTCAATACCCGGATCGGTTCTTCGTGCAGATACTCCGGCAGATACACCACCCGCGCCTTTATCTCGTCGTGGACCGGGTGCCGCTTCTTGTCGGTCGGACGGCGCATCGAAATCAGGGTCAGGTCGAAGCCGGCTCGTTCAAGCCCCAACAGCTCCTGGGCGATGAACGTTTCGGAAAGGCGCGGATAGCCCTTCAGAACGACCAGTATCTTCCGGCGTTGCGGCAATGCCTGAACCTTCACGCGGCTTGAACTTTCACTCGGCTTGGACCTTCACTCGGCGCCGACGACGGAAAGATGGCGGCCCCGGCTATCGAGCCAGTGGCCGACCGTCTGTGAGATGTGATTGAGTCCCTCGAGGCGGAGGGTGCAACCGCTTATCGACGGTGGCTGGCGATGCGGCAGGCGCTTCAGCGCATCGGCCATCACTGACGCGTCAGCGGATTGTTCGGGTAGCAGCATGTCGACCAAGCCGAGAGCACTTGCTCGCTGGGCGCGGAGCAACTGCTCTTCCCGCGGTTTTACGCGCGGCACGATCAATGCCGGTTTGTCGAACGACAAAATTTCGCAATAGGTGTTGTAGCCACCCATGGCGACGACCCCGGTTGCGCCGGCGATCAGTTCTTCCATATGGTTATCGAACTCGATGACTTCGATATACGGGATCTTCGCGCCTTTCTGGACGAGCTTGCTGCGCTCGGCAGCCGGCATATAGGGCCCAAGCACGACAAGAGCCTTCTGCTGCAGGGTCGCGTCCTGCTCATAGGCGTTCATGACGTCGTGGACCAGATCAGACCCATCGCCGCCACCGCCGGTGGTCACGAGAATATAGTTGTCGCTGCGGGCATTGATCGATGTCTTGCTTGTGGACACGCTACGCTGCAGGAATCCGACAAAATCCATCTTCCTGCGCACGCTCGGAGGTACGTCGAGCCCGATCAGCGGATCGTAGAAGTCCGGCGGCCCGTAAACCCAGATCGAATCGTAGTACTGATCGATCTTCTGCATGATTCCGTTCTTCTTCCACTCGGCATCCAGCAGATGCGGCGCATCCATGATCTCTCGCAGGCCAAGTACCAACTGCGTTCCGCGCGACTTGAGGTAGGCTAGCGTATCCTCCACCTCGCCCTTGAGACCCATCGGCTCCTTGTCGACGATGAAGATGTCCGGCTGAAATGTCTCGGCCGTGTGGCGGATGATCGATTCTCGCATCTTCAGCGTATCCTGAAGATCGATGTGGCTCGCCAGCGACGTGTATTCTCCGTTGCGCAGCTTGATCACGCTCGGAACCTTCACGAAGTCGACGCGGGCCCGATAGTCGAAGGCGCCGGCAATCGTGGCGCCGGAGATGATCAGGATATTGAGGCCGCGATAATCCTCGACCAGCGCATGGGCGATCGTGCGACAGCGGCGCAAATGACCGAGCCCGAATGTATCGTGACTGTACATAAGAATACGGGCATCTTCCAGTCGCCGTGCCATGGGCATTCCTTCCGGGCTGTACATCACCTTGCACCGCCGCTTTCCACGGCGTGCCGAACAGATCGCATAGCTCCGCCCGGCTGACCGCTATTTGTAGGGATCTGCGGCATCACGCAAGCCGTCTCCCAGAAAGTTGAACGCCAAAATCACCAAGACCACCGGTATAATCGGAAAAAGCAACCATGGATAGAATGCAATAACGCTTACGCTCTTTGCCTCCGTCAGCAGGATGCCCCAGCTGGTAATCGGGGGGCGGAGCCCCAGCCCAAGGAAACTCAATGCCGTCTCGCCGAGGATCATGCCGGGAATGGAAATCGTCGCAGACGCGATCAGATGCGACATGAAGCCGGGGACGAGATGCCTGCCGATGACACGCGAGGTGCTGGCGCCCATGAGCTGGGCCGCCTGCACGTAGTCTTCCTCACGCAAAGCAAGGAGCTTGGAACGAACGGCACGCGCCAATCCGGTCCAGTCGATGATGCCCAGGATGACCGTGATACCGAAATAGATGACGATCGGGCTCCATGTCACCGGCATGATAGCGGCGAGAGCCATCCACAAGGGCAAGCTCGGCAGAGATTGCAGCACCTCGATCAGGCGCTGAACGATCAGGTCGAACACGCCGCCCCGATAGCCCGCGAGGCCACCGATGACGATACCGAGACAAAAGCTGATTGCGATGCCGATCAGGCCGATCGTCAACGAGATGCGCGCGCCGTACAGTATGCGCGACAACACATCGCGCCCCAGACGATCGGTTCCGAGCAGAAACATCTGGCCGCCCACTGCCGGGCAGACGAGATGCAGGTCTGAGCTGACAACTCCCCAGAATTTGAAGGGATCGCCACGGCAGAAAAAACGGATCGGCTGCACGTCGTTTTGCCTGTCGGTGTAGACGCGATGTAACGTATCGAGGTCGAGCGACATGCTGCGACCATAGACGAACGGGCCAACGAAGCTGCCATTGTGGAAGAGATGGATCCGCTGCGGCGGCGAATGGATGAAATCGACGTTCTTGGTGTGCAGCCCGTAGGGCGCCAGGAATTCGACGATCAGGATCATCAGGTAGATAGCGACCAGGAATACCCCGGAAATCAGTGCAAGCCGGTGCTGCTTGAATTTCCACCACATCAGCTGCTTCTGCGATGCAAGGTGGATGCGCGACTGCGCAGATGTCATGGCTTCGGTCGCTTGCGGATCGAAGGGCGCGGTCGAAACATAGTGCGGCATCGGTGCGCCGGGCGGGGGCAAGGGCGACATTATTTGGTGCTCCTGCCTTGCAGGCGGATACGTGGATCAAGGAAGCCAAGGGCAATGTCCGAGACCAGGACGCCCACGACGTTGAGGAAAGCAAGGAACATCAGGAACGACCCGGCAAGATACATGTCCTGACTCTGCAACGCCTTGATGAGCATGGGTCCCGTCGTCTCGAGTGACAGGACGATCGCAACGATTTCAGCGCCCGAAATGATTGACGGAAGGATCGATCCGATGTCGGCAACGAAAAAGTTGAGCGCCATGCGCAGTGGATATTTGATCAGTGCGCGCAACGGGTGAAGCCCCTTGGCGCGCGCCGTCACGACGTACTGCTTCTGCATTTCGTCGAGCAGGTTGGCGCGAAGCCTTCGGATCATGCCTGCTGTCCCGGCTGTTCCCACGATAACCACGGGGATCCAGAGGTGTGAGAGTATCGAGCGCGCTTTGTCCCAGCTCATGGGTTCCGACAGGTACCTCTGATCCATGAGATGGCCGATGGACACGCCGAACCACATGTTGGCGAAATACATCAGGATAAGGGCAAGCATGAAATTCGGAATGGCGATGCCGAGCAGTCCAAACAACGTCAGGCCGTAGTCGCCCCAGCTATACTGGTGGGTCGCCGAATAAATTCCGATCGGAAAGGCGATCAGCCATGTCAGCAAGATGGTGGAGAAGGAGACCAGAATCGTCAGCCACAGCCGGTCGCCCACCACGTCGGATACCGGCAGCTGATACTCGAACGAATAACCGAAATCGCCGTGCAACATGCCGCCGACCCAATAGAAATAGCGAACGACTGCAGGCTTGTCGAAGCCGTATTGCTTCCGCAGCTCCTCGATTTCCTGCAGGTTTGCGCTCTCGCCCTGCGCCCGGAGTTCGGCGATCTGGCTCTCGAAAAAGTCGCCGGGCGGCAGTTCGATGATGGTGAACACCAATGCGGAGATCACGAAGAGCGTCGGAACCATCGCGGCGATGCGCCAGAGAATATAACGTAGCATCGTTCAGACCTCCTTGAACCAGAAGGAATCCGGCATGTAGATGCCGAGGTAGGAGGTCGGGTCAAAGCCGTAAAGCCCGCGCGCCGGTACGTTCTGCAGCTTGGCCGATTTCAGGATTGGCTGCAGCGTGCTGTTGATCAGGCCGATCGAGAAGACCTGTTGCGTGTAAAGCGACAGCATCTGGTGCCAGATCGCCTCCCGCTCTGCGGATCTTGCGGTTTCGCCCCACTGGTTGAGCAGATCGACCAGCTGCTTTGCCTCCGGCAGGTCCGGTGCGCGGCCGGCCTGTCCGGCAGAGAGGTAGTACATGCCCCAGAGCGGCCACTGCAACTGATCGTCTTGCGTCGGTGCGAGCTGTCTCGGTGACATGTCGGCGGTGGCAACCCCGTTGTCGATGCCGAACCAGATGGACATCATGATCGTTCCGCTCATCGCCCGGTTGTGGAAGACGTCGCGTTGTGAAGTGCGCGTATAAAGGGCAAGACCGACCTCGCGCCAGTGGTCGCGCACGAGTTCCAGCACGTCGGTATCGAGATTGCTTTCACCTGGCGTCTCTATCGTGATCTCCGCACGTCGGCCATCCGGCAGGAGGCGGACGCCCTCGCTGTCGCGATTGGCCAGCCCCAGCTCGTCGAGCAGCTTGTTTGCCTGGTCAGGATCATGCGCGATGAAGGCGTCTGCATACTCCGACCGAAAGAGCGGACTTTCCGGCAGGACGGTGTCAGCGCTCGCCTTGCCGAGGCCGTAGAACGCGACCATGTTGATCTCGTGCCGGTCGATGGCCATCGACAACGCCCGGCGGAACCGCGTTTCGCGGAAAAGCCCACGCCAGACGTCGTCGGCGCAGTTGAGGTTCGGCAGCAGCGCCACCCGCGAGCCGCGTACCTGCCGCCACAGACTGACGTTCACCGGAAACCGCTTCTCGGCATCCTTCAGRAAGGTGTAGTCGTTGAAGTCGATGCCGGTCGCCTGCAGRTCGGAYTCGCCSGCRCCYGCCTTGGCMGCGATGATGGAGGATGAGCTGACGTTGAGAATGAACCGGTCGATATAGGGTAACTGGACACCATTCTCGTCGATGCGATGGAAAAACGCATTGCGCACGAAAACGAACTGCTCTGCCGGTGGCGCTGTCGTGTTCGCCCACGGATCAAGCGTTGGCAGCTCCGGGTTTTCCGGACGCGACGCGCGCGACATCTTGATGTGCAGGTCGGCCCACTTCTTGACCCTGTTTTGCTTCATCAGGGCGGACAGCCGAAAGTCGTCCTGGTACTTCTTGTGGAACTGCTTCAAATAGTGGCCGGGGCCGAAAATCATCAGCGGCAAGGGGCCTGCCAAGGCCGGCATGAAATTCGGATTGGGCCGATCCCAACTATAGCGCACCGTCAGCGGATCGAGCACTTCGAAATGGGGCAGATCGCCGTGAGGCCTGAGTTCCAGCGCCCCGCCGCCGGGTGTAAGGTCCTTGTTGAGAATAACGTCTTCCCACCAATAGCGGAAATCGTCTACCGTAAACGGCGCGCCGTCCGACCAGCGATGGCCTTCACGCAGGTGGAAGGTAAAAACGGAATCCTTCTCGGACGTAAAGCCCATCAGGATATCGGGCTGGAGCTGCAGCTTCGTGTCGTAGCCGACGAGCCGCGAATAGCCGTAGACAGTCATGTAGCGGATGTCTTTTGCGCTGCCGATGATCGTGCGCACGGTGCCGCCATAGGCACCCGGCTGCAGCCCTTCGTCCTTCATGTTGATAATCCGCGGATGCGTCGGCAGCCGATCGACCATGGCCGGAATACGGCCGGCACGCAGCAGGTCCCGCAGGAATTCCGGCTCTATATCGCGGTCCGCCGCCTTGACGACCGAAGGCGCGATTGCGGCACCGACCATGCCTCCGAGAAAGCGCCTGCGCGTTACCATGAACGGAGCTCCTTCACATCAGCGCCCTTGCGGGCACGCACAAAATGGCCATTGCCGAGGTCGGCGTAGTCGAGCTCGGACGCGTCGTCGTGTTCGGCTGTGAACGTAATGCCCCAATTCTGCTTGTCGGCGGCGCCATTCTTACGCAGCGCCTCGAAATCGAGTGGCCGGTCGAGATCGGGGAAGGGGACGGCCGCAAGCAGCGACTTCGTATAGGGATGCACTGGATCGCGCAGGATGACCTCTCGGGGTGCTATTTCAACAATGCGTCCCTTGCACATCACGGCTATCCGGTCCGCCATATAGTCGACGACGGCGAGATTGTGGGAGATAAACAGGTAGGTCAGCCCGAGTTCTTTCTGCAAATCCTTGAGCAGGTTGAGGATCTGGGCCTGAACAGATACGTCGAGCGCCGATACCGGCTCATCGAGGATGACGAGCTTCGGTCCAAGTGCCAGCGCGCGCGCAATGCCGATACGCTGACGCTGGCCGCCGGAGAAGCTGTGCGGGTAGCGGCTCAGATAGCGGCGGTCGAGCCCGATTGCGCCCATGAGCGCTTCCACCTTCCGGCTGCGCTCGGCACTGTTGCCTCGATCGTGGATTTCCAGCGGCTCGCTCAGAATGTTCCTGACGGTCATGCGCGGGGAAAGTGAGGATACCGGATCCTGGAACACCATCTGGATCTTGGTCCTCAGGTCCTGTAGCTCGTCGCCGCTTGCGGACAGGACGTCGATGACATCCTTGCCATCGTTGAACGTCACCGAGCCGCTGTCCGGCGTGATCGCACGCATCAAGATCTTGCTCACGGTCGTCTTGCCGCAGCCCGACTCTCCGACCAGTCCGAGACATTCACCGCGCTGAATATCGAAGCTCACGTCGTCGACCGCGCGAAACCCAGCCGTCTCTCGTGTGCCCAGCAGACCGCGATTGCGGGTCTTGAAAGTCTTGGTCAGGTTGTTGACGGACAGCAGGATCTTCGGCCCCTCGACCTCGATCCTTTTCTTGCCAATCATGGATTCGAGATTGACCGACACATCGCGCATAGCCTTCAGCCGTTCGCCGGGCTTCATGTCGAAATGCGGCACTGCGGCCATCAGCCCCTTGAGATAAGGGTGCTGGGGATTGCGGAAAATGGATTCGACCGGCCCGGCTTCCATAATCTCGCCGTGGTAGATCACCACGACTTCGTCAGCCATGTTGGCCACGACACCGAGGTCGTGTGTGATCAGCAGCATCGCCATACCGAGCTTGTGCTGAAGATCGCGCAAGAGTTCGAGAATCTGCGCCTGGATCGTCACGTCCAGCGCCGTCGTCGGCTCGTCGGCGATCAGCAGCGCCGGCTTGCAGATGAGCGCCATCGCGATCATCGCCCGCTGGCGCATCCCGCCCGAAAGCTCGAACGGATACATGTCGAAGGTGCGCTTTGGGTCGGTAAAGCCGACAAGGCCGAGCATCTCCTCCGTCTTTTCGCGGGCTTCCTTCTTGTCGGCCTCGGTGTGAATCAGCAGTGCTTCGCTGATCTGATTGCCGACCGTGTGCAGGGGAGACAGCGAGGTCATCGGCTCCTGGAAGATCGTCGCCATGCGGCGACCGCGCAAATCCCGCATTTCTGCACTGTCACGGGAATACTGAAGAATATCGGTGGTCTTGCCGTCGAGGGGGTCGGTAAACAGAATGCGACCCTTGGCCTGTGCCGGGTTCGGCAGGATGCCCATGATGCTCTGGCTGATAACCGATTTGCCCGAGCCGGATTCCCCGACGAGCGCAGTGACTTTGCCGGGCAGAATACGCAGGTTTGCGTTCTTTACGACGCGGAGGCTTTCGCCGAAAACCGAGAAGGAAACGTCGAGATTCTCAATGCGTAGCAGATCGGAGGCGGGCGCCATACCAATGATATTCCCCAGTTTTTCTTCGTTCCCGTTGCGGCACACTAGCGTACCGCAATCAGGGTGTCCAGTTGATGACGGACACGCAAAAACCGGGAGCTTCAGATCCCTTGGAAGTGTGGAATCCGGCCGTTGCCACGGCCGGATCAGCTACTGAATAAACTTTTCGACTGCCGGGGCCTTGGCCTGGTTGCGTGCGTCGCGATGGAGCAGAATGACCTGCTCAGCTTCGGAAAGAGCAGCCTCCGGCACCTCGCGGAAGTTCTCGTCGACATGAAGCGCCGGCGCAGGCGCCCGCGGCTGCAAGACCGTGATCTTCTGGCGGACACCCCGCAGCTTCTCCTCGCCCAGCGTCGTCCACTCGCCGCCGCAGTAGCCGGCAAAGGCCTGGCTTGCGACAACCTCGCGGGAATACTTCTTCGTCAGCGCCTGCAGCCGCTGAACCTCGTTGACGGCCGAGCCGAATGCAGAAAAAGTCAGCCTGTCCTTGAGCCCGACATTGCCGAACATGACGTTGCCGACATGTAGGCCGATACCATAGGAGATCTTGCCAAGACCGCTTTCCTGCCGTGTCTTGTTGAGTTCGGCAACTCGGGCCTGAGCCTGATGGACCGCCGACAGAGCCGACTGACAGGCGATTTTCGACGGATCCTTATGACGGCCGCATGGATAGACGGCAAGAAATCCATCCCCGATGAAGCTCAGAATTTCGCCGCCGTTGCGGTTGAACGGCGCCGCGATCGCGTCGAAAAACTGGTTCAGTGTGTCGATGTAGTTCTGTCTGCCTTCCTTCTCGGCATACATGGTCGATTGGCGCATGTCGCCCATCACGAGTGCCGCGCGGATGGTTTCGCCGTCGCCCCGGCGTATCTGGCCGTTCAGCACCCGCTTGCCCGCATCGCCGCCCAGATAGGTCGTGAGCATGTTGTTGGCCAGCTTGCCCAGCACCGCCATCTTGGCAGCCACCGCGAGATGGTTCTGCATGCGCAGCAGCGCATCGATCATGTCGTCGGAAAAGCCCGCGTGACTGTCGGTGGACCACGACCCCATCATCCCCTGAACCGATCCATCGCCGAATGGCTGCACGAAGGCGAGGTAGTCGGTAATCCGTTCGTCGCGTAAATCTGCAAACACCGGGAATTCGGGCTGACCGTCAACGGGAATGCGGCGGCGCAGGTGCTGCAGGTTGTTGTCCAGCAAATAGTAATAGGGGCTTTGAATAAAACGGTCGGGTTTCTGCCCCGCCGCGTGGCGGTAGCCTTCGATGGTGACACCGCTTGCGCGCCGCCAGGTGAAGCTCAGCGCATCGTAAAGCGGATGCAGCATTGAAAAGGTCAGATGCACGCGTGCAATCGGAAGGCCAGCCGCGGCAATGCGTTCGCAGAACCCGCGAACGATGTTCTCAAGGTCGTCGCCGGCCAGCGACGAGTTCGTCAGCCATTCCGCGACCCGGTCCAACAAAATCGATGAAACGCGGGAGTCTATCACGCCCATTCCTGGTAGTATCCTCATGAGGCACGTCATCCATGAAACGTCGGAAAGGCCACCAGCAGCACGGGTGCTGCAGGCCGAAAAGTCAGGATGGACGTGTGATATTATTGTGTCAACAATCTGCCGGTGATCCAGCAGTGGCACCTGTCAAACCACTGATTTCGTGGGTTGGATAGGCGATCCTTTCTGTGGTTCGTTACCTGACCTAAATAGGCACCTCAGACTAGGCAGACAATGGGCGCCGAGCATTTTTAGGCGCCGCGCGGAGATCTCTGTGGGCAGTCGGGTCATTTGCGCAACACCTGCAAGGGTTGTCTTTGTGTTGGGGCGCAGCCGACCGAAGAATGGCAGGTGTGGCGTCGCATCGTTATAACGCCGGCGGGCGGGTTTCATTCGCCACGATCTTACATTAGATCAAGGGACCTCATCCGGACTTCAGACGAGACCCACCTTGGCCAATTCCCCAATCTTCGACGCACTCTTGAACAAGATCGAAACCCGCACTGCGCGCGCCGGTATCATCGGTCTCGGCTACGTCGGCCTGCCACTTGCGATGGCGGTCGCCCGCAGCGGCTTTCCCGTGACCGGCTTTGATATCGATCCGAAGAAGATCGCTTCACTTGATGCCCGTCGCTCCTATATCGATGCCGTGAGAAGCACGGACCTCTCGATCGAAATTGACGCAGGGCGGTTTTCCTCCACGACCGATTTCATGGATCTCGCCGCCTGCGACGTCATTGTCATCTGTGTGCCGACACCGCTGACCAAGCATCGTGACCCCGACCTGTCCTTTGTCGAGGCAACCTCGCGTTCGATCGCCGAGCACCTGCGGCCCGGCCAACTCGTGGTGCTGGAATCGACCACCTATCCCGGCACGACCGACGACATCGTCAAGGTCATCCTGGAAACGACCGGCCTCGTGTCCGGTGTCGACTTTTTCGTCGGCTTCTCGCCGGAGCGGGAGGATCCCGGCAATCTGCACTATCACACTGCGACAATCCCCAAGGTCGTGGCCGGCGACGGAGCGGACGCTCTCCAACTGATGAAAAGCTTCTACGGGGCGGCTGTAAAAACCGTGGTGCCGGTCTCTTCCAATGCGACTGCAGAGGCGGTCAAACTCACCGAGAACATCTTCCGTTCGGTCAATATCGCGCTCGTCAACGAGCTGAAGACGGTCTATGCCGCCATGGGCATCGATGTCTGGGAAGTGATCGATGCGGCAAAGACCAAGCCTTTTGGGTATATGCCGTTCTATCCCGGGCCGGGTCTTGGCGGGCATTGCATTCCGATCGATCCGTTTTATCTCACGTGGAAATCACGGGAATACGAACTGCCGACGCGCTTCATCGAACTCGCGGGCGAAATCAATTCGGCCATGCCACGCTACGTTGTCGGCAAGCTTGCAGAGGCGCTCGACATCCGCGCGGGCAAGGCGCTCAGCCGCTCGCGCGTTCTGGTAATCGGCCTCGCCTACAAGAAGAACGTCGCCGACATACGTGAAAGCCCGTCGCTTCGCCTCATCGAAATCATCGAGGAACGCGGTGGCAAGGCCGATTATCACGATCCCTACGTTGCCGAAATCCCGCCGACGCGCGAATATCAGGCGCTGAAGGGTCGCCACTCCATTGCCCTGACCGGCGAGCAGCTGGCCGCCTATGATGCGGTGCTGATCGCAACGGATCACGATGAGGTCGACTACCGCCTGCTTGCTGAAAGGGTGCCGCTAATCGTCGATACCCGCAACGTCTATACGCGTCTAAACCTTGCGGCTGATCATATCCTCAAGGCGTGACGCCGACCGGGGACGCCTTGCCGCTGATCTGGCTGGCGGCGACGGCATAACCGCCGCTTGCTCCATCGATGAAGTGCATGTGGTCGCGCGACAGGTGCGTCGGCACGAAACATGTCATCAGCGCGGATGACTGGCGATGCAGGCCATAGCGGGCGATGCGGTTCGCCTTGGCCCTTTCCAGCAGCACCTGAATCCGGCTGAGATGATCGGCATCGACGTCGATGGTCATCTTCAGCCCGTCGTCGAACTTGCGGAAATCGGAGTTTCCGGAAACATCCTGCCGATAGCGCCGGGCGTCGAACGTGCCGAGCTTCAGGCCGAAGCGGTGCAGAAAGACCGTGAGGCCGATCTGGAGCATGATCCATAGCCGCTGGCGGAAGCGTCGCCCGGCCGGCGCCGTCGCGCGTGCCTCGCGATTGATCCCCGTCATGGAAAAGCGGAGCGAGGGGCCGTCGGCCGGGACGGGGTGGCCGTCCCGGCTCTGCTCTGCGGAAATGGCAATGACTTCAGCCACAAGCTGGCGAAACTCGGGGCTGGTACCGCCATCGCCGGGAACGGCGATGATCGAGACGATCTCGCCGTTGCGTGCTTCGATTGGATTCCACCGGCAGGAGAGGCCGGTCAGATCGGGTCTCGTGCCCTCCGGTGCGGCTTCGACACCGTACCGCCCGGCCTTCATCTGTTGTTCTGCCCAGGTATTGCCGCCGCCGGCGAACATCGCATAGGTGACGAAGGGGCTTGCCTGATAACGCGCCACGCGGACGTCGAAGCCGGCGCTTCGAATGTCGGCGATCGGCACCACCGATATCCGAAGATCGAGCTTCAAATCCTCGTCGACCCAACGCTGCGCTGCGGCTAACGCTTCGCGCGCAGTTCTCTCCAGGGCACCAGGAAGGGCGACCAGGCCACCATCCCCGCCGAAGACGAAAGGATAGTCTCCCATGCCGACGGCGTTCAGCACCGCGGAAATGACACTGACGCCTGCCATATTCACGTCCTTGTAGCGGCCGTTCATGATCGCCTGTGTCGAGCCGACGATATCGGCGAGCGCCAGGATCCAATTGTCCGGCAGCGGGCGATAGTTGCCGGTGTCCGCCACGCCTTCGAATTGGTCGAAGACCGGCACGCTCGCAAAGAAGGAGTCATTTGAAGCATCGTTCATGGCTAGAACTTAGAACAGACCCGTGTTGTCACCGCAACGCCATTTCGCGGTCAATTGAGGTGAACCTATTTCTGCGGGATCGACTTTGCCAGCAACGCAGTGATCATCCAGGCAACCTGGCGATGGATTGCCTCCCAGATGTGATTTTTGCATGGCCCGCCTGCGGTTATATTGATGATGTCGTCAGGTGGCCTTGCGGCCCGCGGTCGGTGTGGTTGGGATGTGTGACGACGCGACACCAGGAGGATGCGGTCGGCGGTGATGTTCCAGGGCAGGGATCGCCGCTTGGTTCGCCGTTAATCACGGGCGCGCATGAACCCTGCCATCGTGGCATCGCAGGGTTGCAGAGTCCAAGCTTGCGTCACTGGCCATTTCTCGCTAGCTCTGTCCGTGCGTCTGTGCGCTGCCAAGCCGCTTTGCCAGCCAACCTCAAGGCTGCATGCCACCGGCTTGTCGCCAGCGAGACGAACGGAATTCGCGAAGCCTGATACGATCGTATCGCCTTCGAAAAACTGATGAACGGACAAAGTCATAGATGAGCCGCCTCGACAGCTTCATTCGCCGTTTGACGGCCCAGCGTGATATCCTCAATGAAATTGTCGCCCTCGTAAACGGGACTGAAGGCCCGGTGATGGAGTTTGGTCTCGGCAACGGACGGACTTACGACCATCTGCGCGAGCATTTTCCCGATCGCCGCATCATTGCCTTCGACCGGGAGGTGCGCTCCTATTCGTCGTCGACGCCTCCGGCCGAAGACGTGATCACCGGCGACATTCGCGAATCTGGACAGGCCTTCCTGGGAATCGGCGCCGCCCTTGCCCATGCCGATATCGGCACTGGCCACGATGATATCGATGCGATCACGCTGACATGGCTGCCGCAACTGATGGTAGGCGTGCTGACGAAGGGCGGCATCGCAGTCAGCGGGTTGCCGCTTGATCGCGCCGAACTCGAGCCGCTGCCGCTGCCTCCCGGCGTCAAGGAAGGCCGCTACTTTCTCTACCGCAGGCGCTGATCACGGCAGAAAGAGCACGTCGTACTGGTCGACGCCGCCCGGCAGGTCGACGACCCGCATCTCCGTCGCTTCGTCTTCGAAGAACACCAGGCAGGTTTCGTAGAAGCCGGCGAGCGAGGTGATGAAGTCGCGGGTTTGATCGGGGCCGTAAAACAGCGGCGTGAACTCCAGATAGAGCGGCACGCGCCGCGACATGAGTGGCGCCATGGAACGGCAGGCCACCGGTTCGTAACCCTCGATGTCCATCCACACCAGGCCGATTGCAGCAGGGTCTATCGCGAGGTCGGCCAGTATCTCGGTGACCGGCATGACAGGAACGCTTATCTTCCTGTCGTTCGCGCTCCGGCGGAGCGCGCTACTCTTGCCGTGATTGTTGGCGTTCATGAAGAAATCGATCTGACCGCGGATTTCGCCGGCGGCGCAATTGACCAAGGTCACCGTCTGTTCGAGGTGGTTCTGCCGGATATTGGTCTGCAGCAGCGGGAAGTTGCGGGGATCGGGCTCTATGCTGACGATATGGGCATAGGTGTGGCTCAGAGCGAAATAGACCGTCTGCGTACCGATGTTGCCGCCGATCTCGAGAAGACTGCTGTGCTTTTTGATCAAACCGCGCTCGCGCAGGACCGCAAGCAGCCTGTCCACGTGCTCCCGCTCGAAGTGGCCTTTGCGAAAGACCTTCCGTCCGATGTAATCGGACGGTGAGAAGGTCATGAGATGATCGTCGGCATCGACGGTCATGGAAACGACCCGCGGTCCGATATTCTCGATCAGCAGGCGTCGGCCGGTGCGGGTATTGAAGAAACGGCTCACAAGAGCATTGCGCATCCTGCGCAGGCGTTTCTTCCAGTATTTTCCTGCAAGCCAGCTGTGGCCGGGCATCAGTCTTTTCCTTGTGCCAGTTCGATCGCCTTGTCCCTCGAAATCACATAGACTTTCAAGGGCAGGGCGCGACCGCGCACGCTGATTTCACGACTTTCCACACCCTCCATGTCGCGGCCCGCCAGCGTAGCGACCGGCTCTGAGATGACGAGTGCGACGTCGAATTCCTTGGCGGCCGTTTCCAGCCGGCTGGCGACGTTGACGGTATCGCCGATCGCCGTCGTGCTGCGGACACGGCCGTAGCCAAGCGTACCAACCACGGCCGGTCCCGTGTGGATGCCGATCGCAATGCGAAGCGGAAGCGGCAGCTCGTCGGTCAATTCCGTGCTCAGCTTCTCGATGTCGCGTGCAATCGCAGCCGCCGCCGACAGCGCCTGCCGGCATGCCTCCTCGGGCGAATTGCCGATGCCGAAGAGGGCCATTGCGCCGTCGCCGATGAATTTGTCGATCCGCCCGCCGGCCTTCTCGACCGCATTGCCGACCAAGGCGAAATAGCGGTTCAGAAGGAAGACGATGTCGAAGGGCAGGCGTGTTTCGGTGAGCGTCGTGAAATGTCTGATATCGCAGAAGAGCACCGCTATCTCCCGTTCACGACCAGGGCTCGTTTCCTGGCTGTTGGCGGGGAGGGTCGTCTCCGTTGCGGGAATGAGCAACGGAACGACGGTAATGTCGGCGACGGGATGAAGCTGGCAGGCAAGACGAACATCGGGTGCGGCGTTGATGCGCCGCAGTGTCGACAGTTCCAGCTTGTCGGGCGGTGGAAGATCCTCGTAGCTGCTGAGCACCTGCACCCGGCAGGTCGAGCATTGACCCTTGCCGCCGCAGACGGAATAATGCGGCACTCCGCCAAGCCGGCTGGCCTCAAGCACGGTGAAGCCGCGCGGCACACGGATCGACTCGCCGCTTTGATAGTGGACGGTGACCTGATCGACCCGCTCCTTCCATCGACGATGCGTGCGCGCGCCGATGACAAGCAGCAGCGCACTCGCGAAGGATCCGTAAAGTCCCGCACGGATCATCGCCACCTGCGTCTGTGCAGCCGGGTCGGTATAATAGCGTGTGTTGAGGTTTGCCTCATAGCGGTAGGTGTCGACAACGCCTTCATAGGCAGGTTCGGCGATCGTCCTGCCCATTTCGATGAAGCCCAGGATGGCGAGCACCGGCACGAGAATGGCAACGGCCAGCAGAGGTGCCGCGACACCCCCGTACCACGTGCGATAGCGCAGCCAGTAGTGCAGGCCGATGCAGCCGTGAAACCACACGACCACGAGTGCGAAGACCTGTCGCAGACCGTTTCCGGGCGACGTTATCCATAGCAGCCGAACGATCGTCTCGTAGTCGTCTCTGTAGTGGAAGAGCGAATGGGCAACGCGGGTTCCGATGACATGATCGATCAGCAGCAGCGGGATCGCCAGTCCCAGCACAATCTGGGCCATTTCTCCCTTTGGCATGACAAGGCTGCGGCGGACATAGATGGAGCGCAGCACGAGTGCGATATGGATGAATATGGCGCCATAGAGGATCAATGAGCCGAGCGGATTTCGCCACAGGCCCATGAATAGCCTTCGCCCCTCATCCGCCGCTGAAACCGAAATCAGGCCCAGCGCATGATTGGAAAAATGCAAAAACACGAAGACGAACATGACGAGACCGGAGCCGAGCCGGGCTCGTCTGATCGAGCGCTGCGAAAAAATGCTGCTGGCCGCGACGGTCGCCATTCAATCCCGTTCTTGAATACCAAATCACAAATACACTAGAGATGTGGCAATTGAGGTGAAATTGCCGCCCCGACCGCGATCGCATGTCACATTCTCGTCATGCAAACCACAAGGAAACCGACGATAGCAGATTCTCTCTTGGCGGGCCCATATGCCGGTTGTGAACAGTCCGTCTCGGCAGGAGTGCCGTGATGCGGATTGCATTCTACGCGCCGCTGAAATCTCCCTACCATCCTGTGCCCTCCGGCGACCGCTTGATGGCGCGTCTGCTGATCCGCGCGCTGGAGCTTGCAGGGCACACTGTCGATGTTGCTTCGGAGTTCCGCAGTTTTGCCGCAACGCCGGAAGCCGCGCTGCAAATGCAGCAGAATGCTGGTAAGGAGTTGGAACGGTTGCGACAGAGATGGGCCGGCGGACCAAGGCCGCAGCTCTGGTTCTGTTATCACCCCTACTATAAATCCCCCGACCTGTTTGGGCCTGACCTCTGCGCCGAGTTCAACATTCCCTGCGTCACAGCGGAGGCCTCCTATTCGCCTAAACGCGATGGAGGCGACTGGGCGCCGTTTCAGGCACGCGTCGCCGCGCAGGTGCGGGAAGCTGCTGTCAACATTGCCTTTACCCAGCGCGACAGGCTGGGTCTCGAGCAGTCCATGCCGCAGGCCCGCATCGCTTCGCTCTCCCCCTTCGTCGACACCGCGCCGTTTGTGGCAGTTTCCTCGAAACCGGAGCCGACAAGGCTGATCTCAATTGCAATGATGCGCAGCGGCGACAAGATGCAAAGCTATGCAATGCTCGCCGCGGCCCTGCGCCTGATCGAAGATCGGCCCTGGACGTTGACGATCGTCGGAGATGGTCCGGTGCGCGCCGAAGTCGAGCGTCTGTTTGCAGATTTCGGCTCCGAGCGTCTTGAATGGCTCGGCGAGCGAAGTGCTGCCGACACCCCAGGAGATCTGGCGGGCGCCGGCATTTATGTCTGGCCGGGCTGCGGCGAGGCCTATGGGCTGGCCTATCTCGAGGCCCAGGCTGCCGGTCTACCCGTTGTGGCGCAGCATACGGCCGGCGTGCCGGAGGTGGTAAAGGCGAACTTGACAGGCTATCTGACACAGGACGGCGATGTCGCGGCCTATGCGGCTGCGATCGATCGCCTGCTCGCCGACCCGTCGAAACGATCCTCAATGGGTGAACGCGCCCGCCGCTTTGTCCTTGAGGAGAGGTCCTTGACGGTCGCAGCGTCGGCCTTGGACTGTATTCTAAAAAAATACGCGGGAGAGGTAGCATGACGGCTGGTCAGACTTGGATGCCGCTGCGAGCGGAGCTTGAACGCTGGAGCGCGGCAGGCCAAATGGCACGGCTGTGGTTTCGCGACGACGATGCGGTGGATCCGACAGACGCGCTGGATAGGCTGCTTGCGCTGACGCGAGACGCTCACGTGCCGCTGACGCTTGCAGTGATCCCGGCCTTGACCGGCAAAGCCCTGGCCGATCACCTTTTCGCAGAGCAGCACGCGGCGGTCGCGCTCCACGGCTGGTCTCATACCAATCATGCTGCCCCTGACGAGAAGAAACAGGAACTTGGAGGCCACCGCCCGGCCGAAGTCGTGCTCGGTGAGCTACGCGACGGGTTCGGCAAGCTTGAGAGGCTTTACCCGCAAAAGCTCGTTCCAATGCTGGTGCCGCCGTGGAACAGGATAGACCAGGCGCTCGTCGCGAAACTTCCCGCGTTGGGGTTGCGCGCCCTGTCCGTCTACGGCCGGGCGAAATCCGGGGGTGCGATCACGTTGCTCAATACCCATGTCGACATCATGAATTGGCACGGAACAAGGGCGGGAAGGCCGCATGCTGAACTCGTTGCAGCCCTTGTGGCGGAGCTGCAGGCTCGCTTCGAAGGTGACCGCGAACCGATCGGTATTCTCGCGCATCATCTCGTCCACGACGCGACTGCCTGGGATTTTCTGTTAAGGCTTCTGGAAGAAACGCAGGACCACCCTGCCGTCGCCTGGATGACAGCGGGGGCCCTGTTGCGAGCCTAAAGCTTGATCACCTGATTGTCGCGGGCGGCAAACGATTTCGGGAAGACGGCCTGCGCCTCCTTCTCCATTGCTTCCAACTGAACGTCCGTACGCGACGGGGCGTGATGGAAGAGCGCGAATTGCTTGGTGCCTGCCATCTTGGCAAGCTCGACGCCATGTTGCCACGTCGAATGACCGAAGCCCTTGAAACGTTGCATTTCGTCTTCGTTGTAGGTGCAGTCGTAGACGGCGAGATCGACGCCCTTCATCATCTCCAGGACCGCCGGGTCGTACACGCCGGGAACATGCTCGATGTCGTAGACGAGGGCGACGGATCGGCCCTGCCACTCGACGCGGTAGCCGATCGCCCCGCCAGGATGGTTGAGCATGAAGGTTCTGATCTTGATGCCGGGCTGCGGTTCCAGCGTCTGACCGGCATGGAAATCGCGGAAGCTCATCGTCGCCTGGCAGATGTCGGTCTTGACCGGGAACCAGGGTGGGCTGATGAACTGCTCGATCATCTCGCGTGTGCTCATCTTGCCGTCGAGATGTCCCGACCAGATCCGAAGATCGATCGAAGGATAGTAGATCGCTTTGAAGAACGGCAGGCCGATGATGTGGTCGTAGTGGCAATGGCTGAAGAACAGGTCGACGTCCCTGACCTCGTCGTTGAGCATGGCAAGACCCGCTTCGCGCACGCCGGAGCCGGCGTCGAAGATCATTCGGTGTTCGCCGCAGCGAATTTCGATGCAGGAGGTGTTGCCGCCATAGCGATCGAATTCGGGGCCGGAGACCGGAATACTGCCGCGAACGCCCCAGAACTTTACCTGAAAGAGATCTTTACTCATCGCGTCTTCAAATTGGGCCAACCCCACCACGCTAGCGTAATCATACTTTGAGCCTGAAGCGAAGCGTGGAATTCCATTGGCCGTCTGTATCCTAGGTATCGTATCCACCCGTTATCACGAGGCGTAGTAGATTTTCCTAAGCAACCGGGTTTTGCTTCGGAAAGCAACTGGTTATGGTTCGGATTCGGTAAATAGGAGATGACACACGGCCATCTTCGAGCGGCAAATCCTCTATTTCGTCCTGATTACATGGGAATTCGATCGCGCAAATACAATTGCCTGCTGCCCGATCGCAGGGGGCAGGAGATGCTGCGCTGTCAAATCGTTGGTGGCATGTTCAATGCAGGCCGCCGACGCCGAGCAACCGCTCGACCGCATCATGGTCGTCGGAAAGTGCTGCGGGGGTTCCCATCCAGGCCAGCCGTCCGCGCTCCAGCACAATCACGTGATCGGCAAAATCCAGAGCGCTCTGAATCCGCTGCTCGACCAGCAGGATCGTCATGTCTCCTGTCTTGGCGAGTTCGGCAAAGGCCGCCATCAGTTCCTCGCAGATGACAGGCGCAAGCCCTTCGAGCGGTTCGTCGAGCAGCAGCACCGATGGACGGCCGAGAATGCTGCGCGCCGTGGACAACATCTGCTGCTCGCCGCCGGAGAGCTGGCTGCCGAGATTGCGGCGACGCTCTTTCAGTCGCGGGAACATGGCATAGGCTTCCTCGAGCGCAGATTTCGGCCGCGCCTTGAGGCCGACGAAGAGGTTCTCCTCGACCGTGAGGGTCGGGAAGATGCAGCGCGCCTGCGGTACATAACCCAGCCCCTGGTGGGCACGTGCGGCGCTCGGCATCTGGGTGACGTCGGCCGACCCGATGCGGATGGTTCCGCCGTAGCGCTTGGTCTGCCCGGCAAGTGTGGCAAGTAAGGTGGTCTTGCCCATGCCATTTCGACCGAGCACGGCAAGTCTTGCACCAGCCGGCACGGAAAAGGATACGCCTTCCAGAACCCGGGTCAGGCCATAGCCCGCGGAAAGGTTCTCGACCTCAAGCGGCGTGGCTGACATTGGCATAGCTCCCAAGATAGGCCTCGCGAACGCGGGCATCCTTTGTGACGTCGGCCGGCGAACCGTCGAAGATGATGGCGCCGGCGGCGAGGACGACGACGCGTTTGGCGAAGCGGAAGACGAGGTCCATGTCGTGCTCGATCATCAGCACGGCCAGATCGGCGGGGAGATCAGCCAGCGCCTGTTCGATACGACCCGTATCGCTCTGCGGCACGCCGGCGGCAGGCTCGTCGAGTAGCAGCACTTTCGGCTTCAACGCCATGGCAACGGCAATTTCGAGCAGACGCTGTTGCCCGTAGGCGATTTCGTTGACCTTGCGGTGCATGAGTTCGCTGAGGCCGAGGGTTCCAAGCAGATTGGAAATCTCCGTCATTACCCCCGGCATGGCGAGGAAGTTTCCGAACATGCGGCCCGTCTGGTCCTCCCGCTGCAGGATCGCAAGACCGACGTGCTCTGCCGGCGTCATCTCCTGGAACAGCCGCGTCACCTGAAAGGAGCGAACCAGACCGCGTTTGACGCGGCCGTTGGCGCCGATCTTCGTCACCGCTTCCCCACCGAGCCTGACCTCGCCGGAATCGGGATGAAGGTTGCCGGTAACCAGATTGACGAAGGTTGTCTTGCCCGCACCGTTCGGGCCGATCAGGGCAACCCTGTCGCCCGGCGCCATCGACAGCGAGACATCGCTGGTAACCGCAAGGCCACCGAAGGACTTTCTGAGGTTTATGACTTCGAAGACGGCGCTCATTTGCCCGCGTCCTTCCTGCGATTGAGGTGGTCTGCCACCGTGCCGTACAGTCCTTTGGGCGCGAACAGGACCACAGCGATCAGAAGCGCTCCTACCATGGTAAGCCAGTGGAAGGGGTTTGCCGCGGACACATAGTCTTCGAAGAGCATGAAAATGACCGTGCCAGAGAGGGCGCCGAACAGTGAACCGGTACCGCCGAGGACGAGCATCACAAGTGATTCTGCCGACATTGTGAAGGAAAGGCTGTCCAGGCCGACGACCTGCGTGGTGATGGCGTTGAGCGCGCCACCGACACCGGCGACGGCACCCGAAATCACATACATCCTGATAAGGGCCGCCTTCGGCGAGGCGCCGATGGCACGGATGCGCAGCGGGTCTTCCTTGATGCCGCGGCACAGCATGCCGAAGGGCGAGCGCACGAGAATGCGCAGGAGTACAAAGACGATCAGGAGCAGGACGATCCCGAAGACATAGGCCGTATGGCCGTAGAGATCGAACTCGAACGTGCCGAGGACGGGATCGGGGGCGATACCCGAAAGGCCGTCGCTGCCGCCCGTCCAGCTCGACGCCTTGTTGGCGAACTCGTGGAAGAGATTGATGAGCGCGATCGACAGCACCAGCTGCGGCAATCCATGGCCCCGCAGAATGATGGCGCCGCTAATCAACCCGGCAGTCGCTCCGCCTGCGATGCCCGCAAGCGTCATCAACAACGGATCGTTGATACCAAAATGCGCCGAAAGAATGCCTGCTGCGTAGGCGCCCGAACCGAAGAGTGCTGCATGGCCAAGCGTGGCAACACCGCAATAGCCTGTGACGAGGTCGAGCGACAGCACCAGCAAGGCGACTGCGGTGATGCGCGTCAACAGGGCCAGATTGTCCGGAAACAACAGGTAGCCGATGACGGCGAGCGCCAGTATCGCTGCGACGCCGGCCGCATCGCGAACGACTGATCGCCGCTGCTGCGCGAAGGTGGAAATCGTAGCGTCGGTGTTCATCGCAAGAGCCATCCTATTTCGCCCTTCCCGCAAGGCCGCGCGGGAACACCCAGATGATGGCGATGACGGCGAGGTAGAAGAAAAATTCGCCGAATTCCGGCATCAGATAGCGCCCGGTCGTATCGATGCCACCGAGCAGCAGACATGCAGTCAATGCGCCGGGGATCGAGCCCGCGCCGCCGACCGACACGACGACCAGAAAGGTGACCATGTAGCGCAACGCATAGTAAGGCTCGACCGGCAGCATCTCTGCGCCGACTACGCCGCCGAAAGCCGCAAGGCCGACAGCGACCGCAAAGCTGAGCGCGTAGACGACCTCGGTGCGAACGCCAAGCGCTGCCGCCATGGCCGCATTGTCGACGGACGCGCGCAGCTTCACTCCGAAACTGGTTCGTTCGATCGCATACCAGAGGCCCCCCGCAACGGCCAGGCCGCACAGGATGGCAAACAGACGGTGGACAGGAATAGTGCGGAAGCCAAGGTCGGCCGAACCCTGCAGGCCAGTGGGGAGTGGAATGGTCTTCAGCGTCGGGCCGAAGACATAATTGGCAATGCCGATAATGCAGAAGGTAATGCCGATGGTCATCAGCACCTGCGTCAGCTCGGGCGCCCCATAGATGCGGCGGTAGAGGAAACGCTCAATCGGGATGGCGATGACGACGGTTCCGATGACGGCGGCAACGACGGCAAAGCCGTAGCCAAGCCCGAGATCGCGCGCGGCGTAGGAGGCGATATAGCCGCCAATCATCGCGAATGCGCCGTGCGCCAGATTGACGACGCGCATCAGGCCCATGGTAACGGAGAGACCGATCGAAATCACGAACAGCACCATGCCATAGGCAAGCGCGTCGACGGCTATGCTGAAGACAGTCTGCATGAGGCTCGTGTTTTCCTTATCCTGTTCACGAAGCGGCCGATTGGATCTTTGTGCCGCGCGGCCACCTCATCCGCCTGCCGGCACCCTCTCTCCGAGGAGAGAAGGGATATTCCGGGCTCGCCGCTCGCTTCCCCTCTCCACTCAGGCAGGGGGAGGGTGAGGGGCTTTCTGCACAATGCCTCGTTATGCCGTTCCTTACTTCGCAGCCGCAAGGCCGGGATCACCCTGCTTTTCGAAGGTCTGGATTTCCTTGTTGTAGTAGGTGCCGTCATTGGTCTTGGTGACCTCGCGCAAATAGATGTTCTGCGTGATGTGTCGGCTTTCCGGATCGATGGAGACGGGCCCGCGCGGGCTCGTCCAGGACAGACCCTTGACCGCATCGACGGCTTTTGCCGCATCCTGTTTGCCGCCGGTTGCTTCGATCATCTTGTAGATGACATGCATGCCGTCATACGCGCCGACCGCGGGGAAGGAGAGTTCGGCCTTGTTGCCGATCGCCTTCGAGGCTGCTTCGACGAATGCCTTGTTTTCAGGCGAATCGTGGGAAACGGCATAATGGAACGTCGTCCGTATACCGAGAGCAGCTTCCCCAAGTGCCGGAAGGTCGGACTCCTGCGTCAGATCGCCAGGAGCGAAGAACTTGATGCCTGCGGTCTTGAGGCCGTTTTCGTTGTAAGCCTTGACAAAGCCGAGCGTGGTCGGGCCGGAGGGCAGGAAGGCGAAGACGCCCTGTGCGCCGGAATCCTTGATGCGTTGCATGATCGGGCTGAAGTCGTTGGTCGACAGCGGCATGCGGATCGCCTCGACGACCTGGCCGCCTTCCTTCTCGAAGGCCGTCTTGAAGGCGTTTTCGGCGTCGACGCCGGGGCCGTAGTCGCTGACCACCGAGATGACCTTGGAAACGCCGGCGTCATGGGCGACCTTGGCGATCGGGGTCGATGTCTGCCACGTGGTGAACGAGGTACGCACGACGAGCGGGCTCTTGGTCACGATGGCCGACGTGGCAGCATTCATAATGATGAGCGGCGTATTCGCCTGTTTGAGGATCGGCGTTACCGCCATGGCGTCGGGAGTGAAATAGAATCCGGCGAGATACTGTACCTTCTCCTTCACAACCAGTTCCTGCGCCAGCGCCTTGGATTGGGCCGGATCGGCTGCGGGCAGATCGCGGTAGATAACCTCGACGGTATTGTCGCCGACCTTGTCGCCATTCATTGCCATATAGGCATCGATGCCGGCCTTGAAGTTCTTACCTTGTAGGGCAAAGGGACCCGAGAAAGGCCCGACGACGCCGACCTTGATCGTCTCGGCATAGGCGGCCGTGCTCATAGCGATTGCCGCGACGGCGGCCAGGACAAACCGTTTCATAAATCCTCCCAGAAAGATGGCGCATCTCCGGCGCCCGGTCAGCACACAGCTAGAACCTTTTACGATAGTGTCTCATTCGAAACGGTAATGTAAAATGAAATAAACGGCGTATTTCATACCTTACAGGTTATGAGTTTCGGTTCCGATCCAACGGATATTCCCGACAAGCTCAAGTGCAAGTCTGAGCGAAACTGCCGTAGCCATAACCATCTGCGGCAGAATAAGCCATTCCAGTGTCCACGCGGCACCCGAGCGTTCCTGCTCGTGTACCAGCGACTGATGAACGCCTGCAAGCTGAACGGCGTTAAAGCGGGCAAGGGCGACGAGCGTCTCGGCACCGACCGGGTTCTGCTTGTCGGCCATCGCCGATGAGCCGCCGCCGCCCGCCAGTGCGATTTCGTCGCCGGCCTGTGCCAGCAGGGCGACATCCTGGCCGAGCTTTCCCAGGCTTCCGGATGTCAGGGAAAGCAGGTTCGCAAGGTCGGCGATGAGCGCACGCTGGCTCTGCCATTGCGGCGCGTCGGTCAGGCCGAGTTCCTGGGCAAGGCGGGCGCGAACTTCGGCCGCCTTGCCCCCAAGCTTGTCGAGCGTACCGGCCGCGCCCCCGAACTGCACCGGGAAGCGTTGCTCCGTCAGCCTATCGCGATAGTCGCCCAGCGGCTCGCGC
This sequence comes from Rhizobium sp. 05L419, assembly GCF_056397845.1. Lineage (NCBI taxonomy): Bacteria > Pseudomonadati > Pseudomonadota > Alphaproteobacteria > Hyphomicrobiales > Rhizobiaceae > Rhizobium > Rhizobium sp. 05L419. Next base: position 67,530 of record NZ_JBFTOF010000012.1, read on the forward strand.
CAGGCGCGAAGGCGGTCGGAAACGCTGATGGGAATGGCGGCCTGCATACGTGTTCGCCCCATCAAGGGGCGAACACCGCATTGCGTGTCCAGATCCTGGAGTGCGTGAACTATTCCCGAAAGGCGCATTGAAAACACGAATACGACCGCCTTCAGCCGCAACATCAGACTGGTGTCGATCACGTCCTGGCTTGTCGATCCGAGGTGGACATACTCACACGACGGGTTGCCGACCGTGGTTCGAAGTTGCCTGACGAGCTCGGCCACGACCACACCGTCTCGCGCAGTGGCGGCCTTCAGTGCGAGAACATTGGGGCTGAAGTCGTTGCACACGGCACCGATTTGCTCTGCCGCTTCGACGGGTATCACATTGTGGATTGCTTGCGCCCTGGCAAGTGCCGCCTCGAAGGCCAGCATGGCCCGTATGTCGGCTTCGGCGGTAAAATACGATGCCACCTCGGCGTCGCCGAGCAAGCCGGACAGGAATGGATGGTCGAAGGGAGATATCGTCATGAACGTTCGTTCCGTATCACTGCCGCCCCTCATTGGCCTCCATCGCCGGCTCTCGGGGGAAGCAGCCGACAAGAAAAGCCTGTTCCCCCCACCCTTCGGGGAGAGGGCAGGGTAGGGGGTGCCGCAAGTCCCGAGCCAGAATCGCTCGTCTCAGATATCCAAAAATACCGTTTCCTGATCGCCCTGCAGGCGGATATCGAACGTATAGGTCGATCCTTCACGCGCCGCAATGACCGTCACAACGCGTTCGCGGTGCTCGATACGCAGAAGAAGCGGGTCGGCCTTGTTGGCCTCGGTCTCTTCGGGAAAATACATCCGGGTATGCAGCCCGATATTGATGCCGCGCGCAACGATCCAGAACGAGATATGCGGCGCCATCCTGCGCCCGTCCTTGTAGGGAACGCGGCCGGGCTTGATCGTCTCGAACACGTAGACACCGTCCTCCGTGCGCGTCGCGCACCGGCCCCAACCGGTGAAGTTCGGATCGGCCGCACCGCGCATTTCCGATGGACTGTTGTAGAGGCCCGCACTATCGGCCTGCCAGATTTCGACCACTGCATCGCGAACAATGGCGCCGGCGCCGTCGAAGATGCGTCCGGTCACGGTGATGCGCTCGCCAACAGTTTTGTCGTTGACCATCTCAGTACCGAGGTCGGTCTCGTAAACCCCGGTGATGTCGCAGAAATTGGGTGTCAGGCCGATGTGGACATAGGGTCCCGCCGTCTGTGACGGCGTTTCCTTGAGGTAGCCGAGTTCCTGTACCATCAGTTCCCCTCCAGCCGGTTTTCGAACATCGTCGAGCGGCGGCCGCGCAGCACGATATCGAACTTGTAGGCACGTGCATCCATCGGGATCGTGTTGCCCCAATCGAGCGGTGCGATCAGCTGTTCGATGGCGCGCTTGTCCGGGATAGTGCCGACGATCGGACATTTCCAGATCATCGGGTCTCCCTCGAAATACATCTGCGTGATCAACCGCTGGGCAAAGCCGTGACCGAAGATCGAGAAATGAATATGGGCCGGTCGCCAGTCGTTGACGCCGTTCGGCCAGGGATAGGCGCCGGGTCTGACGGTGCGGAAGGCGTACTGGCCGCATTCGTCGGTAATCGCGCGGCCACAGCCGCCGAAATTGGGGTCGATCGCCGCCAGATAGGTCTCTTTCTTGTGGCGGTAGCGCCCGCCGGCATTGGCCTGCCAGAATTCGACGAGTGCGCCAGGAATGGCGCGTCCACGCTCGTCCAGAACGCGGCCATGTACAATAATGCGTTCGCCAATCGCGCTCTCGCCGGGCTTGGCGAAATTGTGGATGAGGTCATTGTCGTGCTCGCCAATCATGGCATGTCCAAAGACCGGGCCGGTGATTTCAGAAATCGTGCCGTCGAGCGACAGCAATGCTCGCTGTGGGGCGCGCAGGACCGAGGTTTTGTACCCTGGCGTCAGAGCGGGCGCATGCCACTCTCTGTCGCGCGCGAAGAAGGCCCCGTTCTCAGGCTTGCGGTTGGCTATATCGGACATCGTTTGCCTTTCAGGCCGCCTTGTCGGCGTCCATCTGTTCGAAGACCTGCTTGGCGATCTTGATGGCGTGATTTGCGGCAGGAACGCCGGCATAGATTGCCACATGCAACAGCGCCTCGCAGACGTCGTCGCGCGATGCGCCGGTATTGGCGGTGGCGCGTACATGCATGGCCACCTCGTCGTCCTGACCGAGTGCTGCCAGAAGTGCGATCGTTACGATCGAGCGTTCGCGGTGCGTCAGCGTCGGGCGCGACCACACATTCCCCCAGGCAGCCTCGGTGATCAGTTCCTGAAATGGCTTGTCAAAATCGGTCGAGCTTGCCTCGGCGCGATCGACATGGGCGTCCCCAAGGACGGCGCGGCGGGTGGCCATGCCCTGCTTGTAGCGCTCGGACGGCACTTGGGGTTCATTCATGGGCTCTCTTCTCCATGCAAGGCGAATTCGATGAACGCGCGGATGACCGACGTCAGGGCTTCGGGTTGTTCGACGCAGGGAATATGCCCGGCATCGCGGATCACTTCGAAACGTGCGTTCGCAATGAGCTTGGCGGTGGCTCTGACCAGATCCGGAGGCGTCGAACCGTCCTGATCGCCGACAATGCAAATCGTCGGAACCGCGATCTTGCCCGCTGCCTCCGTATAGTCGGCATCGCGGATGGCCGCACAGGTGGCAATGTAGCCCTCAACCGGCTGGCGGGCCAGCATGTTGCAATACCCTGCATAGGCCATGTTTTCGGGACGACGGAAGGCCGGTGTGAACCAGCGCTGCATCACCGCATCGACGATGCTGTCGATGCCCGACGTCTCGACGGCGGCGATTCGGGTGTTCCAGCTGTCGGCCGTGCCGATCTTGTGCGCGGTATCGCAGAGGATCAGGCCCCGCACCAGATCCGGGCGGCTGCGATAAAGCGATTGCGCAATCAGCCCGCCCACGGAAAGGCCGCAGATGAAGGCGTTCCTGACGGCGAGGAGGTCGAGCAGGCCCACAAGATCGGAGGCATGGTCCTCGATCGAATAGGGGACCTGGCCGACGTCGGACAAACCATGGCCGCGCTTGTCGTAGAGCACGATTGCGTAGTCACCCGCCAGACGGACGATGACGTCGCGCCAGATGCGGAAATCGGTTCCGAGCGAATTGGCAAAGACGATGACCGGCTTGTCTGCAGGGCCACCGATCAGCTGATAGTGAATGGTGGTGTCGTTGATGCGGGCGAATTGCACTCTAAGATCTCCTCTGCGCACACAGGGCTTCCTCATCGACGTCGACGGAAGAAAACGCCCGTACTCAGACCCGGGTTCAAATTGGATGTTTAATCTGGTTAGGTAAAATGATATTTCGTGGCATTTCGATAACTCTGGGGTTATGAAAATCCATGATCGACAGCCGCGTCAAGTTTCGCCATCTGCAGACGTTTGTCGAGGTCGCACGCCAGAAAAGCGTTATGAAGGCGGCCGAGCTGCTGCACGTCAGCCAGCCGGCGGTGACCAAGACCATCCGCGAGCTGGAAGAGGTGCTTGGCGTCGAGGTTTTCGAGCGCGACGGGCGCGGTATCAAGATCACCCGCTATGGCGAAGTTTTCCTGCGCCATGCCGGGGCTGCTCTGACGGCGCTGCGCCAGGGCCTCGATTCCGTCTCGCAGGAGCGCTTCGGCGATGCCCCACCGATCCGCATCGGCGCGCTGCCGACGGTTTCCACGCGCGTCATGCCGCGCGCCATGGAGCTGTTCTTGCGGGAGAAGACCTGGAGCCGGATCAAGATCGTCACCGGCGAGAATGCCGTGCTTCTGGAGCAGCTCCGCGTCGGTGATCTCGATCTCGTCGTCGGCCGCCTGGCCGGACCTGAGAAAATGGCCGGCTTCTCCTTTGAACATCTGTATTCCGAGCAAGTGGTCTTTGCGGTCCGCGCCGGGCATCCGCTGCTCACGACCAAACACTCGCTCTTTGCTAGTCTCGGCGAATACACCGTTTTGATGCCGACCCGAGCCTCGATCATCCGGCCGTTCGTGGAGAGCTTCCTGATCGCCAACGGCGTCGCCAGCCTGCCCAGCCAGATCGAGACGGTGTCGGATTCCTTCGGCCGCGCCTTCGTGCGCTCCAGCGACGCAGTCTGGATCATCTCGACTGGCGTCGTCGCAACAGACATTGCCGACGGTTTGCTTGCGGTGCTTCCCGTCGACACCAGCGAGACCAAGGGGCCTGTCGGTTTGACGATGCGCACCGACTCCATTCCGTCGATGCCTCTCTCGATCCTGATGCAGACGATCCGGGAGGCCGCGACGGATGTGACCGCGAAGGCTTAGCGCGCAGACATCGCTGCGATCTGGTCGGCCCCTGCTGTCTGTGGTAAGCTTCGTGGAAGAACGGCGCACGGGGTAGCTCATGGGAAACGCGGCCGCATTGCATGGAACCTGGCGCATGGTTTCCTGGACGCGAACAGCGGTCAAGTCCGGCCTTGCTACCGATGCCATGGGCGTTGATCCTGTCGGATATCTCTCCTACCAGCCGGACGGCAGGATGATGGCGGTCGTGGTGAGCCGGCAACGTCCGGTCCTCGGCAACGGGCTGCCGAGCGACGCTGAAAAAATCGCGCTTTTCGACACTATGCTGGCTTATGCCGGCTCCTACACGTTCGAAAATGGCCGGGTCGTGCACCATGTGGACGCAAGCTGGAACCCGGCCTGGGGTATTGCCGATCTGATCCGGCCGTTCTCCATCGACGGCAACAGGCTGGTCATCAGCGGCGCACCGGGCGTCGATCCGACGACAGGAGAAGAGGTCGTCTACCGCATCGAGTTCCGAAAGGTATAACCCCGGCGCACTGGCCAGACGCAGACTGCCTCCAAGCTTGGCCTGACAGCGCCGAAATGAAGGGAACCGCCGGCGCAGTTCCTGCAGGAAGCGCGTATTCAGGTGAGGAAGCTCTGCTTCATGGTCATCGATACCACCCCAGCAAAAATCACTCGGATGGGTCCACCGGTCTGGCGCAAACCTGGGCGATTGAAAGCTGGCGTGGCTGTGTCGACCTGCGTGGGCCAACGCAAGCCCATCGCCGGCGAGCTCTCTGGGGAGGTTCATCGTGAGGAATGAACCGGATCACGGCTGGGTGGCACGAAGAGCGGGCTACTTCATCGCCTTGCTCGTCCTGGCCATGCTGGCGGGCTTGCCGCTGGCGGTATGGATGGATGTCAGCAGTCTCTCGCAGGGGGCTTTGAAGCGGCAGGCGCAGGACATGAGCTCGCTCATCACCAGCATCCGTTCCTACTACGCCAGTAACGTCGTCGGGCGGGTGCTCGCGGCGCATGCGGCTGGCGAGAATGCCGGCACGGTGGTGTCGCACGACTATGCCCATATCCCCGGAGCGATCCCGATACCGGCGACGCTCTCGCTCGAACTCGGCGACGTGATCAAACAGCAGCAGGCGAATGTCACCTACCGGTTCGTCTCCGACCTGCCGTTCAAGAGGCGACCGTCGCATGATCTCGACGCGTTCGAGGCAGCCTCTCTTGCCGCCCTTCGCGCCGATCCGAAGCGGTCCCTGACGGAGGTCAGCCGCAGCGGCTTCACGAACACCTTCAGGCTGGTGACACCTGTGATCATGGGCCAGACCTGCGTCGCCTGTCACAACACTCACCCGGAAAGTCCGAAGACCGATTGGAAGGTCGGTGACGTCAGGGGCATCCAGGAGATCATCATCAAGCAGCCGTTTGCGAGCAATGTCTTCGCGTTCAAATACCTGCTTTTCTATTTCCTCTGCGTGGCCGGCCTTGGCATCACCCTCATTGCAATCCAGCAGCATCAAGCCGCGCTCATCCAGGGGTTCAACCACGAACTTGAATCGGCGAACGAGTTTCTGGCCAGTATCTCCCTGAAAATCTCCCGCTACCTGTCGCCGCAGATCTACAAGAGCATTTTCAGCGGGCAGAAGGACGTCGTGATCCAGACAGAGCGCAAGCGCCTGACCATCTTCTTCTCGGATATCAAGGACTTCACCGCAACGACGGAACGATTGCAGCCGGAAGCCCTGACCGGGATGCTGAACGAATATCTGACGGAAATGTCCGCCATCGCGCTGAAGCACGGCGGTACGCTCGACAAGTTCATCGGCGACGCGGTGCTGGTGTTCTTCGGCGACCCCGAGACGAAAGGGGCGGTCGAAGACGCAAAGGCCTGCCTTCAGATGGCGATAGACATGCAATGGCACTTGGGCGAACTGAAAGCCAAGTGGCGGCGCGACGGGACGGAAGAGCCATTTGTCGTCAGAATGGGCATCAATACCGGGTACTGCAACGTTGGGAATTTCGGCAGTAACGACCGGATGGACTATACGATCATCGGGGCGGAGGCCAATCTCGCTGCCCGCCTTCAATCGATCGCCGAGGGCGGAAAGATTGTCATCAGCTACGAAACCTATGCCTTGGTCAAGGATATCGTCGATGCCAGCCCGCTACCGCCGATCACGATGAAGGGAATCCAGCGCGAAATCATTCCCTATGCGGTCAACGGACTGCTCCACAGCGACGATCGCACCATCCGTGTCCTCAGTGAGCATTTTTCGGGTCTCGACCTGCATCTGGACATTAGCCAGCTCGATCCCGCCGAACGAACCCGCGTGCGCGCAGCACTTGAGGAAGCGATGGCGGCGATCGAGGAGCGGCGTCAATCCTGAGGTCGCCTTAGGAGTGCCTGAGGGGATTTCTCAGGTGGGCGAGCGGCGGTGTGACGCATAAGCACCGCCGCTCCCCCATGCGCCCTTCCGTGGATGGCGGAAGGGAAGGCACTGTATGATCGGATCGTCCGATCATACAGCAAGTCACAATCCCGAAGCGTTCATTGCCCGTTCGGACACGCAGCGCTTTAGTACGGAAGGCCGACATAGTTCTCCGCAAGCACGGTCGAGGCGGCGCGCGAATGCGTGAGGTAATCCAGTTCGGCTTCCTGGATGCGCTGGTCGAAATCGCCGGCATCAGGGAACCGGTGCAGCATGGTGGTCATCCACCAGGAAAATCGAACTGCCTTCCAAACGCGCGCAAGCGCTTTTTGCGAGTAGGCGTCTATGCCGGCATTCGAGCCGTCCCGGTAATGCTCGATGAGGCCGGAGGACAGATAGTGCACGTCGCTCGCGGCAAGATTGAGGCCCTTCGCGCCCGTCGGCGGCACGATGTGGGCGGCGTCCCCGGCAAGGAAGAGCCGGCCGAAACGCATCGGTTCGGCGACGAATGAGCGAAGCGGCGCGATCGACTTTTCAAACGACGGTGCGATGTTCATCGCCTCGGCGTGATGGGCGGGCAGGCGGCGGCGCACTTCGTCCCAGAAGCGGGCGTCGCTCCAGTCCTCGACCTTTTCATCGAGCGTACACTGGATGTAATAGCGGCTGCGGTGGGCCGAGCGCATCGAACACAGCGCGAAGCCGCGGGGATGATTGGCATAGATCAGTTCATGGCTGACGGGCGCGACGTCGGCCAGAATGCCGAGCCAACCGAAGGGATAGACCTTCTCGAAGGTTCGAAGCGACTTTTCCGGCACGGCCTTGCGGCTCGCGCCGTGAAATCCGTCACATCCGGCGATGAAATCGCAGTCGATGCGGTGGGCGACGCCCTCTTTCTCGTAAGTGACGTAGGGCGCCTGTCCGTCGAAATCGTGAGGGTGCACGTTGATTGCATCGTAGATGCTGGGCGCGCCGATCGTCTCGCGGCACTCCATGAGGTCATGCGTTACCTCCGTCTGGCCATAGACCATGACGCGCTTTCCGCCGGTCAGGCCGAAAAGGTCAATGCGATGATCGCGCCCGTCGAACGCAAGGGAGAAGCCGTCATGCGGCAATCCCTCGGCATGCATCCGTGCACCGGCCTTGGCCTTGTCGAGCAGACCCACCGTGCCTTCTTCCAGCACGCCGGCTCGCACGCGGCCGAGAATGTAGTCCTTGCCTGCCCGATCGAGGATGACGGTGTCGATGCCGGCCTCCGCCAGCAATTGACCAAGCAGGAGCCCCGAAGGTCCCGAGCCGATAATCGCAACCTGAGTGCGCATACGTCCTCCCGTCCTTGTCTTTTGCCAGATTCTGCCGGGTCGGAGCAGGTTGAACAATGGACATTTCGTTCAAGAAATTGCACTAATCGAACATTGAACTGGTGACGCGTGATGGCAAACTCTGTTCCGATCTACGAGCTGTATGGTGAAAATGTCGGCAGAAACCCCGACTTTTGGCTTCATTGCGAGACGATCCCATCGCGCAGTAGCCTGCATCACTGGGAGATCCGACCCCACCGCCACGACAGTTTCTTTCAGATATTGTACATTGATGGCGGTTCAGGAGAGGCGCTGTTCGATGGCGTATGGCATATGATCCCGACCTATTCGGTCGTCACCGTTCCGCCGGCGCTCGATCATKGTTTCCGTTTCTCCAGGGACATCGACGGCGTCGTCATCACCGTGCTGACATCGCACCTGAAAACGATACCCGGCGATCGCAGCAGCCTCGGTGCGTGGCTTGCAAGACCGCATCTGACGCCGCTCGACATGGCGAACGAGGATGCAGCCTACGTGGCGCAGTCGCTGCGCCGTCTCGGCACCGAGTTTGCGGCCCGCCGCAGCGGTCGCACGGATCTGCTCGAAGCCTATCTGACAACGGCGTTGCAGCTGACGGCGCGGCTATCCTCAACCGGTCGGGAGGGCAATGCGGCCTCCGATGAGAACGAACGACGGATGGAACTGCTGAACGGCCTGATCCAGCGCCATTATCGGTCCCACAAGCCGGCACCATACTATGCGGACCAACTCGGTATCTCGCCGACCCACCTGAACCGGATCGTGAAGGCGACGACCGGCCTTGGCACGCACGAGCTGATCGCGCGCAAGCTGATCGACGAGGCCAAGCGTGAGCTTGTCTTCACCTTGGACAGCGCCCAGGAGATCGGCTATCGCCTGGGGTTCGTGGATCCGGCCTATTTCTCGCGGTTCTTCCTGAGGCAGACCGGGCAGACGCCGCGAAGCTGGCGGCTCGCAGAACGCGGGAAACTCGGCGCGCTCAACGCGGCCTAGCGCAGGACGAGACGCAAGGCTTTCCGGGTCTCCTGTAGCAGCGGCAGATAGCGCTCGGCCATCTCCGACGCCAAGACATGGGCTGCCGGCGCCCCGATATTGATCGCCGCAACCGTTTGGCCGCGGTCGTTCTCGACCGGCACTGCAATCGAGCAGAGGCCGATTTCCAGTTCCTGATTGATGATTGCATAACCTTGCGAGCGCACCCTGCGGAACTCGGCGATCAGCTCTTCAGGGTCGGTTTTGGTCGTCGGGGTGTTCTGCTTCAGGTCGGTTTTCTCAAGGATCGCGCGGGCTTCGCCTTCGGATAGGGAGGCGAGCAGCACGCGTCCCATCGAGGCGCAATAGGCGGGCAGCCGGCTTCCCGGTGTGAGGTTGATCGACATCACGCGGCGCTGCGAGGCGCGGGCGATATAGACGATCTCCGTGCCGTCGAGAACAGAGGCAGAGGCGCTTTGGCCGGCCTTCTCGGACAACTGATCGAGATGCGGCTGAATGAGCGCCGGCAGTGGCGTAGCAGACAGATAGGCGTGGCCGAGCCGCAGGATCTTCGGGGTCAGCGCAAAGAACTTGCCGTCATAGTCGGCATAGCCGAGCTCTGCGAGCGTCAGCAGCGATCGACGCACCGTGGCGCGGTCAAGGCCGGTGAGCTTCGCTGCCTCGGCGATGGAAAGCCGCTGTCGCGTCTCCTCGAAGGCCTCGATCACCCTCAGGCCTCTCGCGAAGCCGCTGACGAAATCCGTTTCGCGCATTCCTGTTCCCCTGATATCAGCGATCATGTGCGATATATGAACAAATGTCAAATAACGCACAAAATGTTTGACGATCGGTTGAGAGAGGCGCTTATTGACGCCCGTTCGACAGCATGATCGCGGGAGGCCAGATGGCGAAGATCGTATCCTTGAAGGAAGCAGTGGCGGAAAACGTCCGGGATGGTGACACCGTTGCCATGGAAGGTTTCACCCACCTCATTCCCTATGCGGCCGGCCACGAAGTGATCAGGCAGGGCCGCAAGGACCTGTATCTCGTCCGCATGACGCCAGACATCCTTTACGATCAATTGATCGGCGTGGGCGCTGCACGTGGCATGAAATTCTCCTGGGGCGGCAACCCCGGCGTGGGCTCATTGCATCGCTTCCGCGACGCCGTGGAAAACCAGTGGCCGCGGCCGCTGGAGATCGAAGAGCACAGCCATGCTGCGATGGCGAACGCCTATGAAGCGGGTGCTGCCAATCTACCCTTCGCCATGCTGCGCGGCTATATCGGCGCCGATCTGCCGAAGGTAAATCCGAACATCAAATCGGTGATATGCCCCTTCACCGGTGAAGTTCTCGCCGCAGTTCCGGCGATCCGCCCTGACGTCACGATCATCCACGCACTGCGAGCCGACAGGAAGGGCAACGTGCTGCTGGAAGGCATCGTCGGCGTCCAGAAGGAGGCGGTTCTCGCCGCCAGGCGTTCGATCGTGACCGTCGAGGAAATCGTCGATGATCTCGCCCCGCCGTCGCCGAACTCTGTCGTGTTGCCGAGCTGGGCGGTGACGGCTGTTGCCGAAGTGCCCGGCGGCGCCTTCCCATCCTATGCGCAGGGCTACTATCCCCGATCGAACGCCTTCTACATCGCCTGGGACGAGATTGCCCGCGACCGCGAGAGCTTCGAGAAATGGATCGATGAAAACGTCATGATGGCGCAGCCGGAGGATTTTGCCCGGCATGCGAAGAAGCGGGCGGCATGAGGAGGCTGGCATGAGCGATTTTACCCCAACCGAAATGATGACAATCGCCGCGTCCCGCGCTCTCACCAACGACGACGTCTGTTTCGTCGGCATCGGAGCGCCGTCGGCCGCCTGCAACGTCGCGCGCCTGACGCATGCGCCCGATATCACGCTGATATACGAAAGCGGCACCGTCGGCACCAAGCCCGACGTCCTGCCGCTGTCGATCGGTGACGGCGAACTGTGCGACACAGCGCTCTTCACGGTCTCGGTGCCCGAGATGTTCCGCTACTGGCTACAGGGCGGTCGCGTCACTACCGGCTTTCTTGGCGGCGCCCAGATCGACAAGTTTGCCAACCTCAATACGACGGTCGTCGGGCCCTACGAACGCCCGAAGGTCCGTCTGCCGGGCGGCGGCGGGGCGCCGGAGATCGCCAGCAATTGCGGCCAGATCTTTATCACCATGGCGCTCTCTCGGCGCGGTTTCGTCGAGAAACTGCCCTTCGTCACCTCGATGGGCCACGGCGAGGGCGGCAATCACCGCGAACGCCTCGGCATGAAGACCAAGGGTCCGACCCGCGTCATCACCGACTTGTGCATTCTCGAGCCGGATCCGGCGACGAAGGAGCTGACCGTGGTCTCGATCCACCAAGGCGTCGGCCGCGAGCAGATCGTCGAAAACTGCGGCTGGGCGATCAAGTTTGCCGATCAGGTGATCGAGACCCCGGTGCCGACCGAAATAGAGCTGGCGACGTTGCGCGATATCAACGCGCGCACGAAGAAGGCCCATCAGGGCGCCAAGGAGACCGCGTAAATGCCCGAGGCCTATATCTGCGATTACATTCGCACGCCGATCGGCCGCTTCGGCGGCTCGCTTTCGGCCGTCCGCGCCGATGATCTTGGCGCTGTCCCGCTGCGGGCACTTGTCGAGCGAAACGGCTCCGTCGATTGGGCGGGCGTTGACGACGTGATTTTCGGCTGTGCCAATCAGGCTGGCGAGGACAATCGCAACATTGCGCGCATGTCACTGCTTTTGGCGGGCCTGCCGGTCTCGGTCCCCGGCACCACGATCAACCGTCTCTGTGGCTCGGGCATGGATGCGGTGATCGCGGCTGCCCGCGCGATCCGCGCCGGCGAAGCGGATCTCATGATCGCCGGCGGCGTCGAAAGCATGTCGCGCGCCCCCTTCGTCCTGCCGAAGGCCGATACCGCCTTTTCCCGACACGCCGAGATCTACGACACGACGATCGGCTGGCGTTTCGTCAACCCGCTTATGAAGGAGCAGTACGGCGTCGATTCGATGCCCGAAACGGGCGAGAACGTCGCTGAGGACTACAAGGTCAGCCGCCAGGATCAGGATGCGTTTGCCGTCCGCAGTCAGGCAAAGGCAGCAGCGGCGCAGACCAATGGCCGCCTCGGCAAGGAAATCACCGCTGTCTCGATCCCGCAGCGCAAGGGGGATCCCATCGTCATCGACAGGGACGAGCATCCACGCGCAACGACCATCGAGACGCTCGCCAAGCTCGGCACGCCCTTCAAAAAGGAAGGCGGCACGGTAACTGCAGGCAACGCTTCCGGCGTCAACGACGGCGCAGCAGCCCTGATTATCGCTTCCGAAGCTGCTGCGAAGAAATACGGCCTGACGCCGATCGCCCGCGTTCTCGGCGGCGCCGCAGCAGGCGTGCCGCCGCGCGTCATGGGCGTCGGCCCGGTCCCTGCATCGCGCAAGCTGATGGCACGGCTCGGAATGTCGCAGGACCGGTTCGACGTCATCGAACTCAACGAAGCCTTCGCTTCGCAGGGGCTGGCAGTCCTGCGCGAACTCGGCATCGCCGACGACGATGCCCGCGTCAATCGCAACGGCGGCGCAATCGCACTCGGACATCCCCTCGGAATGTCGGGCGCCCGCATCACCGGCACGGCCGCACTGGAACTCCACGAAACCGGCGGGCGCTATTCGCTCTCCACCATGTGCATCGGCGTCGGGCAGGGCATTGCGATTGCGCTGGAACGGGTTTGAAACGCGCTAGCTGCCGGCGCCGTCCAAATGGCCGATCGGGGACGGACGCTCTGCCGCAGCCTCAAGGCATCAGTTGTCCGCCGTTGACCTCGATGATCTGGCCGGTAACATAGCCGGACAGCGTCTGCGAGGCGAGGAAGAGATAGGCACCGACGCAATCTTCCGGTGTTCCCACGAAGCCCATGGGAATTGATTTGCGCTGTAGTTCCATCTGCTCGTCGTTCGTATATCGCTCGTGAAATGGAGTGGCGATAACACCGGGCGCCACGGCATTGACCCGGATCTGGTCCGCCACGAATTCCTTGGCGTGGCCACGCGTGATGGTCGATACGAAACCCTTCGACGCAGCATAGAGGATCGCGCCATTGCCGCCGCCGTTGCGGGCTGCAATCGATGTCGTGTTGATGATGAAGCCCCCCTGCTTCTTCAGCCAGGGATGAGCTGCGCGCGTCGCAGCAAGCACGGAACGAGCGTTGAGATCCATCACCTTGGTATAGTGCTCGTCGGTATACTCTGCGGTCGGCTTGCGCCCGAGCATGCCGCCTGCATTATTCACCAGCCCGTCGAGGTGGCCGAAGGTTTTGGCGGATTCCTCCACGACGCGCTCGGTTTCGCCTTCCCTGGACACGTCGCCGTGTACCAGGTGCACAGTCCCGCCCTCAGCCCGGATCTCGTCCGCCAGCTTCTCGGCGGGTTCGCGGCTCACGTTGTAGTGAATGGCGACCTTCATGTCCTGCGCCGCAAAGGCGCGGGCGAGCGCTGCGCCAATGCCTGTCGAGGCTCCGGTGATCAGGACGGCCTTGCCTGCCAGGTCCGGAATTTTGATGGTGGCCAGCATTTGAGCAAGATTTGCCATGGCAGCAACGATCTCCAGTCATATTGACGCGTGAATGATGAGTGAATGACGAGAACCTATCAGGTCGCGTCGTCCATCCGCAAGGCGACATGGTGCAATCAGCGCGCCGCGTCGAGTTCCGGATAGTGGCGGAAAATGCAGGCCTCATTGAACGCAAGCCGGCGGGGCGAGCCGAGATACGCTGCAATGTTGGGCCGGCGGCGGACGGATTCGTGAAGGGCGGTCAGGCCCGGATAATGTCGGTCGTTGCCCTTCATGGCGCTTGGAAACGCATAGGTCAGACCCTCGAGGATCTGGAACAGGGAAAGATCGACGTAGCTGAGCGCACTCCCCACCATGTGACTGGCACCGAGAGGGTTCTGTTGCAGCACCCGTTCGAAGTAGCCGAGGAATCTCKGGATGCGGTCCCTTATAAACGCAGCCGACCGAGCCTTTGCCTCCGTCTTCTGGTCTTCGTAGTAGAGCGAGGTGGCAATGGGATGGTGTGTGTCGTGCACTTCGGCGACAAAATCCGTGATCGTCAGTTGCAACCCGTTTGCCACATAGCGGAGCCTGTCTTGTTCGGGCGCAAGCCCAAGTTTTGGGCCGAGATAGAATAGAATGTTGGCGACGTGCGAAATGACGAGATCACCATCCTCTAGAAAGGGCGGGGCAAACGGGATCTGTGCTTGCGACCCGCTGTCCAGGATCCTCATCATCGCGTCGGTTCCGCCACCTTTTTGCGCCTGGCGCGTGACATCGATATAATCCGCTCCCGCTTCCTCAAGTGCCAGCCGCACGAATTCTCCGCGCCCCTGAATGCCGTCCCAGTAATAGAGTTTATACGTCATGGTCTCCTCAATGCGTCGCGGTTCTGCCCCTTCCAGAGCCTGACTTCTTGCCGCCACCGCTTTGCTTGTTCACTGTGGCCCACGCACGCCGATCGGCCTCTTTGGCGGAGACGCCACGCTCCTCGTAGCTCTCCTCGATATGATCTGCCTGACGTTGCTGTTTTTCCGTGTATGCGGACTTGTCACCTCTGGGCATATCTGTTCGCCTTCCCCGTGGAAAAGCATACCAACTCGCCGAGATAAAAAATGTTCCGTCTTGAATGATAGCGGGGCGGGAGGGGATGGCGCTCACCAGCGGCGATAATACTGACGCGAAATCGCGAGCATCCTTTCGACGGCCGAGTGCCGTAGCGAATTCTGCGGCGGCGTTTCGCGAAACAGCAGTACGACCAGCTTGTCTATCGCCAGCACAAAAGCGATGGCCAGTGCCAAATAGGCTATCGCAGCAAAAGCCAGAAGGGACATGGTGTCTCACACGGGAGCGATGAATATGTAGAAGCCTGCGACGATCAAAGAGACCAGAATGGCATCAAAATAACTTTTGCTCATGGTGATTCTCCTGCTTCGGCGGAAAACACCCGACATTCGCTTTTGTTCCATCGCCGGTTGCCGCTGTCGCATATTTTCCCGAGGCCAGAGGTCCGCCATCGACCGGACATGCGCATTGGGTAGCAATAGGGGAGAATTGATGCAGGCGTGTGACACATAAAGCAGGGCGTCGGAAGGCGCCCTGCTTTATGTGGCTAAACTAAAATGATCCTGTTCAGGCAGACTTTCGTGCAGTGATTTTCTTGGAGCTCGCCTTGGCAGCGCCATTCGTCTTCGGAATGGCAGCACGTTTGGCGCGGCTCTTCACTTCCTTGCCATCGGATGACGCCGCCGTGCCTTCCAGCGCTTCGCGCTCTCGCTTCGCCTGTTCCCAATGAACGAAATCACGGCCGCTAGGGCGGCCTTCCTCTTCCCAAAGCGCATATGCACGCTTCATGATCCACTCTTGCTGAGTTTCAGTCATCGCCGATCTCCAGTGCAAAACTGCCTCGTTGTAACGCGATACCGACCAGTAGAGTTCCAGAGGAAACGCAGCTTTTCAAGCGTTTTTTGACACAGTGCAAAAATTTCTTTTGCATTGCAGCATCAGTCGATCCCGCGCCTGACAAAACGTCCTGGAAACATTGTATTTTCGAGCTGCCGGCATTTTTCGGCTCCTCTGAAAAACAGATCCTTGATGTGTTGGATTTAGCTTGGGTTCACCGTCGAAGTCGGCGAAGCAGGCGCAGCCGGCCGGTCGCCCTGCGATTGCGCCATCGCCTTTACCAAGGCGACGATCTTCTCGCGGAGCTGCGCATCAGTGATCTTCATAAATGCTCTGTTGAGTGCGAGCCCCTCTTTCGAGTGCAGGAACTCTGCCAGCGGATCGATAGCGATCGTCATATCAAGACCAGCCAGCGAGAGCGGTTCGGAGGGGTCCTGCTCGAAGAAGTAACTCGGCGATGTACTCAGTACTTCGGCAATCCGCTGCAACCGGCTGGCGCCGATGCGGTTCACGCCCTTCTCGTACTTTTGCACTTGCTGGAATGTCACGCCTATCTGGTCGGCAAGCCTTTCCTGACTGAGCCCGAGCAGTTGCCGGCGCAATCTCACCCGCGAACCTACATAGCTGTCAATTGCATTCGGCGTCTTTGCATTCATCTTGCGTGTTCCATCTACCGGAATTAGGCGAAACGGTTATTCCGGCAAACCGCTCCCCAGCTACGGGAGTGTCTCTTAGCAGATTGTCAAGCTCAATTGTTCGTTCTTGACGATCGAGTGATTTCTTCTGACAAAACCGTGAACGGCATCCTGTCTCAATCCCGATCTCGACCGCGAACTCCGAAACGTATCGGACGATATTCGCGATGGACGATCTTGAGGCTTCTATCAGGCTGGATCATATAGGTTTCCTCTACTTGCTGTCCGTACTGGTCGATGAAATCGTGCGGGAAGGTCGACCCGATCGGCGACTTCGTCAGCTTCGTCTGCGGCTGGCCACGATAGATGATGCTTCCGGGTATGGGATCGAGACCGGGCGAGGAAAAGTTCTTTGTCGCCGTGCAGCTGGCAAGCATTGCGATGCCGATCAGGGTAGCAGCTTTGATGTTCATGGCGTCCTCACACCTTCGGCAGACTTCTACCGATGCATATATGTGAGGAACTGCGCAACAGACAGGGATCAGGCGCAGACGGCGCGTATTTTTTTGGCTTCGCGGCCAGGCCAGACCCGGAAACCCGAGTTAGAGCAGGCCCCGTCTCGCGAGATTGGCCATCAACTCCGAAATGCCAAAGGTCCATGGCGGGCATTGGGTGGAAAGGCGCACCGTATTGACCAGCGAACCCAGACCGGCAGACGAAATCTCGACAACGTCGCCTATCTTGTGGGTGAAGCCCTGGTTCGGCGCGTCGCGGTCCTGTGTCGGAGCAAAGAGCGTGCCGAGGAACAGCATGAAGCCATCCGGATATTGATGGTGGCTGCCGCATGTCTGCTTGACGAGTTCGGTCGGATCGCGGCTGATCTTCGACATCGAGCTCTTGCCGTGAAGCACGAACCCGTCTTCCCCTGTAACCTTGAGGTCGAGTTCCGCCTGGCGGACGTCGTCAATGCCATAGGTCGCGTCGAAAAGGCGTATGAACGGGCCGATCGAGCAAGAGGCATTGTTGTCCTTCGCCTTGCCGAGCAACAGCGCCGAACGCCCCTCCACGTCACGCAGGTTGACGTCGTTGCCGAGCGTGGCCCCCTTGATCTCGCCGCGGCTGTTGACCGCAAGTACAATTTCCGGCTCCGGGTTGTTCCAGGTCGAAATCGGATGCAGGCCGACATCAGCCCCCCAGCCGACGGAGGACAGAACCGGGGCCTTCGTGAAGACCTCGGCGTCCGGTCCGATGCCAACCTCGAGATACTGCGACCACATGCCTTCCTCGATCAGCGCCTGCTTGACCTTGGCCGCCTCTGCGGAGCCGGCCTTCAAATTGTTGAGGCTGCCGCCGATCAGCGTGCTGACGCGTTCACGGATCGATGCGGCGCGGTCGGGATTGCCCGCCGCCTTTTCCTCGATCACGCGTTCGATCATCGACTGGGCGAAGGTAACGCCACAGGCCTTGATCACCTGCAGGTCAGCAGGTGCGAGGATATAGGGGCGGGACGGGTCCGGCTTGTCCGTGCTGTTTGCGACGATCTCCGCAAGCGTGCCAAGCCGTTGCCCCGTCGCCGCGCGGGTGAAGTCGGTCGGATCCGGCTGCTCCAGAAGCGCGCTCAGTGTCGGTGCGCTCTTGGAGGTGATGTCGATGAGCTGGCCGTCGCGAAGGGTGACGACGCTCGGACCGTTGGTCGCGGGGTTCCATGCACGACCGAGAAACAAGCCGCCGGAAGCGGCGGCATCCAGAAGGGTATCAGACATCGTCATATTCCGTCACGCGAGCGATGGACGCGCTCTCCGATGAAAGGGATTGAGCCGCCCTCCAACCCAGCGGCTGCGAAAATCGATCACATTCGCTTCCCGCCGGCAAGGTCAGGGAAGGAAAAAGCGACAGGCCCGCCTGCATAAAATTGTGGGCTCGATGCCTTTTCAGACATGAGCCCACATTGGATTGACACACCGGTCCATGCCCGGGCGCGCCGTTCAGCGTGCGCCTGGCATCAGTGGTTGTCGCGCGGAATGCCCTTCGTCTGAGCGATGCGCTGATACTTGACCGCGGGCTCCAGCACCGCACCGGTCTCCATCTGGCCGACATAGCTCCGCTGGATTTCCTGCCACGGTGTCTGGCTCTCTGGGAAGGCATAGCCGCCGGCGGCATCGAGTGCTGCCCGGCGCGATGCGATCTCCTCGTCGCTGATCAGGATATCGGCCGTCCCCTTCTTGAGATCGATGCGCACCTGATCACCCGTCCTCAGGATGGCGAGGCCGCCGCCGGCAGCTGCTTCGGGCGAGGCGTTGAGAATTGAGGGCGAACCCGATGTGCCGGACTGACGGCCATCGCCGACACACGGCAGGGAGGAGATGCCCTGCTTCAGCAGATAGTCAGGCGCGCGCATGTTGACGACTTCCGCTGCGCCCGGATAACCGATCGGGCCGGCACCGCGCATGAAGAGGATGGTCGTGCCGTCGATGGCAAGCGACGGATCGTCGATGCGATGGTGATAGTCCTCCGGACCGTCGAACACGACGGCACGACCGACGAAGGCTTCCGGATCGTTGGGATTGGACAGATAGCGGTTGCGGAATTCCGGCGAGATCACGCTCGTCTTCATGATGGCCGACGAGAATAGGTTGCCCTTCAGCACCCGGAAGCCTGCTCGCTCCTTCAACGGACGTTCGAACGGCCGAATGACCTTTTCGTCCTCGATGACCGCTGACGTATAGTTCTCCCCGATCGTTTTGCCGTTGACCGTCATCGCGCCGGTGTTGATCAGTTCATGCTTGATCAGTTCACCCATGACCGCTGGAACGCCGCCGGCGTGATAATAATCTTCGCCGAGATATTCACCGGCCGGCTGCAGGTTGACGAGCAGCGGGATTTCCTCGCCGTAGGTCTGCCAGTCATCGACGCTCAGTTCGACGCCGACGTGGCGCGCAAGGGCATTGAGGTGGATCGGGGCATTGGTGGAGCCGCCGATCGCAGAGTTGACCCGGATGGCATTGATGAATGCGTCCTTGGTCAGAATGTCCGATGGCTTCAGGTCTTCGCGGACCATCTCGACGATGCGAAGACCGGTCTCGTAAGATATTTCCTGCCGGTCGCGATAGGGCGCCGGAATTGCGGCAGCGCCCGGCAGCTGCATTCCGAGGGCTTCGGCAAGCGAGTTCATTGTCGTTGCCGTGCCCATGGTGTTGCAATAGCCGGTCGACGGTGCGGACGATGCGACAAGCTTGACGAAGCCCTGATAGTCGATCTCGCCGCGGGCCATCATTTCGCGGGCTTTCCAGACGATCGTGCCGGAGCCCGTACGCTCGCCGCGGAACCAGCCGTTCAACATCGGACCGACCGACAGGGCGATCGCAGGAATGTTGACCGTTGCCGCGGCCATAAGACAGGCCGGTGTCGTCTTGTCGCAGCCGATGGTCAGGACCACGCCGTCGAGCGGATAGCCGTAGAGCACCTCGACGAGGCCGAGATAGGACAGATTGCGATCCAGACCGGCGGTCGGGCGCTTGCCGGTTTCCTGGATCGGGTGTACCGGAAATTCGATGGCGATGCCGCCTGCGTCACGAATGCCTTCGCGCACGCGCTTTGCCAGTTCGAGGTGATGTCTGTTGCAAGGCGACAGATCCGAACCGGTCTGCGCGATACCGATGATCGGCCGTCCCGACTGCAGTTCCTCCTGGCTCAAACCAAAGTTCATGTAGCGCTCAAGGTAGAGTGCGGTCATGTCCGGATTGGCAAGATTGTCGAACCAGGCTTTCGAGCGAAGCTGCGGCGCTTCGGTCTTTTCCTGGATTGCGTTTGGGCTGTGCGGGACAGGGGTTTTCTCAACCACGGTAATTTTCCTTGCGTTGACGCCGTTGTTGTCATGCATTTAGCTGATCGATACCGGATTGTATAATCAGTCTTTCGTATTCTGGTATGCAAATATCTTATATCAGGCGAGGTGTGCATGGGATTGGACGGATTCAAGCTGCGGCACTTGCGAATGCTGGTGGCGCTGAGCGAGCATGGCAAACTGGGCGTCGTGGCCGAAATGTTTGGCGTCTCCCAGCCGGCGCTGTCGCGGACGCTGAATGAGCTCGAACAGATGTCGGGGCACCAGCTCTTCGAGCGGCACAACAGGGGATTGATCGCGACTGCACAGGGTGAAGTGATCGTGCGTCACGCAAAGATGCTTCTGGCCGAGGCGCAGCGGGCGGAATACGAGATGGTGGTAGCCGCGGCCGGGCAGGGGGGCAGCGTCGCGTTCGGCACGATCATGACGCCCGCAGCCGACTATGTCGCCCCGGCCCTCAAGCGGCTGTTCGAGACACATCCGACCATCGACGTCAGCATCACCGTGGGCAGCAGCGACGTGCTCTTGGAAGACGTCCTCAGCCGCCGCCTCGACTTCGCGGTTTGCCGCATTCCGAGCGGCATGAATCCACTCTGGTTCGACCATATTCCCCTCGGGAAGGAAACGTTGAGGATCGTCGTCGCTGCGAACCATCCCTTGGCAAAAAAAGCCGTCGCTGCAGAAGATGACCTGCGCCAGCAGAGCTGGGTCCTGCAGCCGCACGGTTCGTTTCTTCGCCACGTCGTGGATGATTTCATACGGCGCCATGGCATTGTCCCGTCAAGCGTCGTCTCCACATCCGATGCGCTTCTGACGATGCTTCTCATGCTGCAGAGCCAGCGCCTTGGCATCCTGGCAGAACCTGTTGCCAGGCTCATGGAAGAACACGGTCTCCTGCGCATCCTATCCATTGCTGGCGATATCTCGGTGCCCGACTTCGGGCTCGTGAAACTCAAGGACCGGGATCTGTCGGCATCTGCCGAACTGCTCTACAAGCTGTTCGAATCGGCTTGAGACGAAAGAGCCTCAGGGCACCGGCGTGTGCAGCGTCACCAGGCGCACATCCCGACGAAAATCCGATGGCGACATGCCGGCAATATGGCGGAAGGACTTGTTGAAGGCGCTGATCGAGCCGAAACCGCTGTCCATCGCAACCTGCAGGACGTTGGCGCCGTCCTTCATCAGCATCGCCTGGGCGCGCGAAAGCCGCAGCAGGTTGACGTATTTGCTGAGCGTCATCCCTGTCGTCTTCTTGAAGACGTTCATCGCGTATTTCGGATGAAGATCCGCGGCGCGGGCAATGTCCACCGAATCGATTTCCTGCAGGAAGTTGGCGGCGACGAAGTCGCACATGCGCGCGACGCTGCGCGACGACTGCGGATAAGCCTGCTCGATGTCGTCCGTATCGGACAGCCCGTTCGATGCAAGCATCGAAAAAGGTTCAAGTGCTATTCGTTCTATCCGGAGCAGCATCTCTTCGACGGCATGTTCTGCCTTTGCCGGATCGCCTGATTTCGCGTAGCGCACCCAGCGCTGGAAGTTCTCGGCGTCCGCCGCGTCGGTCGTCGATGTGAATAGGATCTCGCCCTTCATGAGCCTGCTGGAAATATTGATCGGCAGACGCATACGGAAGAAATAGACCAGCGGCAGATGTCCCCCGGCATAGATCGCGTCATCGCTGCACTCGTCCATCTGGTGTGGTTGTCCGCCCCAGAAGAGGCACATGTCTCCGGCAGTCATGCTGATGTCGTGACCGTTCATCCGGTAATGCACGCTGCCGCGCATGATGTAGTTGACCTCGACCTGCACATGCCAATGCGGCATCAGCATCACGGACGGGTGATTGTGAAACATCTGGAGTGCGGTCGGCAGCCCTTCGATGCTGCTCGCTCCCGGCTGATAGACAGCTCTTCGTTCGATCTTACTTTCCGCCAAATCCATGTTCCCTTTTTAGGAGACAGCGGCTCCCTTCCAGATAGTCTAGCCTCGTTCGCTAAGGGACGGCAATTGAAAAGGGAGGATTTTCAATGCGCTTCAAACTTATCGGTGTGACCGCTGCGGTCGCGCTGCTCGCATCTGGCTCTGCATACGCGGAACCTGCCAATCTCACCATCTGGAGCTGGAACGTCGCCGCATCGGCGCTGAAGTCCACGCTCGAAGGCTTCAACAAGCAGCATCCTGACATCAAGGTCACGGTGGAGGACCTTGGAAACCAACAGGTCTTCGACAAAATGCTCGCCGCCTGCGCTGCCGGCGGCGAAGGTCTGCCCGATATCGTCAGTGTCGAGAATTTCGAAGCAGAGATCTTCTGGAGCCGGTTCCCCGATTGCTTCGCCAACCTGAAGGACCTCGGTTACACCGCCGACATCCAGGCAAAATTCCCCGAGTTCAAGCGCACGGAGCTTGAAGTTGGCGACGTCGCCTACGCCATGCCTTGGGATTCTGGTCCTGTCGCAGCATTCTATCGTCGCGATTTCTATGAGAAGGCTGGCGTCGATCCGGCGACCATCAAGACCTGGGATGATTTCATCGCGGCCGGCAAGAAGATTTCCGCAGCCAATCCTGGCGTGGTGATGTCGCAGGCCGATTTGAACGGCGACAGCGAATGGTTCCGAATGATCGCAAACGAGCAGGGCTGCGGCTACTTCTCTGCAGATGGCCAGAACATTACGATCAACCAGCCCGCCTGCGTTGCGACACTTGAAAAAGTGAAGCAGATGAAGGATGCCGGCACGCTGACCGCTGCCAACTGGGACGAGAAGATCCAGGCGAATACCGCCGGCAAGGTGGCAACGCAGATCTACGGCGGCTGGTACGAAGGCACGGTGCGCTCGACCTCTCCGGACGAGAAGGGCAAGTGGGGCGTCTACATGATGCCGAGCCTCACGGCGGACGGCCCGCATGCGGCCAACCTTGGCGGATCGTCGCTCGCGATCGCCGCCAACTCGCCGAACAAGGAAGCCGCCTGGACCTACGTGAACTATGCGCTCGGCACCAACGAGGGCCAGGTCACTATGCTGAAATCCTTCGGTCTCGTTCCCTCGCTGCTGACTGCTGTGCAGGATCCGTTCGTCAACGAGCCGCTGTCCTTCTGGGGCGACCAAAAGCTCTGGGCCGATATCCTTTCGACCCTGCCGAAGATCGTCCCCAGCCGCGGTACGGCCTTCCAGACGGATGCGGACGCCATCTACAAAGCGACGCAGACGAAGTATCTCGCCGGCGGATATCCTGACGCGAAGGCAGCGCTTGACGACGCCGCCAAGCAGGTCGCCTCGGCAACGGGTCTCCCGATCGCACAGTGAGTGATGGTGCCGGGCGCGCAATGCGCGCCCGGCCTTCACCCCCAGTGCGTTCGTAAGGAGGAGGCCTCATGCCGCTCAGAAACCGGAGCGCCTACGCGTTCCTTGCCCCTTATCTATTGGTTTTCGCCACCTTCTGGGTATGGCCGATCATCAATTCGTTCCTGATCTCGTTCCAGAACACCCGCGTCAATCCGTGGAAATTCAGCGTTCAGGCCAACTGGGGACGCCTGTTCGGCGACCCGGCGTTCTACAACGCGCTCTACAACACGCTGATCATCCTGTTGATCCAGGTCCCGGTGATGATTGCGCTCGCGACAGTCATGGCGGTCCTGCTCAATTCGCCGCTGCTCAAGGCACGCGCCATCTTCCGCTTCGCATTCTTTGCGCCGGTCGTGGTCGGTGAAGTCGCCTATGCGGCTGTCTTCCGCCTGATGTTCAATATGGACTTCGGCATCATCAACAAGCTGATTGGTACGGTCGGGATCGCGCCTGTGTCGTGGTTTGCCGAAAGCCATGCGGCCATGGCGCTCATCATTCTCGCGGTGACCTGGCGCTGGGCCGGTTACAACGCCATCATCATTCTGGCAGGGCTGCAGTCCATTCCGGAAGATGTCTACGAAGCCGCGACCCTCGACAAGGTGTCGAAGGCGAAACAGTTCATTCACATCACGCTGCCGCTGTTGAAGCCGATCATTCTGTTCTGCGTAATCCTGTCTGTCATCGGCACGATGCAGCTCTTCACCGAGCCCTTCCTGATCACCAATCGCGGCGGTCCCGGCGGCGGCACGGAAACGCTCGGCCTTCTCCTTTATCGCCAGGGTTTCCTGTCGCTGAACTTCGGCTACGCCTCGGCGGTCGCCTACACGATGGCAGCTCTGGCAATCGCAATCTCGCTGCTCAATCTGTGGGTCGGGAGGGAACAGAAATGAAGTCCAAGTCGCAATCCCTTCTGATCCGCAAAATCGCTCTGCATGCTGCGCTGACGCCGCTTGCGATTATCTGGCTCTTTCCGATCTGGATGATGTTCGTGTTTGCGACAATGCCTGACTACGGCATCTTCAGCCCCGACATCGTGCTTTTGCCGTCGACCAACCTGATCGAAAACTTCAGGAACCTTCAGGCGGACACCGATTTCGTAGGCGCCATGATCATCTCGATCGGCGTCGCCGCGATCTACACGTTCTGTTCGGTCCTGCTGACGTCGATGGCAGGCTGGGCGCTGGCGCGCTATCGCTTCGTCGGCCGGTCGATCGTCATCGCGATCATCCTCGGTACGATCACGCTGCCGTTTGCCGTCGTCGTCATTCCGCAGTTCATCATGGTCGCCCGAGAGTTCAAGCTCGCCAACACCTGGATAGCCCTGATCGTGCCGCCGCTTTTCAATTCGCTCGGCGTGCTTTTCATGCGCCAGGCCTTCTCGATGATGCCGGGCGAGCTTTTCGATGCGGCCCGCGTCGAGGGCGTCAAGGAGTGGCAGATCTTCCTGCGCATTGCCCTGCCGCTGGCGAGGCCGACGATGGCAGCCCTCGCGATCATCCTCTTCCTGGCCTCCTGGAACAACTATCTCTGGCCGCTGCTCATCAACTCCAAGCCTGGAATGATGACGGCACCGGTGGCGCTCGGAACCCTGCTCGGCCTCACCAAGGTTTCCTGGGGCGGCATCATGGCAGGGGCCTTGCTCCTCACGGCTCCGATCCTGGTCGTCTTCGTGTTCCTGCAGCGTCACTTCATAGCCGGCATTTCAGCCGGCGCAGTCAAATAGTCGGGAAACACCTGATGTCTGAGCTTTCACTGAAAAACGTCGTCAAGCGCTTCGGCGCACTGGAAATCATTCATGGCGCAAACCTCGAGGTAAAGGACGGGGAATTCGTCGTTTTCGTCGGCCCGTCCGGTTGCGGCAAGTCTACGCTGCTGCGCATGATCGCCGGACTGGAGGAGACCTCGGGCGGCGAGATCAATATCGGCGGCAAGGTGGTCAACGATGTCGAGCCCGCCGATCGCGGCATCGCCATGGTCTTCCAATCCTACGCGCTTTACCCGCACATGACGGTCGAGCAGAACCTCAGCTTCGGCCTTCGCATGAACGGCAATCCGAAAGAGGATACCGAAAAGCGCGTCAAGCATGCCGCCAACATCCTGCAGATCAACGAACTGATGCATCGGCGGCCGAAGCAGCTGTCCGGCGGCCAACGCCAGCGCGTCGCCATCGGCCGCGCCATCGTGCGCGAACCGCAGGTATTCCTGTTTGACGAACCGCTCTCCAACCTCGACGCCGAATTGCGCGTCCAGATGCGCGTCGAAATCTCCCGCCTGCACAAACAGCTGGGCACGACGATGATCTACGTCACCCATGACCAGACCGAGGCCATGACGCTTGCCGACAAGATCGTGGTGCTGCGGGCCGGCAACATAGAGCAGATCGGTGCTCCGCTCGATCTTTATGACAACCCCGCCAATCAGTTCGTCGCGGGTTTCGTCGGGTCTCCGAAGATGAATTTCCTCAAGGCCCAGGTGATCGAGACGAACGTGACCACCGCGACTGTCGCTCTTGTCGACGACCAAAGCGTTCGCCTTGCCATGCCGGTTGCAAGCCCCGTCGCAACCGGCATGCCGGTGACGCTGGGCATACGGCCGGAGCATTTCGCCGACGCCGGCAAGGGAGATGCGGACCTAACAGTCAGCA
Source organism: Rhizobium sp. 05L419 (assembly GCF_056397845.1). NCBI lineage: Bacteria > Pseudomonadati > Pseudomonadota > Alphaproteobacteria > Hyphomicrobiales > Rhizobiaceae > Rhizobium > Rhizobium sp. 05L419. Next base: position 93,511 of record NZ_JBFTOF010000012.1, read on the forward strand.
TCGATGTCGCGGAGCATCTCGGAAACACCAGCTACATTTATGCCACCACGGCAGGCGGTGAGCAGTTGATCATCGAGCGGCCGGAGTCGCGCACAGTGGGCAACCGCGACCGACTGACCGTCGGCCTTTCGGCCAAACGCACCTTCCTGTTCGACAGCGCCGGCAAGCGGCTGCGCTGATTGCATATCCATCCCAAGACCAAGCACTGAAAGAGGAATTTCCATGAGCTCAGATCAACCGATTCGCTGGGGTATCATCGGTCCAGGCACCATCGCGCGCACCTTTGCGGACGGCATCGCCCATTCGCGCACCGGCAAGCTCGCGGCCATCGCGACGCGCAATCCCGACAAGCCCGGCCTTGGCGACAATTTCCCCGGCGCCCGCATCGTCAACGGTTACGAAGCGCTCCTGAAGGACAGCGAAATCGACGCCGTCTATATCTCCACGCCGCATACCGGCCACGCCGAATGGGCAATCAAGGCAATCCGCGCCGGCAAGCACGTGCTCGTCGAGAAGCCGATCGCGCTCTCTGCCTATGACGCCGACGTCATTTATCACGAAGCCAAGAAGGCCGGCGTCTTTGCCGGCGAAGCCTTCATGTACCGCGTTCATCCGCAGACGGCCAAGATCGTCGAGCTGGTGAAGAGCGGCGTCATCGGAACGGTGCGCATCATCCGCTCCAGCTTCGGCTTCAACATGGGTGGCTTCAAGCCGGAGCATCGTCTCTTCGCCAACGATGCCGCGGGCGGCGGTATTCTCGATGTCGGCGGCTACCCGGTCTCGATGGCGCGGCTGATTGCCGGTGCTACCGAAGGCAAGCCGTTCCTGGAGCCGGAAAAGGTGGCGGGCGTCGCCCACCTAGGTCAGTCCGGCGTTGACGAATGGGCCTCGGCCGTCCTGAAGTTCCCGAACGGCGTCATTGCCGAAGTGTCGTGCTCGATCATGGCAAATCAGGACAACACGCTGCGGATCATCGGATCCGACGGACGCATCGAGGTCAAGGATTTCTGGTTTGCCTCCGGCCACAAGGGCGGCGTCGGCAAGATAGAAATCTTCAAGGGCAACGAGCAGCAGACGATCGAGGTCAAGGAGGAGCGTTGGCTCTATTCCTTCGAGGTCGATGCAGCGGGCGATGCCATCCGTGCCGGCGAGAAGGAATTCGCTTCGCCCGGTATGAGCTGGGTCGATTCCCTCGGCAATCTGCGCGTGCTCGATCAGTGGCGCGCCTCGATCGGCCTGGAATACAGTGTCGAGAAGGCTGGAAAGCGCACGACCAATCTCGCCGGCGGCACTGTGCGTCGCGGCGACAGCATTCCGAAGCGCCAGATCCCCGGCATTGCCAAGCCGGCCTCGGTCGTCACCCTCGGCTTCGAATTCTTCCCGAACTTCGCGGCGGCATCGCTGACCCTTGATGCCTTCTATGAAGCCGGCGGTAACGTCTTCGACACCGGCTTCGTCTATGGAGGCGGCAAGACTGAGAGCATTTTCGGCGATTGGCATACGAGCCGCAACGTGTCGCGCGAAGACATCGTGCTGATCGGCAAGGGTGCGCATTCACCGCTCTGCTATCCTGATGTGATCGCCAAGCAGCTCGACCAGTCGCTGAACCGGCTGAAGACCGACTACGTCGATATCTACTTCATGCACCGGGACAACACCGACATACCGGTCGGCGAATTCGTCGACGCCATGGATGCGGAAGTGAAGCGCGGCCGCATTCGTGGCATCTTCGGTGGCTCGAACTGGACACGCGAGCGGATGGATGAGGCAGCAGCCTATGCGACGAAGAACGGCAAGGTCGCACCTGCGGCTCTTTCCAACAACTTCTCGCTGGCCGAGATGCTGGATCCGATCTGGGCAGGATGTGTGACCTCTTCCGACGACGAGTGGAAGACGTGGCTGAACGCCAGGCAGGTGCCAAACTTCGCCTGGTCGAGCCAGGGCCGTGGCTTCTTCACCGACCGCGCTGGCCGCGACAAGCTCGATGACGAGGAGATCGTGCGTTGCTGGTATTCCGACCGCAACTTCGAACGTCGTGACCGGGCGATCGAACTGGCCGACAGGCTTGGACGCAGCCCGATACATATCGCGCTCGCCTATGTCATCGCCCAGCCGTTCCCGGTTATTCCGCTGATCGGACCACGCACCATTGCCGAGCTCGAAGACAGCCTCTCGGCACTCGACATCAAGCTGACACCAGAACAGGTGAAATGGCTGGAAGCATAACGCCGATCACGGGTTGAGACGCGAAGCGGGCGAACTGGAATTCGTTGAGAACGGGTGCCGGTTTGCCCGTTTCGCGCATAGCCGGTCCACCTCGGGCTGCGCCGCTGCGCTGTCCACTCCCTCGCCGGAGAGCCGGCGAGGGAGACGTGCTCTGGATCGGAGCGCGTTTGAGGGGTATGGTTGCTGGCTTCAGGTCGTACCGGCGACCTTCGCCCCGAACCTCAACAACGAGGGGAAGCGAACCATGCAACGACTGATACCCATGGCAGCGCTTCTGGCGCTAAGCACCGCTATTGCCTGGGCTCAAGAGCCCGTCATCGGCACCTGGAAGACGCAGGTGGGAACCACCGCAGTGATCGATCAGTGCGGCCAAAGCTACTGCATAACGATGAAAACTGGTGATCACGCAGGCCAACAGATCGGCTCGTTCCAGCGAAGGAACGGCAGTTTTACCGGTACCATCGTAGAGCCCGAGAGCAAAAAAACGTTCGATGGCGTCCTGACAGTCTCAGGAAACACCGTGCGGATGAAGGGTTGCACGATGAAGGTATTCTGTGTTTCGCTGATTTGGAAGCGATTATAGTCGGGGAAAGCAAAGCGTTCGACGGCGCCTGAGGCCAGTTTGGCTTCCACTTTCATTGACTTGAAGCTCTTCAAGGCATCCGTTGCTCCGCTTGCTAAGTCGCAGATGGGAGCTTCAAGCTGTCCGGCTGCACTGATGATACCGAACATCCAAGACCACCATCTCTTCGTCCCCGACTGTACCATGGAGGCCCTGTACCAAATCGCGCGGGCTGGCACGCCCGTGAAGGTTTGCACTTGCGAGCGATTCGCATCCCGAGATGCGAAACAATATCAATGGCATACAGATAGTTCGCATCGCCACTCTGGAAGACGACGGCAAGTGCAAGGGTCGAGCAGATCCCTATTCCGCCGACCATCAACATGAGGCGGCAGTCGCCCAGCCATCCTGTGGCTCCCATCGCTGCCGCGCCGACCAAGGCCGAACGGGCGCCTATTCTTCATTTGCCGTGATTTGGAGACGCCTTGGTGAAACCCAACAAAACCCATGTTCAGTTAGCGCGTGCCTGTAGCTCAATGGTGAGAGCCGTCGGCTCATAACCGACTGGTTGCAGGTTCGAGTCCCGCCGGGCCCACCACGGTATATTTCCAGTCTCCTATACATGCTTCACTGCGGACGCGGTTCGGAAAGCAGGAACAAACAGTTCGGCAGCTCTACTTTTGCCTTGTACGAGCCACGCCAATCCCGTCAGGCCGCCGCCGTAACCAGAGTTACGCCGCGTTCAAAAGTTCTGCGCTGACCGGCATCCCCAGATGAAAGCCTTGCACGCGGTCGATGCGGAGATTCTTGAGAAGCGACAACTGCGCCGCAGTCTCCACGCCTTCTACCAGGATCGTATTTCCCCGATTACGGATGAGAGCGATCATGTCCTGGAACATTGCCAATCCGCGTGGATTAGAGCAATCGTGCAGAAACATGCGATCTACCTTCACAGTGTGGAACTCGATTGCTCGCAACCAGGACAGTCCTGCGAAGCCGGAGCCGAAATCATCCAACCAGATCTCGACGCCGAGAGCTCGTAGATCGGCGATGCATTTGAGCACATCCGACTGCATGTCCATATCCAGGCCCTCGGTCACTTCCAACGCCAGACGGGATCCAGAGACGCCACATCCTGCGAGGATATCTGCAACGCTGGCAGCGAAACCGGGAGATCGCAACTGTATGGGAGATACATTGACGCTGACCGTCGCCATACGGTCGCTCATCAAGATGTCGCGGCACGCCGTCTCGATCGCCCATCTTCCCAGTTCGAGGATAGCGCCGGTTCGTTCTGCGACCGGAATGAAGATTTTCGGCGACACCGCGGTGCCGTCCGGCAGCCTAAGGCGCATGAGAGCCTCGACAGCTCTTGCCTTGTCGTTTGTCACGTCGAATATCGGCTGATAAACGAGCGATACCAGTTTCCGGTCGATGGCGGCTGCCAGAAGCGGAACGAGTTTTCCAGCGTTGTCATCCGGGCGCGGCAACAGTGGATCGAAGGTCCGAACGCAGTTACGGCCGCTCGCTTTCGCATTGTAGAGCGCGAGATCGGCCTCGCGAACGATCCGTTCGACTTTCTCTCCTGCCTGTTCGCGTGTGAAGGCGACACCAACGCTGACCGTTACGATCGACTTGTCATCCGGCCGCTCGTCGTGCGCAATCGCGAGAAACTCAACCTCCGTTCTGATCCTCTCTGCTAGGCTCAACGCGATCTTGGGAGACGCGGCCGGCATGACCACGATGAATTCCTCTCCACCATACCTGCCGATCATGCCGTCGGACGGCTCCACAACGCCCTTCAGCGCCTTGGCGATAACTGTCAGGCATCGGTCGCCTTCCTGGTGCCCATAGCGATCGTTGAAGCGCTTGAAGAAGTCGACGTCGATTAGAAACACGGAAAAGTCGCGACGCTCGTTTTTCCAGGCGCCCCAGCACTCGTCGAGGCGCCGATCTAGCGCGCGTCTATTCTTGATCCCCGTCAGGTAGTCGGTGTGTGAAAGCTCCAGCAACGACCTGCCTCGTTCCGACGCTTCCCAATGCTGATGGCGAGCTTCCGCCGCATTGAGCAAGACGTTGCGGCGCTCCAAGTTCAATCGCCAATTTACGAAAGACGTAAAGACAAAGCACGAAACATAGAACAGCCCAAATGCGAGCTTGTAGGCAGGGCTTGAAGCAAAGAACACTCCGATCGTCACGAAAAACGCGCATAGCACGAGGCCGGAGGTGATCACCGACAGTCGAAAGGGGAAGCTGAAAAAGAGATTGGCGCCCATCATGAAGATCGCGCCAAATATCATGTAGTACGACATGGCGGTCGCGTCGTGGGTAGCGATCGCGGGGCATAGCCAGCCGATGTATCCAACTACCAGGGCCGAGGCACAGGTGATGTCCAACCAAACAGTCGTCGCCTTTGCAAGTCGTAGGGCCTCGAATGCCAGGAGTGCTATCGCCGCAACGACGAATCGCGCGGCGATCGTCACGGGAGCAACGTCGGGAATAAGCCACTGATCGGGCACCGCGAATGTCAGGTAAACTGCCACCGCGATCCAGAGGCCGCGTCGCGAGCTTCGCCTCCGAATAACATCATTTTCAGTTTCCAGAGACTTGCGGGCCTCGGCAAATGAAAAGAGAGCGGCGGGGTCGCCTAAAGGCACATCAGCATATGCCATATTCATACAACAGAACCCCAATAATAGCGATCTGAACATAGTAAAAGGTAAGTCATGCTTCGGCGCCCTCCAAAAGTTACTTCTAGCAACCCGCGACCGGTTCGTCCTATTCCGTTGCATCCTTAGAGCGACAGAATCTCTTACACAACAGCAAAATTACCCCTATTCCGTGCAGATTCTAGTCGCATCCAATTTCGAGGTTGATTATGCTTAACGCTATGACAAAGGGGTCTCGAAATGGCACAAAGCCTTGTATTGGATGGTGAAAGTCTTGTTGTACCTGGCGAAATCCGTCAGACAGCGCGGAGGGCCGCTGCGCCAGATCCCGGTCACCTTGTTCTTGCCAAAGCCGAACTCGCCATCGCGCTTGACGTGTCACTCAGTCAGTTCAGATCCGGCGTCGTCGCCCACGCGATAGTCGAGCGTCTCACCCAAGCTTTACATCAGATACGTCGTCGCTTTCATCTGGAAGTGTGGGACGTCATAGTGCCGATTGCGCAAGCCCACCCGGTTGCACACTTTCTACATCAAGACCCGTTGACCCGCTGGTCGTTCGAAAAGCCACGCGGTTATTCTGGCGATGCCCATCTTCTGGATTTCATCTATGAAAGGCCTGAGATCGAGGGCGCCGTAAAAGCCTCGAGCGATTTGGGAAAGGCGATCTATGACTATACCAAAAACGCGTCGTCGTCCGTCGCGGTAAGGGAACGTCGAGATATCCTCGCGCGACGCGTCGACGAAGTCGCTTCGAAACGACCTGGACCGATCGATGTGCTTGCCATCGCATCGGGCCATCTTCGTGAGGGGACGCTGTCGGACGCTTTAGCGGCTGACGCCATCAAGCGGTGGGTGGCTTTTGACCAGGACCCGATGAGCGTTGGAACTGTTGCTCGCGATTTCGGGGGCACTCCGGTCGAGGCAATAAACGGGTCAGTCAGATCGCTGCTCGGAGGAAGGCACTCCTTGGGGACATTCGACTTTGCCTATGCGGCAGGCCTGTACGACTACCTGCCCGACGCCGTCGCAGTGAAGTTGACCAGAAAATGCCTAAGCATCCTGAAGCCTGGCGGGTCGTTTCTGTTTGCCAACTTCTCACCGGAGACCGACGTCGATGGCTACATGGAGACGTTCATGAATTGGGCGCTGCTGCTCCGTTCGGAACGTGACATGCGGATGATTGCGAATGAAAGTCTGTCCGGCGCGAATGGGAAGGTTTCAGTATGGTCCGGCGGAAACCGCAGCATCGTCTACTGCGAAATCGAAAAACTGGCATAGTCCTTCCTCGCTATCGATAAACTCTGAATGCATTCGGCAAATTCGCCGATCGTAACTTCCCCGCTTAAGTATTTCACCTAAGGCCGTCCATGGGAGAGCGCCTATTGCCGGCGTGGTGTCAGGTCCAAATGCCAGCTTAGCGAGCCACTTGGACAACAGTGGCGGGGATCGGTTGCCTCTCGTGTCAAGGATCGGAAAGCAGGTGCCGTGCTTCCAATCCTATGGTTCTTCCGCCGCGCCGCGACGGCGCAGCTAAACGACGACGCGCCGCATCCTTGGCAATCCGCGGCGACATCCGGACACAGGAGCACTTCTCGTCGCGGCGCAACTTGCGACAACGCTGGAGGAAGAGGTGTGAGGCTCGAAACGTCACTTGGTGCGGAGGTGGGCCTGAGGCCAAAGTACTGGATCTTCGCCCACGACTTTGATGTCGAAAGGGAGCGTCTCAGACAGGGCGACTCTTTCATGCACGTCGGGTCTGGGGTTTTTTCACCTTGAAATGTTGGAACCGGTGAGGTTGTTTCCCACCGTTGTCCGACGCGAAGCATGGTTTTCCGGTCCCTGCGACTTCGAGCGCGAAAACTTCAGGTTCAGACCTAACGCGAGGAAACGTTAAGACCACCGGCTGGAGCGCAAACCTTCGCGGGCTTACCACCAGTCGACCAAAATGGGTGGGACGGCATGCGCAATTCAGTTAGTAAATAACTATTTAGATACAAATTTTTATATATCAAAATCATTGAGTTAAGGTGATTTGCGACGAGTGAAGGCGTTGCAGTGGCCTTGACAGAACATGGCTTTCGCTGTCTGTTTTGCCGCGAGGAGATCGCCCAGGGACCTGAGGTCCGGGCGAGATGCGTTTCCAAGGAGGACGTTGTTGTCATGCTGAGATTTGCAGTCGTCGGGATCGACCATGGGCATACCCTCGATCATGTGAAGGGTCTGGTTGCGGCGGGCGGAGAGTTCGTCGGCTATTGCCCGCAAACCTCGGTGCCGGCGCTGCGCGAGGCCTTCCGGCAGACCTATCCGGACGCGCCGCAGATCGACCGGGAGACGCTGTTTTCAGATCCTTCGATCGATGTGATCTGCATTGCCGCTATCCCTTGCGATCGGGCTGATCTCGCCATTCGCGCCATGCGGGCCGGCAAGGACGTGATGACCGACAAGCCGGGGGTGACCACTTTCGCGCAGTTGGACGAGGTAAAGAGGACGGTGGCTGAGACCGGCCGTATCTTCTCGATCTGCTTCTCCGAGCGCCACTGCGTGCGTTCCGCCGTCAAGGCGGGCAAGCTGGTAAAGGACGGCGCGATCGGCACCGTCGTCCAGACGATCGGCATGGGGCCGCACCGCCTGCAACTACCGACGCGGCCCGAATGGTTCTTCGATCCCGTGAAATTCGGCGGTATCATCGTCGATATCGCCTCGCATCAGGTCGACCAGTTCCTCTTCTATACCGGCTCCACGAGCGGGGAAGTCGTCGCAAGCTCGGTCGGCAACTTCGCCATGCCGCAAAGGCCGGCCTTTGAGGATTTCGGCGAGGTGCTGCTTCGGTCTGATAAGGCATCCGGCTATATCCGTGTCGACTGGTTTACCCCGGACGCGCTGCCGACCTGGGGCGACGGGCGGCTGACCATTCTAGGCACTCAGGGTTATATCGAACTGCGCAAGTATATCGATATCGCCGGTCGTCCGGGCAAGGATCATCTCTTCCTCGTCAACGGCGAGGAAACRACCCACATCGATTGCAGCGACGAAAAGCTGGACTATTTCGATGCCTTCACGGCCGATGTCCGTGACCGCACGCAAACCACGATGACCCACGGGCATGTCTTCGAGGTCTGCCGGCTTTCGCTGGAGGCGCAGGCCAAGGCTGCCAGGCTGGGCGCAAGGTGAGGATCCCGGAATGACAAAGAAACTGCGCGTCGGCGTCATCGGAGCAGGCATTGCGTCCCGCCATCTGACAGGCTTTGCATGGAACAGGGAGTTGTTCGAGGTCCCCGTTCTCTGCTCGCTCGATGAAGAGCGCGGCATGGCCCTATGCGAGGAATTCGCCATTCCGGACTATACGCAGGATGCGGAAACGCTGATCAGCCGTGCCGACCTCGACGTGATCGATATCTGCACGCCCCCGAGTTCGCATTTCGAGCTCTGCCGCAAGGCGATTGAGGCCGGCAAGCACGTGATCTGTGAAAAGCCGCTGTTCGGCTCCATCGCCGAGGTGGACGAGATGAGCCGGATCGTGGCAAGGGCCGAAGGCCCCAAGTTGATGCCGATCTTCCAGTATCGCTATGGGTCGGGTTTGCAGAAGCTGAAGATGCTCATCGATCTTGGTCTCACCGGGAGTCCATTTCTGACGACGATCGAAACACACTGGTGGCGCGGGCCGGACTATTACGCGGTGCCGTGGCGCGGCAAGTGGGCAACCGAACTGGGCGGCGGACTGCTCGGCCACGCGATCCATGCCCATGACATGCTGAACTACGTGCATGGCGCCTGTGCCGAGATCTTCTCCTATGGCACGACGCTGGCAAACCCGATCGAGGTAGAAGATACGGCTGCCCTTTCAGTGAAGATGAAGAACGGCTCGCTTGCAAGCCTGTCGATGACGCTCGGCTCGCGCAAGGAGATCTCGCGCCTTCGCTTCTGCTTCAACAATCTCGTCGTCGAGAGTATCCTTGAGCCTTATACGATGGGCCGTGACCCGTGGACCTTTGTCGCCGGCGACGAGGAGCACCAGAAGCGCGTCGATCAGGCGTTGGCGGGCTATGAGCACAAGGAAGACGGGTACACGCGCCAGTTCGAACTCTTCCACCAGGCATTGATGCGCAGCGAGGCGCCGCCGGTGACACTTGAAGACGCCCGCAATTCGCTGGAGCTCGTCACGGCAGCCTACCACTCGCAACGCACGGGACTTCCAACCCCCTTGCCGATCCTGTCTGACCACCCGCTCTATCACTGCTGGCTTCCGGAGGAAGAGAGGCAGATCGCAGCCAAGGTGTAAAATGGTCCGCGGTTTGATCTGCGAGGACTATCCGATCAGAATAAGCCTTCAGAGTAACGACTTCCTAAGCTCCATTTGCGAGCCTCGATGCATTGCTTTTCATTCCGCCGTTGTTCGAGGTCATGCATGTTTTTAAGCAAGGACGATTGGATCAGTCAGCGCGCCTATGCGCTTTGGGAATCCGAAGGCCGGCCGGAAGGTCGCGGTGACGATCACTGGCAGCAAGCAGCGCGCGAACACCAGCTGCTCGAGCTGACGAAAGCGTCGGCGGACGGCAGCGACATGATCGAACGACTGAGAGCGATGGGACGGCTGATGCGCGAAATAGAGGCCGAAGCAAAGCCGCTCCGCAAAGCGGCGAAGCGCTCGACTGCACGCTAAGTTGCGTTGCCGAACGCCATGCAAACGGCGGGCGGTCCGCTTTAACGCTGATTTAGCCATCGCGAATACTTTTGCCGAGAAATCAGTGGAAGACGGGCGCCGAAGGTAGAACGTCAACCTTTCCCGTCCAGCATAAAGCGATGGTGGCATGACGCCCTTTTTTGCTCCTGCAAGGACCACACATGTTTTCGGCGATTGTTCATGAACTCAGGTCACAGGTTGGACGTCAATGGAACAACGTCTCCCGGCGTTCCGATGATACCTCGCCTCGCAGTCGAAAATACGGTGCTTTCGTGCCGGACACGTCGGTCGAGCTCGCTCATCTCAAGAAGCTGTTCGACAGGTCGTCAAAGGCCGCACGCATTGGCGTGTGGGAATGCGACCTACACGATGAGCGCCTGACTTGGACCGACATGGTCTACGAACTTTTCGACCTGCCGCCGGGCTACCCTTTGAGACGCGACGAGATCGTAAGGCTCTACTCTGAGAAATCGCTCGCCGAGTTGACGAGGTTGCGGAACCTGGCGATCGAGAAGCACGACGGGTTTAGCCTCGACGCGGAAATCGTCACCGCCAAGGGCAACCGCCGCTGGATACGGATCACGGCCACGGTCGAATGCGAACACGATGTGCCCGTCCGGATATTCGGGATGAAACAGGACATCACGGCTGAGAAAATGATGTTCGATGAAATCAGGCATCTTGCTGAATTCGACGTATTGACCGACCTTCCCAATCGCGTCCAGTTTCAATCAAAGTTTCAGGCCCTATGCAGCGTCGACACGCCTGGAAATGCCGTCGTGCTTTTCCTCGCCGATCTCGACGGTTTCAAGCAGGTCAACGACAGGCTGGGGCACCAAGCAGGCGACGAATGCCTCAGGGAAGCAGCCAGTCGGCTGCTTCAGGCGCTCGAGCGCGCGGAGATCGTCGCGCGGATCGGCGGAGACGAGTTTGCGGTTTTGCATTCTTGCGCCTCCGACGAGGATGCGGAACGGGTTGCCGATATCATCGTGACATCCCTCGGCGGCTCTTTTGGCTACAACGGGCAACGTATCGCCATCGGCGCTTCAGTCGGTGTCGCTTTTGGCGCCAGGGATCTGGCGCCAAAAGACATTTTTGCCGCAGCAGACAGAGCGCTATATTGTGCCAAAACCGAGGGCAAGAACCACTTTCGAATTGCATCTTCATTGCCCGCGTCGGAAATCCATGCTGCCTAGCGGAGTGGCGCAATGGACGCTCCGTGATATATCTCAGTCGCAATGAACATTTTGATCTGATGATTCCCGCGCAAATTTTTTCGAAAAAACACTAAAAAGGTAGACTAAGACGGACTGCCTATTTTGCCGGGCACCGGATAGTTTTGCCACATGTTCAAAAAGCACGCATCATGAGCCACATCCCGCAGATCGACTACGACACCGCGTCCGAAGACATCAAGTGTGCGCACGACGAAGAAGTTAGGATCCGCGGCCGCATGACCAATATGAAGCGGACATTGCTTCATTCGCCGACCGCCCACCGTATCTATGCGGAGTGGTTCACGCTGCGCGCCGAGCTTGGATCCCTCGACGACCGTTCGATATGGATTTTCTCGCACGCCATTTCGAAGACCAGCAAATCGAAGATCGCCGTCACCTTCTTCCGCCGCGCGCTGGTCAACGCCGGATTCAACCCCGATGCGCTGGAGCTTTCGGAAGAGGAAACGCTTCTCGATACCTTCGGCAAGGCGATCGTCTCCGACTCCAATGCAATCCCGGCAGATGTCTGGACAAGGCTGAAAGCCCGCTACGACGCCAAGACATTGGTCGACCTCGTCGCCTTTGCCGGCATTATGCTCGCCACCGCCGTCTTTAACAATGTGGTGGAGATCGACTTCGATCCTGAGCTCGAAGCTTTCGCCGAAACCGCCGACTGACCCATATCCAACAACAAAATTTCACCAAGGGAGTTTGACATGTCCATCATCACCAGCCGTTCGCGCCTGCTCGGCAGCGTCTTCGGCCTCGCGCTCGCTTTCGGGGCAACCCTTGCCCACGCCGAAACGCCGCCGAACGTTCTCGTCGTTGCCCAGTCGATCGACGATGCCGTCAGCTTCGACCCGGCAGAGGGCTTCGAGCTCACGACGGTGCAGTCGTTCAACAACCTCTACCAGCGCCTCGTGCAGTCGAATCGCGATGACGGCACCAAAATCGAGCCTGCGCTTKCCGCTTCCTGGGAGCCCGGCAGCGACGGCAATAGCCTGACATTTGCGCTGGCCGACGCCAAGTTTGCCTCAGGCAACCGCGTTCGTCCGGAGGATGTCGTGTTTTCGCTGACACGCGCTGTAAAGCTCAACAAATCGCCGGCCTTCATCCTGAACGAGCTCGGCTGGACTGCCGACAATGTCGATGCCGCCGTGACCAAGGTGGACGACAAGCACGTCAAGCTCACCTGGAGCGCCGACGTCGGCGCCGGCTTCGCACTCTCGCTTTTGACGGCGCCGATTGCCTCTGTGGTCGACGAACAGACGGTCGCGGCCGAAGCCAAGGACAACGATTTCGGCAACGCCTGGCTGAAGACCAATTCGGCCGGCAGCGGCGCGTTCACGATCGCCACCTACACGCCGCATGAGGCGCTGGTGCTGCAGGCGAACGCCAATTCCACCGACAAGCCGAAGCTCGAAAGCGTCATCATCCGCAATGTGCCCGATGTCAGCGCCCGCCGGCTCCTCGTCGAGCAGGGCGACGCCGACATTGCCCGCGGCCTGGCCGCCGACCAGATCGATGCGCTGAAAGACAAGAGCGGCGTCAAGGTGCTGTCGGTACCGTCTGCCCGCAGCGATTACATCCTGATCAACAGCAAGGCAAACGAGACGCTGGGCAAGCCGGCTTTCTGGGAAGCTGCCCGCTATCTCGTCGATTACAACGGCATCTCCAAGGATCTCCTGCGCGGCCAGAGCAATGTCCACCAGGCCTTCCTGCCTGTCGGCTTCCCCGGTGCCTTGACCGATACGCCGTTCAAGCTTGATGTCGAGAAGGCGAAGAAGATTCTCGCAGACGCCGGGATCAAGACGCCGTTCAAGGTCGAATTCATCGTCTTCAACGATCAGCCGTTCCTGTCAATCGCCCAGTCGCTGCAGTCGACCTTTGCCAAGGCTGGCATCGAGCTCGACATCCAGCCGGGTGTCGCGAGCGACATCTATGCACGTGGCCGTTCCGGCAAGTTCGAAATGACGCTGCGCTATTGGATCCCGGACTACTTCGACCCGCACTCCAACGCCAGTGCCTTTGCGATCAACCGCGACAACTCCACCAACACGGCTGCCAAGTACGCCGGCTGGGTGATCCCGGAACTGACCGACGAGACGCTCGCAGCCGTCAAGGAACAGGACGCGGCAAAGCGCGTCACGCTCTATCAGGACCTGCAGAAGAAAATCCAGGCTAGTTCGCCCTTCGTCTTTATGCTTCAAGGCAATGATCAGGTCGTGCTAAGCGACAAGGTGAAGAATTATGCTCAGGGCCTGAATGCAGATCAGGTCTACTACGACAAGGTAGAAAAATAAGTGCCGCAAGCGGCGACACCATTGAACGCCGACATGAACGACTCCCGCCAGAAGAAAGCCTGGCGGGAGTTGTCGTTCGTCTGGCCGTTTTTCAAATGGCTTTGGTCCTTCGCGCTGACGCTGTTCGGACTGGCGCTGGTCACCTTTGCGATGACGCGCCTATCGCCGATCGACCCGGCGCTGCAGCTCGTCGGGGACCATGCCAGCCAGTCGACCTATGACGCGGCGCGGGTGCAGCTCGGCCTCGACCAGCCGCTCCCTATCCAGTTCCTGCGCTACATCGAGACGGCGCTCTCCGGCAATTTCGGCCAGTCGATCTCGACCGGGCAGCCCGTCGCACGCGACATCGCCCGCACCTTTCCGGCTACGATCGAACTCGCAACTGCCGCCATTGTTATCGGCGCCATGCTCGGACTGGCGCTTGGCATCGCGGCCGCCATGCGTCAGGGAACATGGGTCGATACGATCGCTCGCTTCGTCTCCCTCATCGGTTATTCCGTGCCGATCTTCTGGCTCGGGCTCCTGATGCTATTGCTATTTTACGCCCGGCTGCATTGGGCGCCGGGGCCGGGCAGGGCGGATGTAGTGTTTCAATATACCGTCAAGCCGGTCACCGGCTTCGCGTTGATCGACACGTGGATGTCAGGCAAGACAGGTGCATTCAGGGACGCGCTTGCTCACCTCGCCTTGCCGGCCACGGTGCTTGCGTTTCACGCGCTCGCCTCGATATCGCGGTTGACGCGTGCTTCGATCCTCACCGAGCTTGGCCAGGAATACGTGACGACGGCCCGCGCCAAAGGTGCCGGCATCCGCCGCATCGTGTTTGTACACATCCTGCCGAACGTTTCGGGCACGCTGCTCACAGTCATAGCATTGGCCTACGCAAGCCTCCTCGAAGGCGCGGTGCTGACCGAAACGGTCTTCGCCTGGCCGGGCATAGGACGCTATCTGACGACGGCGATGTTTGCCGGCGACATGCCGGCAATCCTCGGCGCGACGCTGGTCGTCGGCTCATCCTTCGTGCTGCTGAATGCCTTGACGGACCTTGCCGTCTCCAACCTTGAGGCGGGAAAAAAGCGATGAGCGCGATCGTGCAAACGACGGTCTCCAGTCCCTCCTTTTCGAAGCGGCTGCTTCGCTCACCATCCGCGGCGACAGGCGCTGTCGTCGTCCTGGTCATTCTGTTTGCAGCACTCCTGGCACCCGTGATTGCGCCGTACGATCCGACCCTGCAGGAAACGGCGAGCCGCCTGATGCCGCCAACGGCCGCCCATTGGCTTGGTACAGATGCCTTCGGCCGCGATATCCTCTCACGCCTGATCTACGGTGCCCGGCCGACGCTGCTGCTGGTGCTGATCGTGGTTCTCCTGATGGCGCCGCTCGGCATTGCCGTCGGCATCGTCGCCGGCTTCTTCGGCGGGCTGACGGAGCGGTTCTTGATGCGGATCACCGACATCGTCATGTCCTTCCCACGGCTGCTGCTTGCCTTTGCCTTCGTCGCGATCATGGGGCCAGGGCTGATCAACGGAGCGCTGGCGCTGGCGCTGACGAGCTGGCCAGCCTACGCCCGCCAGGCCCGTGTCGAGACGGCGGCTCTTCGCCGCAGCGACTATCTGGCCGCTGCCGAAATGGTCGGCATCAAGGGCATCCGCCTGCTCTGGGGGCACATCCTGCCATTGATCCTGCCATCGGCCATCGTCCGCCTCGCACTCGATCTGTCAGGCATCATCCTTGCCGCCGCCGGCCTTGGCTTCCTCGGACTTGGCGTCCGGCCGCCGACGGCGGAATGGGGTTCGATGGTGTCTGATGGCACGCAGGTCATCTTCGATCAGTGGTGGATCGCGGCAACGCCCGGCCTTGCCATCCTCATCACGTCGCTCGCCTTCAACCTGCTCGCCGACGGCTTGCGCGACATCCTGGATCCGCGACATGGCTGAGCCGCTGCTGACGATCAGAAACCTCCAAATTTCATTCCCGTCCGAACAGGGGCCGGTCAGTGTCGTCGACGGCGTCTCATTCGACGTTGGTCGTGAGGTCGTGGCACTGGTCGGCGAATCCGGGTCCGGTAAGTCGATGACCGGACGGGCCATCATGGGATTGCTGCCGCGCGCAGCGAGGATCGAGGCTCAGCGAATGGCGTTCGACGGGCGGGACCTGACCGGGCTTTCGCCTTCCGCCTGGAACCGGCTGAGAGGCAGCGGTATCGGCCTGGTGCTGCAGGATCCGAAATACTCGCTCAACCCGGCCCACAGAATCGGACGACAGGTCGAGGAAGCGCTGTTGCTGCACACGAAGCTCTCTGCAGCGCAGCGCCGAGAGCAGGCGCTGGAGATGCTTTCCAAGGTCGGACTGCCCGATCCGCAACGTGTCTATTCCAACTACCCGGCAGCCCTTTCGGGCGGCATGGGTCAACGCGCCATGATCGCCGCGATGCTGGTCAACCGGCCGAAGCTCCTGATCGCCGACGAACCGACATCGGCACTCGATCGCGGCCTTCAGGACCAGATCCTGACCCTGCTTCGGTCCCTGACGAAAGATCTCGGCATGGGCCTCCTGCTTATCAGCCACGACTTGCAGCAGGTCTCGCACTATGCCGACCGGGTCCTGGTCATGCGGCAGGGTCGGATCGAGGAAGAGATGACATCCGCCGATCTCGCCAATGCCGGGTCGGCCTATACTCGCGCGCTGTGGGCAGCACGCCCGTCGGCTGCGACCTATGGCACGCGTCTGCCGGTCTATGAGGGCAACCGATGAAGGCGCTCAAAGTCGACAATGTCTCCGTGACGTTCCATGGAAGGGGCAAGGGATTTGCCGCTGTTCGCGACGTCGCCTTCGAAGTTGAGGCCGGACAGACTTTCGGTCTCATCGGACCATCCGGCTGCGGCAAGACGACGGTGCTCCGCGCCATCGCCGGCCTCAATACGCAATGGGAAGGTTCGATCCAGGCGTTTGGCGAAGCGCTGCAACCTGGCAGGAAGATCACCGGCACGTTGCGCGGCAATATCCAGATGGTGTTCCAGGACCCTTATTCCTCGTTGCATCCACGCCACCGCATTCGCCATATACTCGGCGAGCCTCTGACCATCCGAGGGTTTGCCAAGGTCGAGAGCCAGGTGCTAACGGCACTTGATCAAGTCGGGCTTCCCGCATCTGTGGCCGGCCGCTATCCGCACCAGCTGTCCGGCGGTCAGCGTCAGCGCGTGGCGATCGCCCGCGCCCTGCTGCTGAAGCCGAAGCTGCTGTTGCTCGACGAGCCGACCTCGGCGCTCGACGTCTCCGTGCAGGCGGAGATCTTGAACCTCCTCAACGATCTCAAGCGGTCGCATGGCATGACCTTCGTGCTGGTCAGTCATGACCCCGGCGTCGTCGCGCACATGTGCGACAATGCCGTTGCCATGCAGGCAGGCCGCATCGACCGCGTGCTCGATCGTGCTGCACTGGCAGCGGGTGGCTGGGAGAGCCACTAGCGTTCTGCGGCGGCCATTATTTTCGCCGCGAGCTCGCCGGCGACGAAGGCGGCATGCTCGGTGATCTGCGGCAATCCCATGAGTTCACCGAAGGTGCCGCGTGCAAGCGGCCCGGAAATCAACAGCGAGGGATCGGCTGTCATATCTGCGGCGACGGCTTCCGAGTGCTCGTTGCAGGCAATGCCGAGGCCGGTCGGGTCGAGCTGCAAGTTTCCCAGAGCGCGCAGGTCCCTCAACCAGGGCTGGCTGTCGAGAATGCCGCCATGCGCCGGACCGGTGGTCACGACAACGGCGTCGTAAGCCCGTTCGAGCGGCAAGGCATGGCGGCGTCGCAATATGACATGAATCTCCTCGCCTTCCCGCCTGGCATTGCTGACCGACGCGGCAACAACCTCCATGCGGCCTGCGGCAATCGCTTCTTCAAGGACATCTTCCACCTGCGGCGCAATGCGGAAACGATGCACGTCCCAGAACGGCCGCAGATGCCGGACAATCCGCCGCCTCTCGGCAACAGGCAGGTTCTGCCAGATCGCATGGCCATGGCCGCGGATCTGGTCGATGACGGCATGCCACGTCTGGCCGGATGCCTCCGCTTTGGCGATCGTCTGCCGCACCAGTTGCAAAAGCGCGGTCGCGCTGTGCGCCGGCGCTGCCTCGAATTCGCCGAACGGCTCCTGCGGAAAAGGCGAGTGGCCCCGTGATCGCAGGCCGCGCCGCGAGATGGAAGTGATCGGTCCGCGATGGCCCGTCCGCGCCAACGAGGCGACGATGTCGGCAGCAGTCAACCCGTTGCCGACGATCAGAAGCCTGTCACCCGGTCGGATGGCGTCGAGCGATCCGACGACGGTCGAGTCGGCCACAAATCGCGGATGGCCCTTGAGCCCGTCGAGATTGCCGGGTGCCGAAGGGGCGGGATGACTTGTGGCGATGACGACAAAATCGGTGAAGGTCTGGCCACCCTGACTATCGGTTATGTGCCAGAACGCGCCGTCGCGCTTGAGGTCGGTGACCAACGCCCGCCGGTGGCGGACAGCCCCGCTGCGCACGAGGGGCTGCAGGGCGGCAGCAACGTATTCGCCAAAGAGACGGCGCTGCGGAAAGAGGTTCCCATCCGGGCGATGAGCGCCGGGATCGTCTGCCACGGCGTCGGTGCTCTCGATCCAACTTAGGAAATCTTCCGGATGATCCGGCAACAGGCTCATACGTGCGGCAGGGACGTTGATCCGGTGTGCCGGATCTTCCGTGTCGTAGGCGAGCCCCAGGCCGATGTCACGGCGTGGCTCGAAGACGACGATCGCAGGCGAATTGTCCTTTAGGGCAAGCGTCAAATGATACGCAACCCCGGCGCCGGAAACGCCGCCGCCGATGATCGCCACCACGGGCCGGCGACGGCCGACGCTCGCTTCAATTCGGGAAGTGTTGTTCTCGTTCACAATTACCGGTCCAGTCGCATTATTTAAGTCATGGCGCGTATTTGTGCCTAGGCCTCGCATGAGTGTAATTTAAAGTTCGGTCGATGGACCCACAACAGCAATATTCTACAAATTAGGTAGAATTTTATCCCGCTAATTCGCGCAGGCGCCGAAGAGTTTTCCCGCAGTGCAGCACAATAGAGATACGCGTGCTTGGTTTCTCGTGACCTTTTTTGAAATTATCACCTCGTTTTGAGGCTACCTCATCAATGTAAGACGGGAAACACCACAATGAACAAGAACACGTCCGCCAAGTTCAGCCTGACGCGCCGCGCGAGCCTCGCAGCGATCGCCGCGTCGGCAGCCGCTCTGATTACCTTTGCAGCCCCGGTTCCTTCCTTTGCCGAAGACAAGTCGATCAAGGTCGGCATCATGAGCGGCGAAGACGAAGATGTCTGGCGTGTCGTGGCCGCGCAAGCCGGCAAGAACGGCCTCAAGATCGAGACGGTCGTCTTCAACGACTATACGCAGCCGAACGAAGCGCTTGAGCGCGGTGAAATCGACGCCAACGCCTTCCAGCATCAGCCTTACCTCGACAACCAGGTGAAGCAGCACGGCTATCACATCGTCCGTGTCGGCTATACCGGCGTCTGGCCGATCGGCCTCTACACGAAGAAGTACAAGTCTGTTTCCGAGGTTCCGGAAGGTGCTGTCATCGGCGTACCGAATGACCCGTCGAACGAAGGCCGTGCGCTACGCGTCCTGCAGAACGAGGGCGTGATCAAGCTCAAGGACGGCACCGGCATTCTCGCCACCGTTACCGACATCGTCGAAAATCCGAAGAAGGTCGAGATCAAGGAACTCGACGCCGGCGTCGTCGGCCGGGCTATCGACGATCTGGATGCCGCCGTCGTCAACACCGACTGGGCGCTGAAGAGCGGGCTTTCCGCCTCCGATCGCATCGCGCAGGAGCCGATTGCCGACAACCCCTACCGCAATTTCATCGCGGTCAAGCAGGGCAGCGAGAACGAAGCGTGGGTGAAGACACTCGTTTCGTCCTACCAGAACGATACGGTTAAAGCCGAGTTCGACAAGGTGTATAAGGGTACCGGCCTCAGCGCCTACTGATTAACATTCGCGCCTTGGGGTTGGGTGCGTTGAACAAGGCGGTCCGGGCGTTCCTTGCCCGGGCCGCCTTGGGCGTTTCCGAAGGGAAAGACTATGAATTCGTTTGTTTCTGCCCCGGTGATCGAGGCGCCGGAGAACATCGCCGAAGAGGTGGTTCGGCTCGTCGATGTCCAGCGGCATTTTGGTGCAACCGCAGCACTGGACGGCATATCGCTGACCGTCCGAAAGGGCGAAATCCTTGGTATCATCGGTCGCAGCGGTGCGGGGAAATCAACGCTCATTCGCTGCCTGAACGGCCTGGAACGGCCCGATAGCGGCGAGATCGAGATCGAGGGCCGCAGCATCACCGGCCTGGACGAAAAAGAATTGCAGCCGCTGCGCCGGCGCGTCGGCATGATCTTCCAGCATTTCAATCTGCTGTCGGCAAAGACCGTTGAAGACAATGTCGCGTTGCCGTTGAAGATCGCCGGCGTCGGGAAGACTGAACGACTGAAGCGCGCGCATGAACTTCTTGACCTCGTCGGTCTTTCCGAGAAAGCCAAGGCCTATCCGTCGTCGCTTTCGGGCGGCCAGAAGCAGCGCGTCGGCATTGCACGCGCGCTTGCAGCGCGTCCGGCTCTGCTTCTCTCCGACGAGGCAACCTCCGCGCTCGATCCGGAAACGACGCGCTCGATCCTGGTGCTCTTGAAGGACATCAACCGCAAGCTCGGGCTGACGATCCTGTTGATCACCCACGAAATGGAAGTCGTGCGCAACATTGCAGACCGCGTGGCCGTGATCGACGCCGGCCGTATCGTAGAGGAGGGCCAGGTCTGGTCGGTCTTCGCCGATCCGAAGGCTCCGATCACCAAGAGCCTGCTTGCCGGAAGCCGCCCGCAACTGCCCGAGCATATGACTGCACGGCTTTCCCCCAATTCGGGGACCGAGGCCATCCTCAGCATCGATCTTGCCGGACCGGAGGCGCAGGGCGCGCTGTTTGCCGATCTGTCGGCTGCACTGCCGCACTCCTTCCGCCTGGTTCATGGCGGCATCGATCACATCCAGAACCAGCCGGTGGCACGGTTCTTCGTGGCCGTCCCGACGCGCGATCCGGCGCTGAAGGACAAGGTCGAACAATTTCTGACGGCCCGCTCGGCGCGGGTGGAGGTGCTTGGCTATGACACCGATCATGTTTAATCTTCTGTTTCGCTCCCTCTGGGAGACGATCCTGATGACTGGTGCTTCGGGCCTGATCTCGCTGGTATTCGGCCTGCCGCTCGGCCTTGCGCTGGTGCTGACGAACCGCGGCGGTATTGCCGAAAACCTATGGGTCAACAGCATTCTCGGCGCCATCGTCAACGGCTTCCGTGCGGTCCCTTTCATCATTCTACTTGTGGCTTTGATCCCATTGACGCGCCTGATCGTCGGCACCGCGCTCGGCACCTGGGCTGCGATCGTGCCGCTGGCGATTGCTGCAACGCCCTACTATGCGCGCATTGCCGAAGTGTCGCTGCGCGAGGTCGACCGGGGACTGATCGACGCGGTGCGCGCCATGGGCGGCAACCGCTGGACGATCATCCGGGAAGTGCTGGTACCGGAAGCCTTGCCGGGCATCGTCGCGGGCTTCACCGTCACGCTGGTCACGCTGATCGGTGCGTCGGCGATGGCTGGCGCGATCGGCGCCGGCGGTTTGGGGGACCTTGCGATCCGCTATGGCTACCAGCGCTTCGAAACCGCCGTCATGGTCGCGGTCGTCGCCGTCCTCATCGTGCTCGTCTGCGGCATCCAATGGCTCGGCGATCGATTTGTCACCAGGCTGGACCACAAATAGTCAGCGGCGAAACTGCGAGGCAGGGTGGGAAGAAGGCAGCCTGCCGTTGCCGCCGAAGAGCTTTTGCCGCAGTGGCCCCTCGGCGTAGTCAGCCTTGAACAGCCCGCGCTCCTGCAGCACCGGGACGACGAGGTCGATGAAGTCGGCCAGACTTTCCGGCGCCACTGTCCGCGCGAGATTGAAGCCGTCGACGTCGCCATCCTCGATCCATCCCTGCAGGCGATCGGCAACCTGTTCCGGCGAGCCGACAATCGGCTTCATGCGGCTGCCGAGCACCATCTGGTCGATGATCTGGCGAAGCGTTGCCGGCTTCGGCGCTTGCCTGGTAATGGCCGACAGCGCCGATTGATTGGCATTGGTGGATGCCTGCCCGATCGGATCGTCCAGACCATACTTCGAGAGGTCGATACCGATCGATGCAGAGTAGTGGGCGAGCGACGCCTCCACGCTTGCGTGCCGACGATAATCCTCGAGCTTGTCTTCCGCCTCTTTCTGCGTGCGTCCGACGACGACGGTCATCAGGCTCAGGACACGCAAGGCATCCGCCTCGCGCCCCATCTGTGAAGCCTTGCGACGCAAAGCATCCACCGTGGGTCTCGCCGCTTGCGGCGTGGGTGTCGCGAGGAACACGCATTCGGCGTGGCGGGCCGCAAAATCCTGGCCACGCGCGGAAGCACCGGCCTGGAAGAGCAAGGGGGTGCGCTGCGGCGACGGCTCGGCAAGGTGAATGCCCTCCATCTTGTAGTACTTGCCCTGGTGGCTGACGGCGCGCACCTTCGACGCATCGGCAAAGATACCGCGCGCTTTGTCGCGCACTACGGCATCGTCGTCCCAGCTTCCCTCCCAGAGTTTGTAGAGGATTTCGAGATATTCCTCGGCAGCGTCATAGCGGGCGTCATGCTCGGGCAATGTGGCGAAGCCCATGCTGCGGGCAGCGCTGTCGAGATAGCCGGTGACGACGTTCCAGCCGATCCGCCCCTTGGTCAGGTGGTCGAGCGTCGACATGCGCCGTGCGAGCAGGAAGGGCGGCTCATAGGTCGTGTTGACGGTGACCCCGAAGCCGAGGTGTTTCGTCACATAGGCCATCGCCGAGATCGGCATCAGCGGATCGTTGACCGGGATCTGTGCACCGGTCTCGATGACTGGGCCTGGACTTCCCTTGTAGACGTCATAGACGCCGACGATGTCGGCAAGGAAGATGCCGTCGAGCTTGCCGCGCTCTGCCGTGCGCGCAAACTCCGTCCAGTAGTCGAGATCGGTATAGTGCAGGGACGCGTCGCGCGGATGCGTCCACATTCCATGATTGATATGGCCGACGCAGTTCATGTCGAAGGCGTAGATCTGCATCTGCTTCATCGAATGCTCCCCAATGCCGGGGAGCCTCCCCAACGCCAGGTTTGTAGAACCATACCGGCGATTTGTCCCCTGCTAACTCTTGCCTTTCCACGGAACGAGCAGGGCTTCCAGTATCCGAACGGCAGCACTGAAGGCAAATGCGCAGGCAGCGATGATCCCTATGCCGACGAACACCACGTCCGTCGCCAGAAACTGCGACGCGGACATGATCATGTAGCCGATGCCGCGATTGGAGGCGATAAGCTCGGCGGCGACAAGGGTGCTCCAACCGACGCCAAGCGCGATCCTCAAGCCGGTCAGGATCTCCGGCAGGGCCGAGGGCAGTACGATGCTGACGAGAAGCTGCCAGGGTTTCGCGCCGAGGGATCTTGCGGCATTCACGCGTTCGATCGGCAGCGAACGCACGCCGGCCTGCGCCGACAGGCAAATGGGAGCGAACATTGCGAGCACCAGAAGCGTCACCTTGGATGTTTCCCCGATCCCCAGCCAGATGATCATCAGCGGCAGGTAAGCAAGCGGGGGCAGCGGCCAGTAGAACTCGATTGGCGTGTCGAGGATGCCTTTTACCCAACGATTGAGCCCCATAAGAAGACCGACGGGAATGCCGACCACGGTCGCGATCGCCGCGGCCGTGACGATCCTGAAGAGGCTGGCGGATATGTGTTCGGAAAGGGAGGCACCAGCATAGCCGTCTCGATAGACGGCACCAAGCTGGGTCCAGACCTCTTGAGGCGTCGGCAGGAACAGATGCGGCACCAGCGCCAGCTTCGCGACGAGCCACCAGGCGGCCAGAAGTGCGAAGGCCGTACCAAGGCTGATGACGACGGTTGGCCTTTCTCCGACGCCAAAACCCTTCATCTTCACGGGGGTAGGCTGATCGGCGGTCTGGCCAACGAGGACGTGTCCGGTCTGTGTCAATTCGCTCATTCCGCCGCACTCCTCAATTCGTTCGAACCATGCAGTATGCCGCGGATTTCTTCGCGCAGGCTGCCGAACTCCGGCGACGTCTTTATCGACCGCGAATCTCCGGTCTCGGCGAGTTGGCGAACGAAATCGAGATCGAAGCGCGCGACGATCCGTCCAGGGCGCGGCGACATCACCACCACCTGCGTGCCGAGGAACAAGGCTTCGTCGATCGAGTGGGTGATAAAGAAAATGCGTTTGCGGGTTGTTTTCCAGATCGACACCAGAAGCTCTTGCATCTGTTCGCGCGTCAGGCTGTCCAAGGCACCGAACGGCTCGTCCATCAATAGCACGTCTGGCTCTGTTGCGAGCGCCCGGGCAATGCCGACACGCTGGCGCATGCCGCCCGACAATTCGTAAGGAAAGGCGTTTGCAAAGTCCTTGAGGCCAACCAGATGAAGGAGTTCATCGGCGCGGGTCCGCCGGGCAGCTCTTGGTAGTCCTGCAAATTTCAGCCCAAGCGCGACATTGTCGATGACGGATTTCCAAGTGAGCAGCGTGTCCTTCTGGAAGACCACGCCGCGATCGGCGCCGGGACCAGCGATCTGTCGCCCGTCGAGTGTTATTGCCCCCTCGGAGAGCGGCAGGAAGCCTGCAATCGCGTTCAACAGGGTGGACTTGCCGCAACCCGATGCGCCGAGTGCTACCACGAAGCTGTTGTCCGGAATATCGAGCGAAACACGATCAAGGGCGTGAACCGTCTGGCCATCTCGCGTCCTGAAATAGACGCTCGCGTGATCGACTTTGAGCATGTGCTGTCTCTTCAAAAGAGGACGCCGGCGCGATGTCGCGCCAGCGTGCCCCGGGGAGGATCCGATTAGTTGCTTGCGTTGGTGAGGGCGTCTGCCGTGACGAAGGCTGCGTAGCTTGGCAACACTTCCGTCACCTTGCCCTGTTCCTTCAGGAAGGCCGCGGTGTCCTTGAGGATCTTGGCTGCGCCGGACTTTTCTCCACCGCCCAACCAGGCCTCCGATGCCTGAACTTCAGGCGTGAGCAAGGTGAGGTTCTTCAATGCTGCCGCCTGCTGGTCTGCGGTACCGCCCAACGCCTTGGCCAGAAGCTTGGCGTTGTCGCTGTCGGGCTGCCAGGCCTTCTTGTCGGCTGCGAAGGAAGCGTAGTATTTGTTGATCACACCGGAAAAGCTCTTGAGGAATGCCGGGTTTTCGTCAGCGAACTTCGAGGCGGCGACCCAGGCCGAGAAGGTCGGCGCACCCTTGTCGGCAACGTCCTTGGACGTGACGAGGACCTTGCCGTTCTTCTTGAGCTCTGTGAGGGCCGGATCCCAGACGAAGCCGCCGTCAATATCGCCGCGATTGTAACTTGCGACGATTTCCGGCTGCGGGATAGCGAAGACCTGAACGTCCTTCTCGGTCAGGCCGAGCGACTTGATCAGGGCGAGAAGCTGATAGTGATCGGTGGAAACGGGTGCTGCAGCCAGCTTCTTGCCCTTCAAATCCGAAAGCGACTGGATACCTGAGCCGTTGCGGACGACCAGCGCTTCGTCGATGCCTGAAATGGACGAGAGGTAGAACGCCTTGACTTCAAGGCCGCGCGATGTCGCTGCGGCAAACGGGCTCGAGCCGACATAGCCGACCTGCACATCCCCCGACGCGATTGCCGCAAAGATTTCCGCACCGGAATTGAACTTCCGGAAATCGATGTCGTAGCCCGTCGCCTTTGCAAATTCGCCGTTGGCGATCGCCACTGAGGACGGCAACGCATCGGTTTGATAGGCAACGACTATCTTCTTGTCGGCCGCCTGCGACATGAAGGGCGCGGCCAGGACGGTGGACCCGAGCGTGAGCGCAGCAAATAGAGTCTTGATATTCATGTTTCGCCCCCTTGCGGCTGAGCTTCTGCATCAGCGCGTGAACTATTTCGACAAGGAAACACTACGGCGGACACCCGCTCGCACACAGATAAAACTATCTATTTTATAGACATTAGAGACAATATTGTTTTGCTATCCTACCTGAACACATCATATGCCGTTGCGACACTCAGGCGTTGCCAATGGAAATAAGATAGACGAGTGCCTGACCACTCAGAGCAACGGCGGTGCTCACGGCGCCTTCCAGCAGCACGGAATCGCCTTGACCCAACTCGACCTTCCCACGTTCCCACTCCAGAACGACACTTCCCCGGTGGCACAGCGCGAGCCAGGTGTGGGCATCGACGCGAACGCCGGCGCTTCCGTCGACCTCGACGCGGTCAACTTGATGTTTCATGCGGCCGCGGCGTGTCATGACGTTCAGGTCGGTGATCGTCCCCTCTGCTAGAGACGCCGAGACCAGCACATCGGCGGCAAAGGCAAGCGGTTCGCTGGTCGCCGTGAGCAGCACCGGCGCGCTGCCATCGATCGCAAGCGACATGCCGTTGCCATCCAGGATCGAGAGCGTGCGGTCAATGCCGGGAAAGATCGAAAACGGTCCATCGGTCGCCACTGTCGCCATGCTGATGCGCCAGTCGAACTCCGAAAGCCCGGCTCCTTCGGGCGATACCGCAATTTCCACGGTCTCGCCCCCACCGTTCTTCCATGGCATGCGGCGGTAGGTGCTGGCTTTGAGGACGGTAGGGCGGGGCATTCTATCTCCATCGTTGCAAAAGAGGGCGGAGATCCTTTCGACCGCCTGCGGTCGCACAGGCCTTCTCCAAGCGACTGGTTCACAGTGGATAAGACCGTCGCACGAGACGGCGGCCTTATCCGACTAATCCCCCTCAGTTCCCAAGGATCGCCGGAAGGCGCAGACCCTGCTCCTTGGCGCAATCGATCGCGATCTCGTAGCCCGCATCGGCGTGGCGCATGACGCCTGTCGCGGGGTCGTTCCAGAGAACGCGCTCGATGCGGCGGGCGGCATCGTCGGTGCCGTCGCAGCAGATCACCATGCCGGAGTGCTGCGAGAAGCCCATGCCGACGCCGCCGCCGTGATGGAGCGACACCCAGGTGGCGCCAGATGCCGTGTTGAGGAGGGCGTTCAGCAGCGGCCAGTCCGACACGGCATCCGAGCCGTCCTTCATCGCTTCCGTCTCGCGGTTCGGCGAGGCGACCGAGCCCGAATCCAGGTGGTCGCGGCCGATGACGATCGGAGCACTCAGTTCGCCGGTCCGGACCATCTCGTTGAAGGCGAGGCCGAGGCGGTGACGATCGCCGAGCCCGACCCAGCAGATGCGCGCCGGCAGGCCCTGGAAGGAGATGCGCTCGCGCGCCATATCGAGCCAGTTGTGGAGATGGGTGTTGCCGGGGGTGAGTTCCTTTACCTTGGCGTCGGTCTTGTAGATATCCTCCGGATTGCCGGAGAGTGCCGCCCAGCGGAACGGGCCGATACCGCGGCAGAAGAGCGGACGAATATAGGCCGGGACGAAGCCCGGGAAGGCGAAGGCGTTTTCAAGGCCCTCGTCCTTGGCGACCTGGCGGATGTTGTTGCCGTAGTCGAAGGTCGGGATCCCCATGTCCTGGAAGGCGATCATTGCTTCGACGTGTTCACGCATCGAGGCGCGGGCGGCCTTTTCCACTGCCTTCGGGTCGCTTTCGCGCTTTTCCTTCCATTGAGCCATAGTCCAGCCCTTCGGCAGGTAGCCGTTAACCGGATCGTGCGCCGACGTCTGGTCGGTCACCATATCGGGGCGCATGCCGCGGCGAACCATTTCCGGCAGGATCTCCGCCGTGTTGCCGAGCAGGCCGACGGATTTAGCCTCGCCGTTCTTCGTCCAGCGGGCGATCATCTCCATCGCCTCGTCCAGCGTCTCCGCCTTTTCGTCGACGTAGCGGGTGCGCAGCCGGAAATCGATCGAGTCCGGGTTGCACTCGACGGCAAGGCAGCAGGCGCCGGCCATGACAGCGGCGAGCGGCTGCGCGCCACCCATGCCGCCGAGGCCGCCGGTCAGGATCCATTTGCCCTTGAGGCTGCCGCCGTAATGCTGGCGACCCGCCTCGACAAAGGTCTCGTAGGTGCCCTGCACGATGCCCTGCGTACCGATATAGATCCACGAGCCGGCCGTCATCTGGCCGTACATCGCAAGGCCCTTCTTATCGAGCTCGTTGAAGTGATCCCAGGTTGCCCAGTGCGGCACCAGGTTGGAGTTGGCGATGAGGACGCGCGGCGCATCCTTGTGGGTGCGGAAAACACCGACCGGCTTGCCGGATTGCACCAGCAGCGTCTCTTCCTCGGTCAGCGTCTTCAGCGTCGCGACGATGCGGTCGAAATCCTCCCAGGTGCGGGCCGCGCGGCCGATGCCGCCGTAGACGACGAGTTCGTTCGGGTTCTCCGCGACGTCGGGATCGAGGTTGTTCATCAGCATGCGCAGCGGCGCTTCGGTCATCCAGCTCTTTGCACTGAGCTCGTTGCCGCGGGGGCTGCGAATTTCACGGATATTATGGCGTGGGTTGCTAGTCATGCGGGTTCCCCCTTGTTCGGTATTGGGTGCTTAGCGTTTCAGGTCGGGCGCGGTCTGAGAGATGCGCACGAGGATGTCTTTCAGGTGAACGCGCAGGCGCTCGGCCTTTGCGGGATCGTAGGCAAAGGGTGGCGTCTCGGTTGCGAGATGGGTCGATTGGGCAAGCTCCATCTGGATGGCATGGACGCCGGTCTCCGGCTTGCCGTAGTGCCGCGTCGTCCAGCCGCCCTTGAAGCGGCCATTGAGGATGCTGTCATAACCACCGGCGGCGGCAGTTACCGCGACGGCCGCCTGCTCGATCGCGCCGTCGCAGGTCTTGCCCATGTCGGTGCCGATGTTGAAGTCGGGCAGCTTGCCTTCGAAAAGGAACGGGATGTGGGAACGGATGGAATGGCAATCGTAAAGAATGGCCACGCCATGGATCGCCTTGACGCGCTCGATCTCGGCAGCAAGGGCGGCGTGATAGGGCGCATGGAAGTCCCGCAGCCGCTCCGCAATGTCATCATCCCTCGGCGCGTCGCCATCATTCCAGATCGACTTGCCGTCAAAGTCGGTGTCGGGAACGAGGCCCGTGGTGTTCTGGCCGGGATAGAGGCTGACGCCCTCCGGATCGCGGTTGGCGTCGATGACATAGCGATGGAAGGTAGCGCGCACGCTCGTAGCACCATCCAGCAGGCCGTTGTAGAGCTGGTGGATGTGCCAGTCGGTATCGGCGAGAATTCGGCCGTTGTCGTTCAGACGCTCCCATATCGCAGGCGGCACCTCCGTGCCGGTATGCGGGAAGCCGAGAATCACGGGCGAGGTTCCCTGGCGGATTTCGTAGGGCGTGGTCATGGCGATCCCTCCGATCGTTTTCACATCAAGCCTCCAGAACCGGCAGGATGCCGCCTGAAACCGATGCGTTCAGCGCACCGGATGCGACGAGATCGCTTGCCGCCTTGAGATCGTTTGCCATGTAGCGGTCGACCTCCAGCGTCGGTACGACGGTTCGGATCGCGGCAATGGCTTTTTGCAGTTCCGGGCTGGTGGCGAGCGGCGCGCGGAATTCGACGCCCTGCGCCGCCGTCAGCGCCTCGATACCGATGATGGCGAAGAGATTGTCGGTCATTTGAAGCAGGCGGCGGGCGCCGTGGCAGGCCATGGAGACGTGGTCTTCCTGGTTGGCGGAGGTCGGCGTCGAGTCGACCGATGCCGGATGTGACATCTGCTTGTTTTCCGACATCAGCGCCGCGGACGTGACTTCCGCGATCATCAGGCCGGAGTTCAGGCCGGGCTTCTTGGCAAGGAACGCCGGCAGGCCGTAGGAGAGTGCGGGGTCAACCAGGAGCGCGATGCGGCGCTGGGCGATCGCGCCGATCTCGCAGACCGCAATCGCAATCTGGTCGGCGGCGAAGGCGACCGGCTCGGCGTGGAAATTGCCGCCGGACACGACGGAATTGTCAGACAGCACAAGCGGGTTGTCGGTGACGGCATTCGCTTCGATCTCGAGCGTCCGCGCGACCGAACGCAGAAGATCGAGGCAAGCGCCGTCGACCTGCGGCTGGCAGCGGATGCAATAGGGATCCTGCACGCGTTCGTCGCCTTCGACATGGCTCTGGCGGATAATAGAATTGTCCAGAAGGGCGCGCAGCGCGGCGGCCGTATCGATCTGGCCCTTGTGGCCGCGCAGGGTATGGATATCGGGGTGGAACGGCGCCGACGAGCCCATCGCGGCGTCCGTCGACATGGCGCCGGTGACAAGAGCGGCCTGCGCTGCGCGATGAGCGCGGAAGAGGCCGGCAAGCGCCAGTGCTGTGGATGTCTGCGTGCCGTTGATCAGCGCGAGCCCCTCCTTGGCGGCAAGGACGACCGGCGTCAGGCCGGCCTTGCGAAGGGCGGCTGCGCCGGAGAGGCGTTCGCCTGCGAAGAAGGCCTCTGCTTCGCCCATCATGACAGCTGCCATGTGTGCAAGCGGGGCGAGGTCGCCGGAAGCGCCGACCGAGCCCTTCTCAGGAATGACCGGAATGACGCCCTTTTCCAGCATGCCTTCAATCAGGCGCACCAACTGCAGGCGTACGCCAGAGGCGCCGCGCCCGAGTGATACGAGCTTCAGCGCCATGATCAGACGCACGATATTATCGGGCAGCGGCGCGCCGACGCCGCAGCAATGCGACAGGATGAGATTGCGCTGAAGCGTGGCCACATCGGCGCTGTCGATCTTGATCGAGGCAAGCTTTCCGAATCCGGTATTGATGCCGTAGACCGGGGCGTTGCCGGCAGCGATTTCCGCGATGCGGGCCGCTGCCTTGGCGATGCCGGCGTCGAAAGATGGGTCGAGCCTGGCCGAGGCGCCGGTCCAGTAAATCGTTTCCAGATCGTTCAGAGTGACGGAGCCAGGGTGAAGAGTGATGGTCAACGGTCGATCCTTTCGCCCTTGAAGACATGTGCATGAAGCGGGTTGAAGCCGATGCGGTAGACGAGTTCGGCCAGGCTCTCGACGTCCCAGATCGCGAAGTCGGCGGACTTGGCGGTCTCGAGCGTGCCGGTTTCGCCAAGCAGACCGAGCGCCCGAGCGCCTTCGCGGGTGGTGCCGGCGATGCATTCCTCCACGGTCAGGCCGAAGAGCGTCGCCGACATGTTCATCGTCAGCAGCAGCGAGGTCAGCGGCGAGGTCCCGGGATTGCAGTCGGTCGCGATCGCAATGTGCGCGCCGGCCTCGCGCAGCGCATCGACCGGCGGCTTCTGCTTTTCGTTGATGGCGTAGAAGGCTCCAGGCAAGAGCACGGCGACTGTTCCGGCCGCAGCCATGGCGGCGGCTCCTTCGGCATCGAGATATTCGAGGTGATCGGCCGACAGTGCCTTGTAGGAAGCCGCGAGCTTCGCACCGCCCAGATTGGAGAGTTGTTCTGCGTGCAGCTTCACCGGCAGGCCGAGTGCTTCGGCCTTGTCGAAGACCCGCGAGATCTGCGCGACCGAGAAGGCGATGCCTTCGCAAAAGCCGTCCACCGCATCGACGAGGCCTTCCGCATGGGCCTGTTCGAGGCCGGGCAGAACGATGTCCGTGATGTAGTCGGTGTTACGGCCCTTGTATTCGACCGGCGTCGCATGGGCGCCGAGATAGGATGTGACGACGCGAACGGGGCGTACCCGCTCCAGCTGTCGGGCTGCGCGCAGCATCTTTAGTTCGGCCTCGATATTGAGGCCGTAACCGGATTTGATCTCGATCGTGGTGATGCCTTCCAAGAGCAGCGTGTCGAGGCGGGGCAGGGCCGCCTGAACGAGCCCATCGACGGACAGGGCGTTCGTGGCCTTTACCGAGGATACGATGCCGCCGCCGGCGCGGGCGACCTCCTCGTAGGTGGCGCCTTCGAGACGCATTTCGAATTCGCGGGCGCGATTACCGCCGTAGACGATGTGGGTGTGGCAGTCGACGAGGCCGGGCGTGACCCAGCGGCCTTCGAGGTCGGTGATCCCGGCGCGCTCGATCGCCCGAACCGGCACTTCGCTTTCCGGGCCGATGTAGCTTATGCGGCCGCCTTCGACGACGACGGCGCCTTTCTCGATGATGCCGAGACCCTGCTTTTGCGGGTCGAGGGTTGCCAGGCGCGCGTTGCGCCAGAGGTGCGGACGAACCTCGCCGGATGCTTCATCGCCTGAAAAATTGTTCCCATTCATCAGCTTTGCGCCTTTCCTTATGCGGAAACATGTATATACATAATAAACAGGTGACAAGTGGAAATTTGTGCGTCTCCATGGAAAAGAAAGATGCGCGACGCCAAAGAGGAGAAAAAGCGGTCATGGCACAAACGGTTGCGACCACACTTCATGCGAGCGCGGCCCTCCTGCCGCAGGGGTGGCAGAAGGACGTGCGCCTGACACTGACGGACGGCCGCATCTCGCAGATAGAAACGGCCGTCGCCGCCGACCAGGCCGACGAACGACATCATACGCTCGTTCCGGCGATGGGGAACCTTCACAGTCACGCTTTTCAGCGCGCCATGGCTGGCCTTGCCGAGGTAAGGGGTCCGGCCAACGACAGCTTCTGGAGCTGGCGTACGGTCATGTACAAGTTTGCCCTGTCGATGACGCCGGAGCATGTCGAGGCGGTTGCAGCGCAGCTCTATATGGAAATGCTGGAAGCCGGCTTTTCCCGCGTCGGCGAGTTCCACTACCTGCATCATGACAAGGACGGGCGGCAGTATGCCAATATTGCCGAGCTTGCCGAGCGCATCGGCGCCGCAAGCAGCGCGACCGGTATCGGCCTGACACTACTTCCGGTGTTCTACGCGCATTCCGGCTTCGGGGGTGCCGCGCCGATCGAGGGTCAGCGGCGTTTCATCAACTCGCTCGACAGCTTTGCGAGGCTGATGGATGGCTGCCGCAAGGTTACCGGCGGGATCGAGGGCGCCGAACTCGGCCTTGCACCGCACAGCCTGCGCGCCGCGACGCCCGAAGAGCTGGCGAAAGTCGTGCCGATGGTGGGCGAGGGACCGGTCCATATCCACGTCGCCGAGCAGGTGAAAGAGGTCGAGGATTGCATCGCCTGGTCCGGCGCGCGTCCCGTGGAATGGCTGCTTGCCAATGCCCCGGTCGATCACCGCTGGTGCCTGATCCACGCCACCCACATGACCGATGAGGAAACGCGGGCGATGGCGCAGCGCGGCGCGATCGCCGGCCTTTGCCCGATCACCGAGGCCAATCTCGGCGACGGCACCTTTGAGGCGCCGCTCTTCCTGGAAGAGGGCGGTCGCTACGGCGTCGGTTCGGATTCCAACGTGCTGATCTCGTTGGCCGGCGAGCTGCGGCAGCTCGAATATTCCGAGCGCCTGGCGTTGAAGGCCCGCAACGTCATCGCAACACCCGGCGGCTCGACGGCGCGAAGCCTCTTCGATCACGCCATCGCAGGTGGCGGCGCGGCGCTGAAGGCGCCCGCCGGCCTGTCCGTCGGCAACCATGCGGACATCGTGTCGCTCGATACCAGCGCCGTTCCCTATCTCTCGGGCGATCAATTGCTTGATCACTGGGTCTTTGCCGGTGGCGTCGGCGTCGATAGCGTCTGGGCGCTCGGCCGCAAGCAAGTCGATGGCGGGCGCCATGTCGGCCGCGACGCGATCAATCGTCGGTTCCTGAAGGTGATGGGAGAACTGCTCGCGGCCTAACGGGGCTTTCCACGAATGCGTATTCACATTAGAGCGGGAGGGCCAACCGGAGCGTGACGATGAACCAGAGCAAGGACACAACCTTGCACCAGCGTATCCTCAGCGACATCGAAGGCCGTATCGTCTCGGGCGAGTGGCCGCCGGGTCATCGCATCCCGTTCGAGATCGACCTCACCAAGGAATACGACTGCTCGCGGATGACCGTGAACAAGGCGCTGACGCAGCTCGCCAAGGCGGGCCTGATCGAGCGTCGGAAGAAGTCCGGCAGCTTCGTTACGCAGCCGCAGGCACAATCGGCCGTTCTTGAAATCCACGATATCAAGGCCGAGGTCCAGTCGCTGAACCTCGCCTATTCCTATGCGGTTTCGGCGCGGATCGTGCGCAAGGCAAAGGCGGAGGATATCCGCCGGCTCGACGTTCCGCCCGGTTCCTCTGTCGTGGAGGTGGTCTGCATCCATCGCGCCGGCGGCAGGCCTTTTTGCCTTGAAGAACGATTAATCAGCCTGGAAACCGTCCCGGAAGCAGGCGGCGCCGACTTTTCCGATATTGCGCCGGGTGCGTGGTTGCTCAACCAAATTCCGTGGAGCAGCGCGGAGCATCGTATCCACGCAGTCTCGGCTGCGGCCGAGGAAACGGCTGCCCTCGACATTCCCCGCCACACGGCCTGTCTTGTCGTCGAACGCCGGACCTGGAGCAATGTCGGCCCGGTCACCCACGTCCGCTTCACCTATCCCGGCGACAAGCACGCACTCGTGGCACGGTTCACGCCGGCTTCCGCCTAAACTTGTCATGCTGCACATTTTTCGTTCACGCGACCCGATGCGGCCCGTGGTTTGACCATGCCCGCTTACTCGGACGGGGCGTTGAAAATTGCCGCGTGGGAGTAAAAATAAAATATCGCTTCCCAGCGCCCTGTTCGGCGGTTTTGTCCGCAACTCCGGTCCCTCTGCATTCCCCTCTCAACTTCCCCTGGGGAGAAGCTTGCGCTTCCCCTGGGGAGAAGCTTGCGCTTCCCCTGGGGACCTTGTGTGCCGCACAGGCACGTCCGGAGCTCAACTCGGCGAAGCACGCCGCCGTCTCCGAAGGGAGACCATTTTCTGCGGACCCCAGATGACAGCAGATGCCCAAGGCCTCCGCTGCCGAATGCGAAGATTTTTCGTGCGGGCATGTCGATTTTTCCTCTCTCCGAACGTTCTTGAAGGACACGCCGTTGCGCATCCGCGCTCGCGGCAGGATGTGTCGAGTAAACGAGCCGAGAAGGAGGCCCTTGCGATGGATGCCCATAGTCTTGTTTCCGCAACGGAACTGGCAAGAGGCAACGCCGCCCGCCAGCCGAACGAAAGCGCCGAATATCGGCGTGCGCGCCAGGCGCTGCTTGCCGAGGAGATCGAACTGCGTCGCCATATCGAGCGCGTTGCCGAGCAGCGGCGAGCGTTGCCGGCGGGCGGCGAGGTGACGAAGGAGTACCGCTTTGAGGGGCCGGACGGACCGGTCAGTCTCGAAGAGCTGTTCGGGGACAAGCAGACTTTGGTGATCTACAGCTACATGTTCGGGCCGCAGCGGCAACGTCCATGCCCGATGTGCACGTCCATGTTGTCGGCGCTTGATGGCGAAATTCCCGACATCCGCCAACAGACCGCCTTCGCAGTCGTCGCCCGTTCGCCGATCGAACGGCTGCTCGCCTTCAAGCAGGAGCGCGGCTGGCATCACCTGCCGCTCTATTCGGACCTGAGCGACGAGTACAGCCGCGACTACCGCGCGCTTGGCAAGGATGACAGCGACGACGCGGCCTACAACGTCTTCACCCGCAGGGACGGCAAGATCCGCCACTTCTGGAGCGCGGAAATGGGACCGGAGACCGCCGATCCCGGCCAGGATCCGCGCGGCGCGCCGGATTTCATGCCGTTGTGGACCGTGCTCGACACGACGCCCGACGGGCGTCCGGCCAGCTGGTATCCGAAGCTTTCCTACGAGGCGCAAAGATAGGCTGGCGGCGCCCGTCGCAGTGCATCGTCAGCGCCCCCTGCCGACGCTCGCATACATGCCGGTCGTGCGGAATTCGGTGGGGTTGGTGCCGTAGACACGTCGGAAGACCTTGGAGAAGTAGTTGGCATCCTCGAAACCCGAGCGGATCGCCACCTCCTTCACCGGCATGTTGTCGGTCTTGGTCAAAAGCTTGACGGCGCGCTGCAGGCGTTTCTGCAGGACGAATTCGGCCGGCGGAACGCCTTCGCTGGCGGCGAAGATGCGCGAGAAATGCGCACGGCTGAGGCCTGCCACCTTGGCAAGGTCCTCGACCGGCAGCGGACGCTCGAGATTGCTCATGATGTGGCCGATGACATGCTGCATCGTCCGGTATTCCTCGCTGAAGACGGGATGCGAACCGAAGACGTCGTCATAGAGCGCCATGGCCGCTTCGTAGGCTATCGCCGATGCGTGGCCCGGGGTCTCCGCACCATCGATGAGGCGCAGGCTGCAATCGGCCAGATGTTCGATGGTGTGCGGCTGCAGCTTGAGGATCGGGCCTGTTACCGCGAGAATGGAGCGGTGGACGCGAAGCGCTTCGTCGCCATTCATCGAGATCCAGAAGAACTCCCATCGGCCGCCATCCTCCAACCAATAGCGATGGTTGT
Organism: Rhizobium sp. 05L419; assembly: GCF_056397845.1. Lineage (NCBI taxonomy): Bacteria > Pseudomonadati > Pseudomonadota > Alphaproteobacteria > Hyphomicrobiales > Rhizobiaceae > Rhizobium > Rhizobium sp. 05L419. The sequence continues at coordinate 129,471 of NZ_JBFTOF010000012.1, forward strand.
GCGGAACGAGGACCAGCAGGGTTTCGCCTTCCTTCACGCGCAGTTCGCGGTTGTCGTATCTGAGGTTGCCCGCCCCTCCAATCGTGTGCTGGAGCACGGTGAACGGCGTCTGGCCGCGCTTGCGTCCGTCCCAGTCATAAGTTGCGTCGGTGCGGATCTCGTAGCCCGTGCTGGTCGGCATCGTATGCAACGTCTGTCGGCCCCGCGGTAGCGAAACGGTCCGCATGGCGGGACCTCGGTCGATCAATTCCTGAAGCACAGAATTACCCATGAAAGCATAATCCTTCTCTGGCGGCCCCGCCGAAATTGCGCATAATCCGCCCCCAAGAGAGAGAACACCGCCAGCACCGAGGAATGGCGGGGAGGAGAATTAGCCGGATTTCTGGCCTTTTTTGGCGCAGCACGCAAGCCCGGGCGCTATTCTTCTTCTCATCCTCCAACGCCGGCATTTTGATCGCATCGAGGTTAGGATCATGAGTTTCAAAATCGCTATCATCGGCGCAGGCAGCGTCGGCTTCACGAAAAAGCTGTTCACCGACATCCTGTGCGTTCCGGAATTCAGGGATATCGAGTTTGCGCTCACCGACGTGAGCGAGCATAACCTCCAGATGATCAAGGCGATCCTCGACAAGATCGTTGAATCCAACAAGCTGCCGACCAAGGTGACGGCGACCACCAACCGCCGCGAGGCGCTGACGGGCGCGCGCTACATCATCAGCTGCGTTCGCGTCGGTGGCCTGGAAGCCTATGCCGACGATATCCGCATCCCGCTGAAATACGGTATCGACCAGTGCGTCGGGGATACGATCTGCGCCGGCGGCATTCTCTATGGCCAGCGCAATATCCCTGTCATCCTCGATTTCTGCAAGGACATCCGCGACGTCGCCGAACCCGGTGCGAAGTTCCTGAACTACGCGAACCCGATGGCGATGAACACCTGGGCGGCGATCGAATACGGGAAGGTCGATACCGTTGGCCTCTGCCATGGCGTCCAGCACGGCGCCGAACAGATCGCCGACGTTCTCGGCGCAAAGTCGCGCTCGGAACTCGACTATATCTGCTCTGGCATCAACCATCAGACCTGGTTCATCGATCTGCGCCTCAACGGCCGCAGGATCGGCAAGGACGAACTCGTAGCCGCCTTCGAGGCGCACCCGGTTTTCTCGCAGCAGGAAAAGCTGCGCATTGACGTGCTGAAGCGTTTCGGCGTGTATTCGACGGAAAGCAACGGCCACCTGTCGGAATACCTGCCCTGGTACCGCAAGCGGCCGGAGGAGATTACCAAGTGGATCGACATGTCCGACTGGATCCACGGCGAGACCGGCGGTTACCTCAGGCACTCGACGGAAACGCGCAACTGGTTCGAAACGGAATTCCCGCAGTTCCTCGCATCGGCCGAAAAGCCGATCGATCCTTCCAAGCGCTCGAACGAGCATGCGAGCCATATTCTCGAAGCGCTGGAAACCAACCGCGTCTATCGCGGCCACTTCAACGTGAAGAACAATGGCGTGATCACAAACCTGCCGGTTGATGCTATTATCGAGTCGCCCGGTTTCGTCGACCGCTTCGGCATCAACATGGTCTCCGGCATCACGATCCCGGAAGCCTGCGCGGCGACCTGCATCGCCTCGATCAACGTTCAGCGCATGTCGGTCCATGCCGCCGTCAGCGGCGATATCGACCTGCTGAAGCTGGCCGTCCTGCACGACCCCCTGGTCGGCGCCGTCTCGACGCCCGAAGAGGTCTGGCAGATGGTCGATGAAATGGTCGTCGCCCAGGCCCGTTGGCTGCCGCAATACGCCCATGCCGTGCCTGAAGCCAAGGAGCGGCTGGCGAAATCGACCGTGAAGACGCGCGACTGGGCCGGTGCGGCCCGCCGCAACGTGCGCTCGATCGATGAGCTGCGCGCTGAAAAGGCGGCGCTCAAGCAGGCTGTCTGAGTTTCCTGGAGGACGCGCGGCGATGGGATTCCGGGAGGGAGAGCCATCGCCACAGAGCCGTCCCCCTGGATCGTTTGAGGAGAACCGGAGCCCAAAAAGCGCTCCGCAACAAGAGGGAGAAACGATGACAAATTTCCGCAACCTTGGCATTCTTGCCGGACTGGCGCTGAGCGTCTCGGTCTCGGCTTTGAGCGCCTATGCCTCCGAGCCCACAGCTCCGCCTGTTCCGCCGCAATTCCCGGCGGAGGGCAAGATCAAATACGTATCCAGAGATTCCATCGAAGAGTTCAAGGCCCTGCCTGAATATCATGAACCGGACTGGGTGACGAAGAATTTCGTCGACAGCGGCAAGCTGCCACCCGTCAAGGATCGCCTGCCCAAGGAGCCGCTTGTCTTCAAGACGGATAACATGGTGGACGGCCCCGGCGTCTACGGTGACACCCTGCGGCACGTCATCGGCGGTCGGCCCGAAGGCTGGAACTACGGCGCCGGCCAGACCCAGGGCTGGGGCGGCATCGACATCGGCCTTTCCGAGTGCCTGACGCGCACCGCACCGCTCTTCCAGGTACAGGCCAAGGACACCGAACCGCTCCCCAATCTCGCCAAGAGCTGGGACTGGTCCGAGGATGGCCATAAGCTGACCATGCACCTGATCGAAGGCGCTAAGTGGTCGGATGGCGTCGCCTTCAACGCTGATGACATCATGTTCTATTGGGACGATGAGGTCATCGATCCCAACGTCTCGCCGCTCGGCGGCGGCGCATCTCCGGAAGCTTTCGGTCAGGGAACGACACTGAAAAAGATCGACGATTACACCGTCGAATGGACCTTCAAGGATGCCTTCCCGAAGCAGTATCTCTATACGATGGCCTATCCGAGCTTCTGCCCGGGTCCGTCGCATATCCTCAAGCCTCAGCATCCGAAGTATTCGAAGAACACCTACGACCAGTTCAAGAATGCTTTTCCGCCGGAATATATGAACATTCCGGTCATGGGCGCCTGGGTGCCTGTCGAATACCGTCCTGACGATATCATCGTTATGCGCCGCAACCCCTACTACTGGAAGGTCGACGAGAAGGGCAATCAGCTGCCTTACCTCAACGAGCTGCACTACAAGCTCTCGACCTGGGCCGATCGTGACGTGCAGGCCGTGGCCGGGTCCGGCGACATTTCGAACCTCGAACAGCCGGAAAACTTCGTGGCGTCGCTGAAGCGCGCTGCCGAGAAAACCGCGCCGGCACGCCTTGCCTTCGGCCCGCGCCTGATCGGCTACAACATGCGCATGAACCTCTCCGCCAACGGCTGGGGCGATCCCGATGCGCGTGGCCAGGCCGTCCGCGAGCTGAACCGCAATGAAGACTTCCGCAAGGCGGTCACCATGGGTCTCGATCGCAAGGCGATCGGTGACTCCCTGGTCAAGGGTCCGTTCACCGCGATTTATCCCGGTGGTCTGTCCTCGGGCACCAGCTTCTACGATCGCAATTCCGTCGTTTATTACCCCTTCGATCTGAAGGGCGCCAAGGCGCTGCTTGCCAAGGCCGGCCTCAAGGATACCGACGGCGACGGCTTCGTAAACTTCGCCGCGGGAACGGAAGGCGGCAAGAACGTCGAGATCGTGCTTCTGGTCAGCAACGCCTACGCCACCGACAAGAGCCTTGCGGAAGGCGTCATCGGACAGATGGAGAAGCTTGGCCTGAAGGTCATCCTCAACGCGTTGGATGGTCCCAAGCGTGACGATGCCCACTACGGTGGCCGTTTCGACTGGCTGATCCAGCGAAGCTCGCCGGAGCTCGCATCGGTCGTCCAGAACACCGAGCAGCTTGCGCCCGTCGGTCCGCGTACGAGCTGGCAGCACCGCGCAGGCAAGGACGGAAAAGTTGACCTGATGCCCTACGAACAGACGCTGGTGGATATCGTCACCAAGTTCCAGGCCAGCCAGGACAACAACGAGCGCGTCGACCTGATGAAGCAGTACCAGAAAGTTGCAACGGAGAACGTCGATACGGTCGGCCTCACGGAATATCCGGGTGCGCTGATCATCAACAAGCGCTTCTCCAACGTGCCTGCGGGGACTCCGATCTTCATGTTCAACTGGGCAGAAGACTCCGTCATCCGCGAACGCCTGTGGGTGGCTGCCGACAAGCAGGGCAAATACGAGCTGTTCCCCGAGAATCTGCCCGGCAAGCCCGGCGACAAGGGCCCGATCAACTAAGAGCTCCCTCCCAACCAAGAACTCCGGTCGCGCGTGAAGCGCGGCCGGGCAACATCAACAAGCTGGCCGCACCGACAGGCGCGACTGGCGGCAAGGGGAAGCGAACCGTCCGATGTTACGATTCCTGCTCGTGCGCATAGCCTCCGCGATTCCCGTCCTCATCATCTTGAGCGTCGTGACCTTCGCGATCATCCAGGCACCGCCCGGTGACTACGCCGACTACATCCGTTCGCAGCTGATCAACCAGAGCGGCGCCTCCTTCGCCCAGGCGGATGAACAGGCCCAGGCCTACCGCGTCGCCCATGGTCTCGATCAGCCAATGGTCATCCAGTACTTCCACTGGATTAAGGGCATCGTCACACAGGGCGATTTCGGTTACAGCATGTTCTACAACAAGCCGGTGGCCGACGTGGTGGCCGAGCGCCTGCCGCGCACTCTGGCGCTTGCCCTGGTTTGCCACATCCTGGCATCCGTGCTCGGCATCGGTTTCGGGATCTGGGCGGCAACGCGGCAATATTCCTGGATCGACAGCCTTCTGTCGGGCGTCGCCTTCCTTGGCATGACGGTGCCGCGCTTCCTGATGGCACTGATCATCGTCTATCTCCTCGTCTTCCAGTTCAACGTTTCCGAGATCGGCAGCTTCTTCTCGCCGCAGTATGGCGGAGCACCGTGGTCCTGGGCAAAATTCGTCGATCTCGTCCGCCATGTCTGGCCGGTCGTTGCCATCGCCACCTTCGGTGGGCTCGCCTACAACATGCGCGTCATGCGCGGCAATCTGCTCGATACGCTGAACGCCCAATATGTCGAGACAGCAAAGGCCAAGGGGCTGACAGGCGCGGCCGTGGTCATGCGTCATGCGGTGCCGAACGCCTTGCACCCCCTCGTGATGTACCAGGGTGTCGTGCTTCCATACATGCTGACCGGCGAGATCGAGACTGCGATCATCTTCTCGCTTCCAACCGTCGGACCGGCGATCGTCGGCTCGATGGCGATCGGCGATGTCTACGTGACCGCTACCTTCATGATGGTGCTCTCCGCCACGCTGATCGTCGGCAACATCATCGCCGACATACTGCTTGCCATGCTGGACCCGCGCGTCCGCCAGTACGGAGGAGCCTGATATGCTCGCCTTCGATTCCGCTCCCCCACCGCCGCACGAACAAGCCGTCAAGAACGCGCCGCACGGCAATGAAAGCTACCTGGCGCTCGTCTGGCGGCGGCTGAGACGCTCTTGGACCGGCATGATGGGCCTTATCCTCGTCGGCCTGTTGCTGCTGATGGCGATCTTTGCCGACTTCGTCGCTCCCATGGATCCGAAGGCAACCGATGTCGGCTTCGCGCCGCCGCAGATGATCAGCTTCCGCGACAAGGACGGCAACCTCACTTATCCGCCGCGCGTCTATGCGCTCGGCGAATCCGAGGAACTCGACCCCGTGACCTTCCAGCCGATCGTCGGTCCTGACTACGACAATCCGCGCAATCTCGGCTTCTTCGTGAAGGGCGCCGAATACAGGCTCTTTGGTCTCATTCCGGCCAGCCGGCATTTCTTCGGTTCTGTCGACGGCCAGCCCGTCCATTTTCTCGGAACCGACAAGTTCGGTCGTGACGTCCTTTCGCGTGCCATCATCGGTTCGCGGATTTCGCTGACGATCGCGCTCACCGTCGTTTTCATTGTCACGGTGATCGGCACCACCGTTGGCATGGTGTCCGGTTATTTCGGCGGCACATTCGACACCTGGGTGCAGCGCTTCGTCGAGGTGGTGCTCGCCTTTCCTCAGTTGCCGCTTTATCTGGCGCTGACATCCCTTATACCGGTGACCGCTCCCACCAATGTCTTCCTCGGCTTCGTCATTGTCGTCATGTCGGCGCTTGGCTGGGCGCAGATGTCCCGCGAAGTGCGCGGCAAGACGTTGGCGCTCGCCCGCATCGATTACGTCCGCGCTGCCATGGCCGTTGGCGCGACGGATCGGCGCATCATCTTCCAGCACATCTTTCCGAACGTGATGAGCCACGTGATCGTTGCCGTGACGTTGCATATTCCGAGCGTGGTGCTGCTCGAATCCTTCCTCGGTTTCCTTGGCTTTGCGGTCAAGCCACCGCTGATCTCCTGGGGTCTGATGCTGCAGGACACGGCGAACTATTCCGTGATCGGCACCTATCCCTGGATCCTGGCACCCGTCGGCTTCGTCCTGATCACCGTCTTTGCCTTCAATGCGCTGGGCGACGGTCTGCGCGATGCAGTCGATCCCTATTGAGGTGAAGAACATGGCCCTTACTCTCGTCAACTCCTTCGCCCCGCCCGTCCGTCTCGATCACGAAGGACGTACGGAAAACCCAATCATCGATGCCCGCAATATCGCCGTGAATTTCAAGGTCGAGCATGGCATGGTGGAGGCCGTCAAGGATATCTCCTTTCAGCTCTATCCTGGCGAAACGATTGCCATCGTCGGCGAATCCGGTTCCGGCAAATCCGTGACGGCCCGCACCGTCATGGGGCTGTTGTCCAAGCGCGCCGTGGTCGCGCCCAAATCGACCGTCGAATACGAAGGCGCCAATATCCTCAGGTTCTCAGAGCGCGAACGCCGCAAGCTGCGCGGTGATCGGATCTCTATGATCTTCCAGGAACCGATGAGCTCGCTGAACCCCATCTACACGATCGGCAGCCAGATCGTCGAAGCGATCCGCGTTCATCGAAAGATGAGCCGGAAGCAGGCCGAGGCCCGTGCGCTGGAACTTCTGAGGCACGTCCAGATCCCCGATCCGGAGGCGCGGCTGAAGCAGTATCCGCATCAGCTGTCCGGCGGCCAGCGGCAGCGCGTCATGATCGCCATGGCGCTGTCCAATAACCCGGATGTGCTGATTGCCGACGAGCCGACGACAGCACTCGACGTGACTGTGCAGGCGCAGATCCTCAACCTCATCCGCAACCTGCAGAAGGAATTGCGGATGGCGGTGATCCTGATTACGCACGATCTCACCGTCGTTCGCCAGTTTTCCGACTACGTCTACGTAATGCAGCACGGCGAAATGCGCGAGCACAACACGACCGAGAGGCTCTTCGCCAATCCGCAGCACGCCTATACCAAGCACCTGCTCGGCTCTGAGCCGCGCGGTCAGGCCAATCCGCTGCCGGAGGGGTCGGACATCCTGCTCGATGCCAAGGGCGTGCGCGTCTCCTTCATGCTGCGCCACGGTACTTTCTTCAAGCCGGAGATGAAGGAGCTTGTTGCGGTCGACAGCCTGGATCTGACGCTCCGCCGCCACGAAACGCTGGGCCTCGTCGGCGAATCCGGTTCAGGCAAGACGACCTTCGGCCAGGCTCTGCTCCGGCTCAACGACACCGACAATGGCGAGATCTATTTCGACCGGCAGCCGATCCACGGCCGTTCTCGTGCCGAAATGCGACCGCTGCGCTCGCGCATGCAGGTAGTCTTCCAGGATCCGTTCTCCTCGCTCAACCCGCGCATGACGATCGGCCAGATCATCGAGGAAGGGCTTGTCGTCAACAAGCTCGGGGCGACCAAGGCAGAACGTCTCGATCGCGTCCGCGAGGCGCTGATTGCATCAGGCATGCCGGGCAATATCCTCTCGCGTTTCCCGCACGAGTTCTCGGGCGGCCAGCGTCAGCGTATCGCCATTGCCCGCGCCATCGCGCTCGAGCCTGAATTCATCCTGCTCGACGAACCGACCTCGGCTCTCGACCTTTCTGTCCAGGCGCAGATCATCGAACTGCTGCGCAGGCTGCAGGACGAGCGGGGTCTCAGCTACCTCTTCATTTCGCACGATCTCAAGGTCGTGCGTGCCCTCTGCCACCGTGTGATCGTCATGCAGCATGGCAAGATCATGGAAGAGGGTCCCGTCAACGAAGTCCTGTCCCATCCCAAGACTGCCTACACCGAACGGCTCGTCAAAGCCGCTTTCGAGGTAGCCTGATTGCACATGCCGGAGGTTATAATGGCAAGAAATCCCAAGATCACATTCATCGGAGCTGGCTCCACCGTTTTCATGAAGAACATCATCGGCGACGTGCTGCAGCGCCCGGCGTTGTCGGGTGCGACGATCGCCCTGATGGACATCAATCCGCAGCGTCTCGAAGAAAGCGCCATCGTCGTCAACAAGCTGATCTCGACGCTCGGCGCCAAGGCCAAGGCGGAGACCTATTCGGACCAGCGCAAGGCGCTGGCGGGCGCGGACTTCGTCGTCGTCGCCTTCCAGATCGGCGGCTACGAGCCGTGCACGGTCACCGACTTCGAGATCCCCAAAAAGTTCGGCCTGCGACAGACGATCGCCGACACGCTCGGCGTCGGCGGCATCATGCGAGGCCTGCGCACCGTGCCGCACCTGTGGAAGATCTGCGAGGACATGCTCGCAGTCTGCCCGGAAGCGATCATGCTGCAATACGTCAACCCGATGGCGATCAACACCTGGGCGATTTCGGAGAAGTATCCCACGATCAAGCAGGTCGGCCTCTGCCACTCGGTGCAGGGCACGGCGATGGAACTGGCCCACGATCTCGACATTCCCTACGAGGAGATCCGCTACCGTTCGGCCGGCATCAACCACATGGCCTTCTATCTGAAGTTCGAGCATCGCCAGCCCGACGGTTCCTACAAGAACCTCTATCCGGACCTGGTGCGTGCCTACCACGAAGGCCGCGCTCCGAAGCCCGGCTGGAACCCGCGCTGCCCGAACAAGGTTCGCTACGAGATGCTGACCCGCCTCGGCTACTTCGTCACCGAAAGCTCGGAGCATTTCGCCGAGTACACGCCCTACTTCATCAAGGAAGGCCGCGAGGACCTGATCGAGAAGTTCGGCATACCGCTCGACGAATATCCGAAGCGCTGCATCGAGCAGATCGCCCGCTGGAAGGGGCAGGCGGAAGCCTACCGTTCGGCCGACAAAATCGAAGTTGCGCAGTCGAAGGAGTACGCCTCGTCGATCATCAATTCGGTCTGGACCGGCGAGCCCTCCGTCATCTACGGCAATGTTCGCAACAACGGCTGCATCACCTCGCTGCCTGACAACTGCGCGGCCGAGGTTCCCTGCCTGGTCGACGCGTCGGGCATTCAGCCCACCTTCATCGGCGACCTGCCGCCGCAGCTCACCGCGCTGATCCGCACCAACATCAACGTCCAGGAACTGACGGTTCAGGCGTTGATGACCGAGAACCGCGAGCACATCTACCACGCCGCGATGATGGACCCGCATACGGCAGCCGAACTCGATCTCGACCAGATCTGGGCGATGACAGACGAACTGCTGGCCGCTCACGGCGACTGGCTGCCCGCCTGGGCTCGCGCCGGCCGCAAGGTTCAGGCAGCCTGACCAACTCTCTCCCGGTCTTGCGCCTCAGGAAGCCCCGCGGCATCGCCGCGGGGCTTTTTGCCTGGGCCTGACCGACCGCCAAGCGGGGGTCTTGCCTGCCGCTTAGCGTGGTCTTGGCTGAAGATCGCTGAAACCGACCTCGGGACATCCTCGAACGTTGGCGAAGGTTATTTCGCGGCGGTCGCCCCAGCCCGTTCGTCCCCTTAGCGTCAGCACGTTCTCATCGCGGTAGACCACATCCGTCCGGTAGATCCCGGCGCGCCGGGCGCGATTTGTTGCTTGACTGATGTTGCATTGGCCTTCCGACGGCAAGACGTGCCAGGTGGTCGTTCCCCTGCCATCGGGACGCCAGCCGTCCGACGCGCCAGACGCCATCGTTGGCAGCAAAACAGCCAGGGAAATTAATGTCGTACGCAAAGCGGCTTTCAAAATCGACGACCCCACATTGTGCTCGCTGCGTCCCTTGAGCCATTGTGATGACCGCGGAGGAAACGCCTTGCAGTCACAATAGACGGCGGCATGTTTGGCGCAACCGTGTGTGAGCGCATCTGACATCGAAGTTTGCAAACAAGGCTAAGCTTTGCTTGTTGGATGGGCGCCTCTCAAATGTCCCGAATCTTTCAAAAGCTTAGCGTTCCCAATGGTCGACTTTCCATGGGTCGATAAAAACGTGCCTCTGGGCAGGTAAGAAATGTCGGAGCCGGTTTGGCGTCCGGCCAATTGGCGAAGAAGACCGCCGCCGAAGCAGGGTATTTTAGGAGCCCGTGTTTCGATCCTATCGGTTTAAGTCAAACCGCCGGGACATGCGGTCATCCCCTCCCAAATCGAGCGCGGGCTTGAAATGAGCGAGCTGCACTTGCGCGTTGCCGGAATAGGCGTTGAGCCTTCGCAAGGCAGCAAAAAGAAACATAAGGGGCGTGGAACGGTGCGACCGACGCCTCCGAGAGCCCGGCTAGGGCCGATTGCGGGCGACGAGCGAAGAGAGCTTGACCTCGACACGCCGATTAGAGAGGGCTCCGCTGACGAAAACAATCACTTCTTGCGGGCACTTGCTATGTTGGCAGCCTGACCGACACATAGCCGGCCAGCTCTGCCTTTCCATTTCCGCCGCGCAGTGTTGCGGGTGGATGAAAAGATACAGTTGAGCTTAACAGCACGGTTGCCGCCCGCCGTGCCGCCCAATCTCGAAGTTGCTCGCTCCCATCGGCGACACTTCGACGACCATGTTCGAAACGGCTCGATCTCCATTGCCACTTTGATCAAGTGGGTATTCCACTTGTCTGGTCCGCGCAAATAGAGGAAGCAACAGAGCATTTGCAGAACGAGTTCGATATCGCTGCGCAGGAAAAATTCCCACGCCGGATGAGGTCGGCGCACCCATGTATCCCGACGACGTTCCATGGACCTCTTCCAGACTATCTGGTTTCAGTCACGGGGGATCCATCGCTTGTGAGCCACCGGGCAGCGGAAATGATACCGCCCCATATGATCAGCGCGACAAAAAGTGCAATCAGCAGATATTTCAACCGAGTCGTCATGCAACGACGCTAGGCGCTGCTCCGTTGTGGTTCACCGCCCGATAACGGGTTTGAATAATATACATTAAATGTTCCTCCCACCAACCGTCTCACAATGACACGATTCCCTCATTTTGGGTGGCAACTTTTATGCCGCGCAAGACTAGCACATCTTTTTCATTCCGTTGCAGGGGCATAGAAAAGGAAAGAAGCGGTTTAAAATGCCCCGACAATTCGATTGAAGCAATAAGTCGCCGTATGGCTGGACTTTTCGTTAATCATACCAGTTTAGCTGGCGTTGGGGTTTTGCCTGTAGACCAGCTTCATGCGAGGTGTGGCATGAAAGAGTTTCCGGTTTCATCACGGATTATAGAGTCCGTCTTTTTCTCTCAGGACGACGGACGCCTCTATATCCGCTTCAAGAACGGCGAGGAGCGTCTCTTCACGGGCGTACCCCAGGAGGCCGCGGCTGCAATGGTGAGCGCAGCATCACCCGGCCATCATTACATCGAATACATCCGGACCAAATACCAACGCGTGGGATAGCCTGGCGAACGGGCAAATTATTCCGCCCGAAATGCAGGAGCTTGGCCTCAAGGTGGCCCCCACGGGTTGTTCAAGGATTGTAGGAAGACACCCGCACCCAATCGATCAGCATGTCTTGCGGCAACACCTCATCGACCGGCTTGCCGGGCCAGTCACCACCGATTGCAACATTCAGAAGCATGTAGAACGGCTGCTCATCGAAGATCCATCGGGCACCGGTCGGGATATCGTTCGCAACCATCGTCCTGTAAGTCTTGCCGTCGAGCAACCAAGATATGCGTCCTGGCGTCCATTCGATACCGTAGACATGAAAGTCAACAGACAGCTCAGAATCGATCGAATAGGTGGACGGGAGTGCATAACCTGGGGCATGGATATTGCTGAATACGGTTCGCGGAGAGCTGCCAACGTTCTCCATAATGTCGATTTCGCCATTGGCCGGCCATTGCCCGACGTTTCCCATCATCCAAAAAGCTGGTAGCAGTCCCGGCCCCCGAGGGACCTTTATTCGGGCCTCGAAGCGACCAAATCGCTGCGCGAAGCGACTTTTGGTTTTGAGCCGTCCGGAGGTGTATTTTCCGTTTGCATCCCTTCGGGCACTGATCACCAGATGGCCCATTCCATCTTGCCTGACGTTCTCGGTCTTGTCAGTGTACGTCTGCCACTCGTTGTTGCCCCACAGGACATTCCCATAGCCGATGTCGTACATCCACTTCGCGCGATCCGGTTGGCTTCCCGACTGACCTTCAAAATCATCGTGCCATACTTGCTCGAATGAGCCAGCAAAAGCGCCAAAGGCGACCAACAAAAAGGACACGAATGAAAGCCCAAAAGGTATCGCGCTGGACAAGGTACGTGTCTCCTTTTCAAACTGATTGCGGGCCAAACAATGGGCCGCCGTCGGCGAAGTTCCTGAAGACTCGGAGAATTAACTTTGGTGCTATATCAATGTCCGAGCTGCTGTTCGAACAGAAACCTGCTGCCTGGGGAGGGCGGCCTGGAATTGGAGGAGCGAGATTGCATGCTAACTACTGTCGTTTGGGTCTGGGCGGCGGGCCTTGTGCTGATGCTGCTGGGATTCCTGTTCAAATCAAGTGATGGCGAAAAAAAGCGAGTTTCACCGATCAAGATGGCCCTTGCCTACATCTTATGGCCAATCACATTGCTTGCCGCGATCCTTCAAGTGTTATCCTCGTCTTTGAGGCGATAAGTTAACTTGGTTCACACGTTGCCTGGCAGTGACCAATGGTACCTGTGAGATCGGGAACCCGTGCGCGGTTAATCCGCTTGGGTATTTCACTTTCACTCGACAATAGTGTCGACGCGACCAACCTTGAGCCTTCTTACGACCTGCGTATGATCGAGCGTCGCTAGATCACTCGTTCCTAGCAACGGCCGCTTTCTCCCTTTATCGAAAAACCGCCATTCACGCTCCAGCCGGTGCGCAATAACTGTGTTAAGGACGGCCCGCGTATCTATTGACCTCCCGGTTTTCCTCAATTGTTGGAGGAGAGAAAACGCGGAGAACATTTCGGCCAACCTCCCATAGAAGATTCTTCACGCAAAAGTTGTTTAAAACAATATGAGGTTGTTTCAATCTCGATTCGATTTTCCCCAATATGCTGCATCGCATCTTTGTGCGCAATCTTCCTAGAGATGTTTTCCCATATTCTCTTTTACTATCTAGTTATGAAGCACGTTAATCTGGCAATTGATTTTGTTATCTAATTGCCTCGAAGATTTTAGTGTCGTGCGATGCGATCCTTGCGTCGCCCAAAGCCACTCCCTGTGGAAAGCTGCTGAATTAACTCTCCAGTACGATTTATTTCGCACCGCAGCATAACCGGCTATATCTTTGCGAGCCTGAAGGAGTTGCATTTTCTGAAGCGGCGTACTTCAAAGCATTTGAGTTTATTAAAGGGGTTTTAAGCATATGGCGACTGAGGTTTCCCGCGTTCCAACGGTTTACAATGACCCGGCTCCATTGAGCAGCCTCCATAATGTGGAGCGGAACGGGGCCGCTGGGGAGGAGAAGCAGACCGAGGTCGCGCAGGTGGCGGCTGATCCGCAAACGTCGCAAATCGCGCAATCGAATGGACAGCAGGCGGCGACTACGCCAATCCACCATCTCGACGTCACACCGGATTCGAGCAATGTCGCTCATCTTCCCGCAGATGCAGCCATTGATGACATTCGCGTCGAGGGCACCAATCTCGTGCTGGTTCAAGCCGATGGCACCGAGATTACAATCGTCAATGGCGCTTTGAATATCCCGACATTCCTGCTCGGCGAAGTGGCCTTGCCACAGCAGGCTGTTATCGCTGCGCTTGAGCAGAGCGGCGTCAACGTTGCCGCTGGTGCTGATGGGTCCTACCAGGCAACCAGCGCTGCCCAAGGCTCGCATGGGGGGTTCCAGGACACCGGAGCAGAAGGACTGGCATCGCTTGGTCCATTGGCCGAACTTCTGTCCAACACCGATCAGGCCGACGCATCGCTGCTCGGCGCCAATCAGACTTTCAATGGCGTGCCCCTCATCCAACCCAACGAGACCGGTATTTTTTCCGAACTCGGAACAGACGGTGGGCTGTTTGAGCGCGGCTCGCTGACAGGCGTTTTCGGCTTTGATGCTGGCAAGGACCTTGGCGTCATCACCGGCATCGCGTTTAAGGACGCGTTGAATGTGGATGAAGCGACCGCCGGTGGCACGACATTGGCGCTTACGTCTGGCGGCGAGCCCGTTGTGATCATAACGAGTGGCTTGACGATCACCGGCACCGTCGGGGGGCAGCCAGTCTTCACCCTCACTGTCGACAAGGTGACTGGTGCGTTTACGTATGCGCAGTTCCTGCCTCTGGATCACCCTGACAAGGGCGAGTCCGGGCCCGACGACGTCATCCGCCTGCAATTTACTTACACCGTCACCGACAAGAATGGCGACGCGGTCACCGGCCAGGCCTCCATCGACATTCGCGACGATGCACCGACAGCCAGGACACTTGACGCTGCAACCGCACTCAGTGATGCAGCGCAGCTTTCAGAAGGTTCCTCGGAGGCTGCCTCGTCGACGGCCAGTGGCGGAGCCGGATCGCTATTCCATGCAGGTGCTGACGGGGTGAAATCGATCAGCTTCACAGTGCCCGAAGGTCTTAAGGCAATCACGTCGAACGAAGCTGGGGTCGTTGTCCAGGAAACGATGCGCTACACAACGACGACGGATACGAGCGGGCACACAATTCTGACAGCACTGGGAACAACAAGCGACCACGTCATCTTTACGCTGACGGTTGCAGCCGATGGAAGCTATGTGTTCGACGCATCTGCCTCGTTGGTTCACAATGCTGCCGCGGGTACGGGCGACATTCTGCCCGTCAGCATCGGCTACACTGTGACGGATGGTGATGGGGATACGGCGACTGGTGCCTTGACCGTCAACGTTCAAGACGATGTACCGAGCGCAAACGACGTTACGAGCACGATGTCGGAAAACGAGACCGGCTCAGTTGTCTTGAGCGCCGGCACTGATTACGCTTTCGGCGCCGATCGCGGATCGATCAGCTTCGGCGGTTCATGGGTTTCCGACGGACCGCCGGGCGTAAAGCTCGGAACCCCAGAAATCGTCATCGGCAAAGACGGTCACTCGGTTTCCATCATCGCCGGCACGGCATTCGACGCGCTCGCGATCGGTGAGACAGCCGTAATCCATATCCCGTACACAGTGAGGGACGGCGACGGAGACACTGTTACCAAAGACATTGCGATCACAATCAAGGGAACCAACGATACGCCCGTAGCGGTTGCGCAGTCTGGAGCCGTTGCAGAAGATGCGGTAAAATCAGATGTCGCCGGGAATTTTCTCGCAGGGGCATCTGACGTTGACGATGGCGCAAGGCTATCGGTCTCCTCCGTCGCCGGACAAACCAACGGAAAGGGCGGCATCGACGGAACCTATGGTCACTTGACTTGGGATGCGGCTACCGGCGCGTACAGCTACCAGCTCGACAACGCGAAGGCATCCGTTCAATCGCTTGCCGCCGGTGAAACGGTCAAGGAAACGTTCTCGTTCACGGTGACTGACGAACACAATGCGACGTCGACGCAGACGCTCACCATTGTCGTCCAGGGCGCCAACGATGCGCCAACGTTAACTGGTGATCTCTCGGCAAGCGTTCAAAAAGGGCAGGGCTACACACTTACKACCGCGGATCTCTATTTTACCGATCCTGACGACAAAAGCGCGACCTTCAAAGTTTCAAACCTGGTTCACGGCATTATCTATGTTAACGGCGTCGCATCAACATCGTTTTCCGCCGAGCAGCTTGCTGCCGGTCAGGTCAGCTTCCTTCAGGATGGTTCGAATGAGAAGACCGCCTCATTCCAGGTGGTGGTCGAAGATGGCGATGAGGATCATTCTACTCCGGTTGCCGGAACCTTCCATGTATCTGTGACCGGTACCGAACAACCGCCGGTGATCGAGCGTTGGACGGTGATAACCAACGCCACCGAGGGTGATACCATCTCCATCCCGAACGCCGCGTTGCTTTGGACGGCGTTCGATCCAAATGGTCACACTCTGGCAATTACTGCTGTGTCGGGAAAGGACGCGACCCTTGTCAATGGCGCAGTCGACTTCAAGATTTCGGCCGGCTCAGGAAGCTTCGACTACACGGTGACGGATGGAACGCTGCATTCGACGGCAACGGCAACTGTCGGACATCACTGGGATACGACCGGGACGGCATCCAATGAGATCTTTATCGCCTACCAGAGCGGCAACGGCTTCACCGTCACTGGAGGGCTGGGAAATGACGTTCTGATTGGATCTGCAAACACGGCTCACAACATTCTGTATGGCGACGGCCTGACGGAGACGAAGAATGACGGCAGCGATCTTCTGATCGGCGGTGTCAACTCTTCGAACCTAATGTATGGCGGAGGCGGAAACGACATTCTGATTGCCGCGACCCACGCCTACAATCACATGGACGGCGGCAGCGGCAACGACACACTGATCGGCGCAGATTCAGCCAGCAATGACATGTTTGGGGGTAGCGACAACGACACGCTGATCGGGGGAAACTTCGCGACGAACACCATGGACGGCGGGAATGGCAACGATGTCTTTGAGGGAGGTATATTCTCCGTCAACAACATGGCAGGCGGCACTGGCGACGATACTTTCCGTCTGATCCAGAGCTCGTTCAACACGGTGGCCGGCGGCGACGGGAAGGACATCCTCGATTTTTCCCGGTTCGACCACGGTATCGAGATCGTGCTGACACAGAGTGACAGCCTCACGCATTTCGACATCGCCGGCGGTGGGCTTGATTACTCCGGTATCGAAGGCATTGTCGGCACGCATTTCAACGATCTTATCACCGGCAGCGACTATGCAGACATTTTGATTGGGGGCGGAGGAGACGACATCCTTATCGGCGGTGGCGGTTCTGATCTCTTGTACGGTGGCGCGGGCATGAATACGATGACCGGCGGGACCGGCGCGGACACATTCTTCATCGACGAAGCGGCGCTCAACAAACTGGATCCGGCAGACGTCATCACCGATTTTAATCCAAAGAGTGAAGGCGATCAGGTCGACGTCTCGGGCCTGATCAATGCCTTGATCAACCAGTCAGGCCTGTCGGCAGACGACGCGCTTGGCAAACTATCTGCTGTTGTGAACGACAAGACCTCGGAAACGACCATCAGTATCAACACGGGTTCGGAGACCCATGCTATTGTTACGCTGCAGAACTACGCGCCGGGCAGCGAGGCTATCAAGATTTTGTTCGACCACAGCGAACACGCAATCACAACAACCCACACGGCGGGCGGTTGATCAACGTTAACGCATGGTGAGGCCACCGATATCGCTCCGGCACCTTCGTGCCGGGGCGATTTTTCCTTTTTGTGTCTACGTGATGAATGTGACGCCCCTTAACGCGGCGTTTACCAGTTTCAGCGGCAGCGAACATTGGTAGGACATTAGTAATCAACTGGCCCTAGCTTCCTGCGGAAAGTCGCTGAAGGAGACACGGCGTTGAGTTCCAAATTACGGCACCTTTTGATGGCGCTCGGGGTATCGATGGCGATGTGGGCCGGTATCATTGGCAGCGGCAAGTGGATGGTCAGCCAATTTCAGGCGGGCATCGACCTTCAGACGACGGCCAGCACGAACTAGGTCGCCAAAAAAGCGGGACCCTAGCAGAAATCCAAACTCCCATGGCCGGCCAGAATTGTTTGATGCCGGTGTTCATGTTGGAGACGCCTCCAGCCAAAGTGGACACGCGTTCCTCCGCGCTGTCCCCTGTGCGGCTCTTCTGCCGGATAGCAGCAACCGGAACCAAAGCTCGCTTCGCTGCTATCGATCCAATCAAGCGAACGACGTTCACTGTGCACAACTCCAAGTGTGATAGTTATCCGTGAATTGTTGAATGATTCTGATGATTTATCGCTGGAATCTACACGGAAGACCTTGTCATTCCCGCAAATCTCTAAGTAGAGTTCTTGCACTATATACGGGGCATGCTGAGGGTGACGAGCCCGTTACCTTGGTGTGTCGCGTGCGGCTTCCACTCGTCTACCGAGGGTTATTCATGGTCATGCATAAGAAGGTTCGGCGCGCGGTCTTTCCAGTCGCCGGCCTCGGAACGCGTTTTCTTCCGGCGACGAAAGCCGTCCCAAAGGAGATGCTCACTGTCGTTGACAAGCCGATCATTCAGTATGTTGTCGATGAGGCCCTTGAAGCCGGCATCGAGCACTTCGTCTTTGTAACGGGGCGCAACAAGCACGTTATTGAAGACTATTTCGACGTTCATTTCGAACTCGAACAGACGTTGCGTGAGCGCAGCAAAACAGCGGAAATGACGCTGCTGGCCCAGCAACTCCCAAAGGCTGGTACCGTCAGCTTCACTCGTCAACAGGAGCCTCTTGGGCTCGGGCATGCGGTCTGGTGTGCCCGCGAAATCGTAGGCGACGAGCCTTTTGCTCTGCTGCTTCCGGACATGATCATGCGAAGTGAAAAGAGTTGCATGAAGGGGATGGTCGAGCTTTATGATGAGCGTGGCGGCAACGTTATCTCAGTTGAGGAATGTGCACCAAACCAGGTTCATAAATATGGAATAGTCGCTATCGGCGAGGAAAGCGGCGAGAGCGGTTATCGCATGACAGGCATGGTTGAGAAGCCGGCAGTGGGCACTGCACCATCGAATTTCTTTATCAACGGGCGTTACATTTTGCAGCCGGAAATTTTCAAAGTCCTGGAGACCCAAGAGCGTGGTGCCGGCAATGAAATACAGCTGACGGACAGTATGCTCCAACTCCTTAAACGCCAGGAGTTCACCGCTTATCATTTTCGAGGCTCCACCTATGATTGCGGATCCAAGGATGGTTTCATTCTCGCCAACGTGGCCTTTGCGCTTGAGCGAAGCGATATAAAGCCCTATGTCGAGCCCCACATCAAAGCCATGTTCCAGGCGCTAGGGTAGGTTGTTAAACGACGTTGGCGCGAACTTTTAACATTGCGCAGCTTGCTCCGAAATTGGCAACCCTCGCGGTGAGGAGAGTACGTTCACTTGCCGCGTGCGGAACGCTGCAGGGAATCGGGAAAGGGCGCGTCGTTGGCGACCACCCGCAACCCCTGGTATATGCGGCAAGCAAGAAGCCATCGCAACAAACGAAGCCGTGCCCGCAATGGTTTTGGTTCTCTATTTTTTTTTCGATCGCTAGTATCGCAGCGATTGTGCTTCTTTCCAAAGACATGAAGCATCTGCACCGGATTGAAGAGCGTTTGGGGCTGATCACGCCGAGGGTTAGCCAGGCGGAGCTGATACCGAGTCGCGGTTTCGTCAAACCGGAAGTGTTGGTCGGGTTGCCACCTAGCGTTTCCCGCCAACCGCTCGATACCACGGTCGCAGGCTTTGTTCGCAGATGGGTCGTAACAGGCCCGAACCTGTGCGCGGCATATCGTTCCGCTGGCATCCACGTTGGAGAATGGCGTCAATCCGCATTCGACGAGGGAACTTTTGAATGCACATTCGATAGCGTCGCCGAAGCTGGACAGGAAGTGCAAGAAGGCTCGTTGTTCATCGTCGTTCGGGGACGCAGAGACGGGACGCTTAGCAGCGTTCGGGTCAAATTGGTCGATCCGCAGACTGACCCTAGCGGCGATATTGCTTCTGCGACATTAAATATTTTTGAAGTCACCTTGAAGGAGACCACCTGGGAAGATCTTTCCCCAGCCTTGTCGAAAATAAGGACATTGCGCGAAGTTGATCTTAACAGCTTTGCTTCCGACCTGAGATTCGTAAAAGAGCTGTCCAACGAAAATAGCTTCAACTTCATTCTGACAATTAGGCCGAACGAGAAGATGCAGCGTCAAGTAGCATCCTATTTTTCAGCAGAGGGATGGCTACCGCCGGCCGATATAGGGGTATTGTGGCCAACGGCGAGGACTGCAGAAAATACAAGCTCCTGGCCAAACTGACGCTCAAAGCGCAAGCTCTCCCAGCACCAATTTTGGAGCAATCGGGTTTCCTCACAGCAACGCCGCGGCTGCTATACTTGTCCCGCCATTGCTAATGCAGCTTATCGCTGTCCAACGGCGTTCCAAACGACAATACAACCAGAGAGATTACCCAGGGCGACGAATCATTTATCTTGCCCGGACATCTTTTTTGCTCTTGCAGGTTCATCCAAGGGTGTAATTTTGTTCACCAATCGTAGGAAAAAAGACACACATGTTAACCCAAATTGCTGTTTTTCTGCTGCACTGCAAAAAATCCAGTTGTTAGCACTTGCGAAATAGCCGCTGATTGGTAATCACTTCGGTTAAGGCATTGGTAACCATGCGCGGCAGGAATGCACGAACTGCGGCGCACTCATAATTTTGTTTTCTTTGTTAGGGGCTCGGCGATGACGGAGAATTTTAAGCGCGTGATTGTTGGTGGAGTCTCTACTGCTTGTGTATCGCGTAGCGATCTTGTCGAGATCATGCTTGCGAAGAAGAACGACGATAAAGCTCCTGCAAAATTGCTATTTGACATCAATGGACAGGGTCTTGCGCTTTGCCTTTTTGATAAGAAGTACCAGGCGGACCTTAATGCCGCAGATATAGTTCATGCAGATGGACAACCATTGGTAACAGCCTCGCGACTTCTCACCCGTACTCCCGTCCCGGAGCGCAGTGCAACGACTGACTTGTTCCACGATGTTGCAGCCGCAGCTCAGAGGGAGGGCAAGAGTTTCTTTCTGCTCGGTGGAAGTGATGAGGTTGTGCAGGCATGTGCCGAAAAGATGCGCAAGCTCTATCCCATGCTTAAAATTGCCGGACTGAGGAATGGCTATTTCTCACCTGCACAAGAGGCCGATGTCTGCCAGCAGATTAACGATTCCGGCGCGGATATTGTCTGGGTAGGGTTGGGCAAGCCGAAGGAGCAGGCTTTTTGTGTTCGCAACCGCCAAAAGATTGATGCGAGCTGGCTTGTTTCCTGCGGTGGATGCTTCAACTACGTCACTGGGGCTTATGCCCGTGCGCCTGGCTGGATGCAACAGACCGGAACCGAGTGGCTGCACCGCATGCTGACGCAACCTAAAAAGCTATTCTGGCGCTATCTCTCCACGACGCCAATTGCGCTTGTGCTCCTTATTCTGCGAACCGCCGAACAGGCGGAGCCACGTGGGCGATTGCAATCATCCACCTGACGAACTGACATCAAGATGATTGAAGGTCGCTAACCGGCATGGTTGCGTTAATTTTCGCAGTCAGGGGAGTTTTCACGGGTTGAATAAAAGCGACTTCTGAGGCTGCAATTGACCCAAAAAAGGTCTCGCCAGAGTTAACTATGCTTTAACCTTGCGGGTGACATCGAAGATAATATTTCGTAATTTATACATGGGCTTAGAACCTGAATCTTAATGGGGTTTCCAGTGTATACGGCAGTACAAAATCAGGAACGGTCAGACGGATTTCGGTCGCGATCAGCGTCTCTTGACGCTCATCCAGCCGTGCAACCAGGAGCCGCAAACATCGGAACCGGTTTTCAAGTCCGGCGTTGGCATTTGGTGGCTAAACGCGCGATGGACATTGTGCTGTCTGCGGGAGCTCTTGTAACGTTTGCGCCAGTTCTCCTCGTGATCGCAATCGCAATTCGATTGGAGAGCAAAGGATCGCCGTTCTTCTCGCAGATCCGCTGGGGCCGCGATGGTACGAAAATTCGTGTTTTGAAGTTTCGTTCAATGCGCGCTGAACTTGGCGATCCAACTGGCGTGGCTCAAACCGTGCGCGGCGACCCACGTATCACCAAAGTCGGGGCACTGCTTCGTCGCACGAATCTCGATGAGTTGCCGCAGATATGGAACGTCCTGCGGGGCGACATGTCTCTCGTGGGGCCAAGGTGCCACGCAGTTGGAATGCTTGCAGGTGGCATTCTCTATGAAGAACTTGTGCCCGAGTACCATAAGCGGCACACGGTGCGGCCCGGTCTTACAGGGCTGGCGCAGATGCGCGGTTTGCGCGGTCCGACAGACAGACCCGCAAAGGCGCGCGCGCGTATAACCTCCGACCTCTACTACATCGAAAACTTCTCGATATTGCTGGATGTGAAGATCCTGGTCGGTACGTTGATTTCTGAATTGCGCGGCGGCAAGGGGTTCTAAGTAGTCACCCCACCGCCACCCTGCGATGACCTGATAGACCTTCAATGGCGTGAGTTCATGAATGAGGCTGGGGTGCGATGCCTCTACTCCGCCGAAAGCAACGATGCCTCTACCCATTTTCTGAATGGAAAAAGGCACTTTGGCTGCGCCCCGGTGGTGTCGCGAAAACAGCAGGTCGCGTCTGCAGTTGGAACCACGCTGCGGCCGCATCATTGACCGAGCAGACCGGCACAAATTTGCGGCCGCTCCCCTCCAGCGCCCACACTAGCATGTCGTTTCTACCCCCGCAGGCGGGACACCGACCGGCCACTGGTTATGCCAAGCGGCAGCTCATGGCCCACAACGACCTTCCAGGCGATAACGATTGACCGTCATCAGCAACCAGCAGACGCACAGAGCTGAGGGTCCGTATGAAGGCTCGCGTCCGGAGAAATATGCGTCGCAGTTTGCGAAATTCTCCGCGGCTACGCGCGCAATTCAGAGATCACGTAACTATGCTGCTTGAGCAACTTCCTCAGGGATAACGAGGGCCTTTCCAAAGCGTCCGATATTCTCGTCGCCCCAACTCTTCAAAGACACAAGAATCGGCTCGAGACTGCGTCCCAACGCCGAGATGCTGTACTCAACTTTGGGAGGCACCTGGGCGTAGACCTTCCGGTTGATCAACCCGTCTTCCTCCAGCTCGCGGAGCTGGTTGGTAAGCATGCGCTGGGTAACGCCTCCGACTTGCCGTCGAATTTCATTGAATCTCAACGTGCCGCCAAGGAGATGGAAAAGGATGACGCACTTCCATTTTCCGTCGATCAGACTGATGGCGGCCTCCACCGAACAGCCTGGATTGCAATCGAATCGCGAGTGACGGACCTTGGCCATAACAGTATCCTTTTTGACACTATGTGCAATGCTTGTGCGTATCGCACAATTGTAAGATACGATCTAACTGTGTCTCCAGCAAGCAGGAGAGACCAGAATGAAAGCTGTTGGATACAAGATACCATCACCGATCACCGACGAGGCCTCGCTCGTCGATATCGAACTCCAGACCCCAACCGCGACCGGCCACGACATCCTTGTCGAAGTGAAGGCCGTGTCGGTCAACCCAGTCGACTACAAGGTGCGTCGCAGCACACCACCTCAGGGCGACGCCTGGAAGGTGATCGGCTGGGATGCCGCCGGCATCGTAAGCGCCGTTGGTCCCGATGTAACCCTGTTTCAACCAGGCGACGAGGTTTTCTATGCCGGCTCGATCACGCGCTCCGGCACGAATGCCGAATTTCATCTGGTCGACGAACGTATCGTCGGAAAAAAGCCGACATCCTTGAACTGGGCTGAGGCCGCGGCCTTGCCACTCACGGCGCTCACCGGATGGGAAGCATTCTTCGACCGCCTCGATGTAAGTAAAGCCGTTCCGGGCGCTGCTCCGGCAGTTCTTATCATCGGGGGAGCAGGCGGCGTCGGATCAATCGCGGTTCAGATCGCCCGTCAGACCACGAATCTCATAGTGATCGCCACCGCATCCCGGCCCGAGACAAGGCAATGGGTCGCATCGCTTGGTGCCCACCATGTCATCGACCACTCCAAGCCACTTGCTGCTGAAGTGGCAGCCCTCGGGATCGGGTCTCCAGCGTTCGTATTTTCAACGACCCATACTGAGAAGCATGTCGAGCAGATCGCCGAACTGATCGCTCCACAGGGTCGATTCGCCTTGATCGATGACCCTAAGACGTTTGATATCATGCTCTTCAAGCGGAAGGCCGCGTCAATTCATCACGAATTGATGTTCACCCGTCCCATTTATGGCACTCCCGACCTGGGGGAGCAGGGCAGAATTCTGAACGAAGTCTCGCGTCTCGTCGATGAAGGAAAGATTCGCAGCACGCTGACTGAGCGCCTCTCTCCGATTAACGCCGCGAACCTTAAGAAGGCCCATGCTCTGATCGAGCGCGGGAGCGCAATTGGCAAGGTCGTGCTCGAAGGCTTCTGAGCGAAGCGGCAACCGGACAGCCAATCAACCCCAACAAAGTCGGTCATGGGATCGCTTCTTCAGAAAGAGACTGACGTGAACACTGAGATCAGATCCACAAAATCCATTGCCACCGCCTCGATCAACCGCGAAGCCGCCGCTGCCCTCATCGGAGCTGCACTGGCGGCTGCGCGAGAGATCGGTTTCGAAGCCGCCGTTGCTGTCACCGATGCGACTGGCAATCTGCGAGCCTTCGAGCGGACGGACGGCGCGCCGTTCCTAACGGTGGATGTTGCCATCGACAAGGCGTGGACCGCATCGTCCTTCGGCTTTGCGACACACGTCTGGAATGACTACGTCACGAGCGATCCTAAGGTAGCGCCGCTCGCCTATCGCCCGCGAATGGTCGCGGTCGGGGGTGGCTACCCAATCCTTGAGAATGGCAAGCTGATCGGTGGCATTGGTATTTCCGGCGGCAGTTATCAGCAGGACCAAGACGCGGCAGTTGCTGCTTTAGATCGGTTGGGCTTCGACGTCGCGGCATAACCAAGGCGCCGGCCCCTCCACCTCTATGACGAGCGGGGGCTGCAGCTTGCGAACTGATTGACGGGCGTTTTCCGGTGTTGGGGCAAAGTTGCCCCAAAGCAAATTGGTGGCGTCTGCTACATAAGACCGCAAATTTGGGACGGCTGGCTAGTACCTCTGTTGCCGCGCGCCCGTGAAAGACAACGGCCGCCCCACGTGGCGCCTTCGCACCGGAAGCTAGACTGCCTGCCCTAACGCCCATTTCCAAAGGTCGAACCGATCCCTTCCAGGCAGGCGGCGATTGACGGCCCGCGCGCCCGCGATCTGTAATAGCAACTTCGCAGCACCTTGCCTTTGAAATTTTTGGCTTTGAGGGCAGTCGAGGTGCTTAGGGGCTGTATGAAGCAACGCGACCGGAGCGATTAAAAAGTGGGGAATGCAGGTGGTTGCGAGCGCGACGAGGGAGCGCATGCAGACAAGATCGGAAAAGGCAGCAACAAACGCGACTGGCACCTGGAAGTGCTGTAGGCGCAGAATTGGAGTGGCGAAACCAAGCGTGGACCAGGTTCAGCCTGAATGGCTCGGTCAATTACGGTTTCTTCGATAGCGCGCCTGTTGCGTAAGCGCGCTCCGCTATCAACTCCGATCCCTTGGCAGTCAAATGCCCGTAGTCCCATTGCACTGGGACGCCATTGTCCTCGGTGACGCAGGCGAGTGCCGGGTCTGGGCACAGGAAGGAATATGTGGAGACGTAGTCTGCGCCTCCGGACCTCACGGCGTCAGACAAAAGGCGATCTGTCAACAGTTGCTCCGGATTTCTGCCCGTCAAAAGCAGATCCCCATTTCCTCTCCACGCGGTCTGACCAAGCAGTCTTGGGAGCGCGAGATCGTACTCGACTATAGGCCCGAACACGACAATCTTTCCTACCTTGCTACGCAAAGTCCTGATCGTGCGCTCGACGTCGGGGACATCAGACCCAATCCATCTCGCGGATAGAACGAGCACATCGATCCGATTCCGTTGGATAAACGGCCCAAGCGCCATTCCTATCAAATCTGTGCAGGTGCGCTCACCCTTGGAGGGGATTACGGGCTTGCATCCCGTCGACGTCGCCTGCATGACATTGGTGTCCGTCAGAACCTTGTGGAGACCGCTCCAAAGGTGCGCAGCATGGCTGTCGCCCACCAAAAGTAGGTTGGAGTTCTTGGACGACGGCGTCATGCACGAGCCGCGATCGAAATCCGAGAGACGATCGAGGTGCCCAAACAGGAAGCACGTGCCGCGTCGATACACCGGCGCATCGTCATATTCGAGATAGGCTGCGAGTCGGTTGCTCTCGGCCTGGGCATTCAACCCGGAATATATCCATAGCCCACAGCTAAATACACCAAGTGCGACGCAACTGATCGATGCCCACTGCCAAATCGAACGGCGACTAGACAGTATTCGTCGATCTCGGAAAGGCTGCTCCACGTACCGCCACGAAAGGTACGCCGCAAGAGTGCTCGCCACGCAAAGACCGAACGCTTCAAGCAAGTCTAGTGTGCGGCCAGCTCCGAGTTGATAGTAAATCAGAATGGGCCAATGCCACAGGTAAACCGAGTAGGAAATCTTCCCAAACCAGACAAATGGCGAGCTGGAAAGCAGCCTTTTGACGAGCGACGTGTTATGCGCACCTATCGCTATAACGATGGCGGTCGCGGCACAGGGGACCAAGGCATAAATACCTGGAAACGCCAACCCTGAATGGAGTTTGTAACCACAGGTGAGCAGAAGCGCGAGCGCTAGCCCTGCGACAGTTTCAGCGAGTATTGGCTTTAGCCGCGGTACGGAAACATAGGCGAGAAGTGCACCCAGGAGAAGTTCCCATGCCCGCGTCAGCGGGAAGTAAAATGCGAAGTCTCGATTCATTTGCGTCAAGACGACGCCACCCCCCAGACTGACAATCATCACCACCGCAATCGCCAAACGAGTTTTCGTTGCGGGCAGCCGGGACAGTGCTTGCATAAAGAGCGGAAAGCCGAGGTAGAATTGCTCTTCGACGCCAAGCGACCAGGTGTGGATCAATGGTTGCGACGCCACATCGGCGGAAAAATAACCTGCCGATTGGAGAAGATAGAGATTGGAGGCGGAGGCCAGCGTAGCGATCGCAGTCATTGCCGTCCGCTTTAACTCCAAGGGAAACAACATGAATGGTGCGATCGCAAGTGTGACGGCCAAAACAACGGTGAGAGCTGGCAATATCCGCCGCACGCGCCTTTCGTAGAAACGGCTGACGGTGAATGATCCGCGCTCGAGATCGGAACGCAACAGACGCGTGATGAGAAAACCTGAAATAACAAAAAAAACGTCGACGCCGATGAAGCCGCCACGCAGCGGACTTATGCCCGTGTGATAAATGAGGACCATCGCAACGGCGATAGCTCGTAGCCCATCAATGTCCGCTCGATAGCCTTCGGGAGCTGGTCCGGTATTCAAACTGGGCTGTATTCTGCGCCCACGGTCAACTGCGGCGACGGGACGCGCGTCAACAGGCTCAATTTCGGCTGCCACTTGCTCGCCCGACATCTATCAAAGTCTCTCTCGTTGGGACGCCGCTCTTGCGGTTGCCGGAACGCCTGCCGGGATTCAGCTACAATCGCCGCTCCGACCCCCGAACAGTCAAGCGGCGCGACGTTATTCGGGGAATACTGATATTCCAAGCAAGATCAATGGGTGCCAAAATATATTGTTAACGTGAACACTTACGTGTTGTTTGATTGCCACATCCGACGCCTGTAATTTGCCAATCCTTGTAAACATGTTGCGGTGCACTAGCGCTTGCAAAATTCATCGGCTAATGCCTGTGCAAATACTTTTTTGATAGGCTTTCGATGAATACGAGTAAAATTGGTAGAGACGCTCTAGGTATTGCCTTTCTTGTTTTACTGTCGAGCTGCACATCGTTGCCTCAGTCCGGCCCGGATGGACACGCGGTCGACCAGAAGGCCCGTATTCGGGTCACGACTCGCGACCAAAAGGTTGGCATCGACTACGCCTTGGTCGATTTGAGCAAGGACACCATCGGCTACTTCGGCAATCCCACCAGCGGGTCTTTCAAAGGTACTTTCGGTGGAGGGCGAGGCGGCCCGGCCGACGTGCCCCTCGGCTATGGAGATGTCGTTCAGGTTTCAATTTTCGAGGCGCAGTCCGGTGGGCTGTTTATTCCAAGTGATGCGGGCAGCCGGCCCGGCAACTACATCACGCTTCCGAACCAGACCATTGATCGGTCGGGGATGATAAGTGTTCCTTACGCTGGCCTAATTTCTGCTGCCGGTCACAGAAAAGAGGATGTCGAACGAGCGGTCGTCGACAGGCTCAAGAGTAGAGCGATTGAGCCGCAGGTGGTGTTGACCACCGTCACAAGCAGGTCCAGCCAGTTCTCGGTCCTCGGTGATGTCAAGAGCCCGGCGAAGTTTGAGCTGAGCTCTGCGGGTGAGCGTGTTCTTGATGCAATTTCCCAGGCCGGGGGCCTTTCCGAAGCTGGCTTGGAGACCAACATCACGCTGCAGAGGCGCAGTCATACGGCAACCATCGGCTACCGTGCGCTGTTGGAAAATCCTGCTGAAAACATCTATCTCTCGGCTGGTGACACGGTTATCGCCGATCACAAGCGCAGGACCTATACGATCTTCGGCGCCGCTGGGGAAAATGGTCGGTTCGACTTTGCGGATGCCAACCTGACACTCAGCGATGCGCTGGGCAAGGCGGGCGGGCTTTCGGATACTCGGGCCAATCCGTCGCAGGTCTATGTCTATCGGCAGGTCGATCGTCGTACGCTTGAAAGAATGGGCGTCAACGTATCTCGCTTTGGAAGCGAGATAGTGCCTGTGGTTTTCCGTGCCGATCTACGTGATCCAGCGGGTCTGTTTACGGCTCAGAAGTTTGCGATGCAGGACAAGGATGTCGTCTACATATCCAATTCCGATTCGGTGGAACTGACCAAGTTCCTCGATGTTCTCAATTTGGCAGCGTCAACTGCGAACCAGGGAGCGTCTGTCGGCAAATGACCTTCGCCGGCGTCCAGCCATTCGTGTTGCGGGAGAAGGCGGTTCTACTGACTGGGAGGTATTCTGCGCGGAGGGAGGAGGGGCATGCGGCTTGAATATCTTGCAAGCCTTATGCGCTCGACGTGCGG
This sequence comes from Rhizobium sp. 05L419, assembly GCF_056397845.1. Classification (NCBI taxonomy): domain Bacteria; kingdom Pseudomonadati; phylum Pseudomonadota; class Alphaproteobacteria; order Hyphomicrobiales; family Rhizobiaceae; genus Rhizobium; species Rhizobium sp. 05L419. Next base: position 158,330 of record NZ_JBFTOF010000012.1, read on the forward strand.
TATGAAGTAAAACAGGTGAAGGCCTCCTCGTTCGGTGGACTTCGATCGTATTCGGTGTGGCACAGTTTCGCTACGATGAGCGACGGATGTGCCGCTTGGCACGCCAACCTCTAAAACTAAGAGTCATACATGCTGTCTCCAGATAAAGTGGCCTCCTCCAGCGATGATATGTGGGAAACGAGCGCTGTTCAGCCCATTGATTTTGACCGAATCATCGCAATCGCGCGGCGCCAATGGCGTGTGGTTGCGATTTGCAGCCTGATCTTTATGGCTCTGGGCGTTATCTATGCCCTTAGAGTGCAGCCCAAGTTTACAGCGGAGAGCCGCTTGCTCATCGAGCAGGGCAAGAGCGGAATCGTCAATCAGCTCTCGGATTCCGGCATCACGGTCGACGATGAAGGCACGGTCCTGAGTCAACTTGAAATACTGACATCCGATACGATCGCGACGGCGGTGATCAAGAAGCTTGATCTTATCAACAATGAAAGCTTCATGAATTCCGAAGGTTCCTTGCTTGGCCAGGTTCGGTCCCTTGTCAAAGGGATTCTGTCAAGGGACTCCGCTCCTGCGGAAGACGCGATGGCTACTGCGACGACGGCATTAGTCGAAAACATGGATGTAAACCGCGTCGGGCGCACCTACGTGCTGAGTATCGGCTATACGTCTCAGGATCCGCTGCTCGCGTCACAGGTTGCGAACGCAATCGCCGATGCCTATCTCGTCGACAAGCTGAATTCGAAGTATGAGGCAACAAGGCGCGCCGGCGACTGGCTCGAGCAGCGCATCGACGAGCTCAAGCAAAAGGCGTCTGAAGCCGACCTCGCCGTTCAAAGGTACCGGTCCACGCATAATCTGATATCAGCCAAAGACGGCGTGCTTGTGAGCGACCAGCAGCTTTCGGAGCAAAGCACGGCGTTGACTGCCGCCGAACAGGATACTGCACGAGCCCAGGCCAAGTATGATCGAATCAAGGTGATCATCGATAGCGGTCGTACAGATGCGATCGTCACCGACATTCTCGACAGTTCAATTGCGATTGACCTGCGCCAGAAGTATCTCGCGGCTTCCAAAACCGCCGCCGAACTAGCCAATCGCCTTGGGCCAAATCATGCGCAGGTTGTTCGACTGAAAGCGGAAATGGCCGAATATCAGCGCCTGATGCTTGAAGAAATGAGCCGTATTGCCGAAAGCTACCAGAGCGAGCTGCAGATGGCGACGACGAAGGAAGTCTCGTTGCGCGCGAGCCTTGCTCGCGCCTCCGGCGTCACGGCCGCTGCAAACGAAACACAGGTCCCGCTACGTGAACTCGAACGCACGAGCGAAAGCTACCGGCGACTGCTGGAAACCTCGATGCAGCGCTTCCAGGAAGCATCGCAGCAGCAGTCGTTTCCGATTGTCGAAGCACGCATCATCACGGAGGCAAAGCCGCCGATAAAGCCAAGCAAGCCAAAGAAGCCGCTTGTGGTCGCGATCGCAACGTTCTTCGGTCTGGCACTCGGGAGCGGCCTTGGTGCATTCCGAGAGTTTCGCGATCGGTATTTCCGTACTGGTGAGCAAATCCGTCAGAAACTTGATCTGGAATATCTCGGCTCGATACCGCTAATCCTCGAGGAAGCTACCGTCGTCACAGCCGGATTGTACGACAGCCCGCGGTCGATCAGGCCAATGAGCAATCTTCAAAGGTATGTTGTCGACCACCCGAATTCCGCTTTCGCAGAAACGATGCGGAGCGCCAAGATCGCGGTGGATCTACAGACTGGCGCAAAAACCGGGAAGATCGTCGGGGTGATATCGACTTTGCCTGGTGAGGGTAAATCGAGCGTAGCAGTGAACCTCGCGCAACTGCTCGCGATGCAAGGCGCCAGGACGCTTCTAATCGACACGGACTTGCGCAATCGCGGGGCAACGCGTGCGATCGGCCTGCACGCGGAGGCCGGATTGGTTGAAGTTCTGCTTGACGAACGGCCGGTCGCCGAAGGGCTCCTGTTCGACCCGCAGACGCGTTTGACGTTTCTGCCAACAGCGCTTCGGCGGCGCGTTCCTCATTCTTCGGAACTTTTGGCATCTCAGGCGATGGAAAAGCTGCTGGACGACGCGAGGTCACGATACGACTACATCATCTTGGATCTGCCGCCGCTTCGGCCCCTGGTTGATGCGCGCGCAATTATGCCCCTTTTGTCCTCGGTGCTTTACGTCGTTGAATGGGGGGGGACATCGAGAAAGATTGTTCGTGACTCTATCTTCAACGAGCCACGTCTGCGTCAGAAGTGCGCCGGTGTTATCTTGAGTAAAGTGGATACAGAGAAGATGAAGATGTACCAGGACTTCGGTTCGGAGGAATATTACTCGTCTCGGTACTCGGCCTACTACAACGAAAGTTAATGGCGAAAGCGACTACATTCAGTCGCCAAGCAGATACGAGTTGGAATAGCGACCGTAAACGGATCAGACGATATGCCCGACCAAGATACTGTCGTTTGCATTGCGACGTACCGGCGTCCTGCCGGACTTTCCCGATGCCTCGAAAACATCGCGCGCATGCATACCGATCGGCTTTTGCGGGTCATTGTTGCCGACAACGATGCTGACGAAGCGGCGGGGATCGCGATCTGCGGCGCGGCCGAAGCTGCGGGTTATCCCTATCCGATTACGTCTGTCCGGGTCGCTGAACGGGGGATATCTCAAGCGCGCAATGCCCTTGTTGCAGAGGCGATACAGGATCCGCGGATAAGGTTTATCGCCATGATCGACGATGATGAGTGGCCGGAGGGCCGCTGGCTTATGTCGCTCCTGGACGTTCAACAGAGCAGTGGAGCGGACGTCGTTGGTGGTCCGGTAAGTCGCGTCTTCGCAAAGGCAGTGCCGAACTATCTTGCGACGGCCAATCTCGCAGATTTCGCGAGCATGAAATCCGGGCCCGTCGACATCGTTGACGGCACATGCAATGTCTTGATCAGCGCTGATCTGTTTCGTAGCGGAAAGAGTCCATGGTTCGACCCCGCCTTTGGCCTGCTCGGGGGCGAGGATACTGACTTCTTCCTTGGCCTAAAACTTCACGGGGCACGATTTGCCTGGGCGCCCGGTGCCGTGGTTTTTGAGGAGATGCCTGGATCGCGCTCTTCCGTTGCATGGATGCTCCAACGCGCCTATCGGTTCGGCAATACCTATATGCTTGTTAGCTTGAAACATCGTCCTCCCGGCTTCGGCTTTGGCAGCGAGGTACTGAAAATTGCGGGAACATTGGCGTTTGCCGCTGGTACCTTCGGCCTGTTCTTCTGGCATCCGGCACGGCGTTTCGAAGCAGCTCGACTTGTGGCGAGAGTACTGGGGAAACTCGCAGCTCTCTTGGGTCATCGGCACGCAGAATACTCTGCGATCCAGCGTCACGAGAGATAACCGATGGATCGCAGCAAAAAGCCTGAACTGGATGACGGTAGTGGTGCCTTCAATATTGGTGTTCAACGACGGGTAGCGCAGAGAATTGGAAGTTGTTTGTTTCGCGAATGAAGCTGAGATGTATGCTTGACTTTTGACAGTAAATTGATTTGCTGCGGTGCAGCATTATTGAGAATTGAAAGCAAGTTCAAACACGTTTTCAGGATAAGAGAGTACTATGCGCATTGTGATGATTGGTTCTGGATATGTCGGTCTCGTATCCGGCGCTTGCATGGCCGATTTCGGCCACCACGTGACCTGTGTCGACAAGTCGGCCGCCAAGATCGACGCTCTGGAAGCTGGCGAAGTGCCGATTTTTGAACCAGGTCTGGAAACGATAATCGCGCACAACCGAAGCGCCGGCCGACTGGACTTCTCCAAGGATCTCGCCGCTCCGGTTGCCGCAGCCGACGTGGTCTTCATCGCTGTCGGCACGCCGTCGCGTCGTGGCGACGGCCATGCGGATCTGACCTATGTCTATGCGGCAGCACGCGAAATTGCTGCCGCCGTAAACGGCTTTACCGTCATCGTCACCAAGTCGACGGTTCCCGTTGGCACCGGCGACGAAATCGAACGCATCTTCCGCGAGGAGTTCCCGGACAAGGATATCGCCGTCGTCTCCAATCCCGAATTCCTGCGCGAAGGTGCAGCGATCACCGACTTCAAGCGGCCCGACCGCATTGTTCTCGGC
>NZ_JBFTOF010000013.1:0-162140 GCF_056397845.1 Rhizobium sp. 05L419
ATCCGCGGGTCAAACGGCGGCTGCCCGAGCCCGCTCACATAGCTGCCCGTGATCTCCTTGAGATCAAGGTTCTCACGCACCAGTTCAACGATGAACCGCGAGACATGGTCTTTCGGCACGAAGTCCTGCACGCTCGGCGGAAGAAGCAGCGTCTGATCGATATTCCAGGGGCGAAAAAATTCGCTCATGGCAAAAGATTGAATCAGACTCGCACACAATTGAACAGTGACTACTCGGACAGGCTCCTAGGTCATGTCATACCGGTTCCGGCTACCACTGGCCAAACCGGCGGTGATTTAGAAGAGCAGTATAGGTCCGCAAGCTGGCGCGTGATGCTGTCGGACGGAGAATACAACAATGTCGTGGCCTTCATCCGCAAACAGCAAGCGAATTCCCATTTCTGGCAAGCGTCGGTCGATAATTGCAACAACTGGGTAGGCGAGATTGCGCGCTACATGGGCTACAACACGCCGAGCATCTGGCTGAGGCCACAACAGTTCATTACAGAGCTTCGCCAGATGAACACTGGTACAATGGCTGCTACACCGGCTTGAAATGGCGGATAGCAGTGTATCATTCTTGTCGCCCCGGCTACGTTTCGCCGTGGCAGGAAATAGTGAGGGAGCACTGTTCAATTCGATCCATCGGGCAGCATCGGGCGTTACCGTTTCCGACATGGAACCGGCGACTTGGCTTCTCGCCCTGCCCGATACCTGCAGGGAGGACGACGTAACCTCTCGAGTTATTCCATCCTTCCACAATACTACGCCGAACCGCCTAGCCCTTGTGTGTCTGCGATGCGCGCAAGCGCTGCATCTTCTGGCAGGAGATAGACCTTGTCGATTGTCCGGTCGAGCAGGTCCCGCTCCAGCCGCAGTGCCGTCCTCCGGTATTCGGGGAGAGTCTCTTCAAGGTTGTCTAGCATCGCTCGCAGCCTTCGCGCGATCTGAAGGTTTTCCGCTCCATAAATCCGGATTTCACGGCATGTGAGCTGCACGAAGTCCTCCCAGTCTGGTACCGGCAACACGACGCGTAGACGTCCTTGGGCGTCACATACGTATTCATTCCCCAATTCACGGCGCCCGACGCTGCGTAGCAGCCGGTGCAACTGATCGATCGCCAGGACGGCGGTCGTCGGGTCGTTTATCGCCTTCGAGAGGGCCTTCGAGGCGATGTCGACGATGACCCTGAAAGCAAAGGTGGGATCCTGCTCGATGGTTCGCTCGCGCCCGAAGGCCACCGTGTCTCGAAGGTCATTGTCGGCGATTGCCGCGGCGCCACCGTACAGGCGAAATAGCGGTTGTCGCTCTGAAACAAAGTCACCGACGCGGGCAACAAGCTCGATGATGCCGTTCGCCTTCTGCGCTTGCGCCGTCAGGGCCTTTACGTCGATTGCAAGAATGATGGCCGAGGAGTCGGGATGGGCGACGATGCGATCCGGCGTGCCATGTGTCGGCTTCGGTTGGCGCGGCGCCGGGACCTCCACCGCCAGGCGATTGGGGTAGACCAGATTGAGGACCTCGAAGCCTTGCTCGGCGACGCGATAGATGATGCTAACCGGCCTGAGCAGGCGAGCGGAGTAGTCGATGAAATAAAGGAAGGCCGCAAGGGACAGCACGCCAAGAATCCCTGAAAGCCACACGATAAACGGCGGCGCGGAAGCGTTCACGCGACTTATCGCGGCGATAGCAAAAAGCAGCGTGAAGATGAACAACCCCACCGTGAAGCGGATAACGTTATCGCGCAGCAGTGTGGTCGCTATGATCCGGGGCGTAAGCTGACCGCTTGCGATCTGGATGGCGACAAGCAGCGAGCCAAATGTGAAGACGATGAAGGAAAGGGCGAGGCTGATGATGGCCTGCATCGCGGCGAGAGTTCCCTCTGTGCCGAGTGGCCAAAGCGGGACCCACCGCGTCCACTCCTCGAGCGCAAGAGCGGTGCGAAAAAACAGCTGCTGGAGGACGAGCGCGAAGAAAGGTACGATCCACAGGGATGATCGCATGTAACTCTTGAGCGCGTACAGCTTGTTCCAGCGCATTTGGTCCAGTCCCCTTCGCTCGATCCAATCGAGCACTTCGATGCCGGCCATCATTCCCCTTGCAAAAGAGGGGGGCGTCAAAATGACGCCTGAGCGTTCGTCGTCTGCCTGGTCACGGAACAGCGGTTTCTAAGCTGCGGATCAGCCCCTCATCCGCTTGGGATCCACGAACGTGAAGCACAGGTTCCACTTCATCCGTTTCAAGAGCAATACAGCCATTTGGTGAACCGCTGGGCGGCAGGCCGCCGACCACCATAGAAACTCGCAGGTCATAGGCATCGCGGCGGCTCCAGTGATGTACCGGCCCCAGGTTCAAGTGGTGTCGAGCAATGCTCGTATTCGAGGGGAGGATACCAACAGATCGCATATGGCGACGAATTCATTCGCGTCCCACGGTGCCGGCGCAAGGCCGAACCAGTCCGATCCTTCGCGCCGTGGCGACCACACTAACCGCTGCTGCAGAAGATAAACGCCGTACACGACGCCTATTTCGCTGCGGCCAGCCAAGTTGAGGCCCGGCCGCATGCCATGCGCGGTAAGCGCGGCGTTTAACGCGATCGCCACCTCGATCAGCGTGGCCCGATACCCCGACCTTCGAACGACCTCCGCCCCATGGACCCGCTCCAGCCAGGTCGCGCCAAGCTGGATGACGACCAGAGTGCGGTCCACGATGTGCCGCAAATCCTTCTGCGACATGATCTCCATATATCTAGCGGGCTCCAGATGGACGTCGACCGCCGCTGAAACGGCGCCGCATTTGCTGTGGCCGAGAACGACAATGGTCCGCAGGCTTGCCAGATGGTCAACCGCATAGCTCAGACTGCCCATGACGTCATCGCCCAAACCATTGCCGGCAGTCCTGACGACAAAGAGGTCGTTGGGGCCTTCGGAAAAAATCAACTCGACCGGAACGCGGGCATCGGCGCAGCCGACAATCGCTGCGAACGGTTGTTGCTTGGGTGTCGCGCTGCGGCCAGGCAGGAGGCCGACATCATACGGATCGATATCGATACTTAGCCTTGCAGGTTTCGATGCGGCAACCTGATCAAGGAGTTCGGCGAAGGCGCGATTTCCGGCCTCGAGTCTCGAACGGGCGGCGGCCGGGTCGGACGGCAATGGCTTGCGCTCGCCGTCAAACGCAAATCGGTAGGTCACCTCGGCCAGGCAGGCAGGATCTTCCATCGGAAGGCCTTCAGGGAGCTTCTTCGCCATGCGGACATCTCCTCCAACAGCGATCGGCCACGGTGCTGATGCACGGCCGAACGAACCCGCCTCAGTTTAGCAAAATTGCACGTTCCGTGTACCGGATCGTCGAGGGCGGTATGGAAAAGACCGACGCGAGGATCCTACATGATCAACTCTCGGTGGGCCGACCGACTATATCGGCACGATTATGTTTTGTGCGGCCGCTACAGCTCGGCTTAGTCCCGTGTGCGGATGTTGCCACTGCGTCTGATGCTAAGGGCCGACCAATGAACTTGCAACGACCTCAAACGCTGAATTTTTGCGAGCATTCTCATAAGGGCGATGCTATTTTGGTTGCTTCTAAACTCCAATGCCTCCTCAGATACCGAGTACCGAGTACCGAGCGGGCTGCGTGCCGCGCCCGGCATGGCCGCCGGACACGGCCGAGACGTTTTCGGTCTCGCCATTCACGGCTCTCCTGACAGCCTAATCGAAGAAAGGTGGCAAGTCGTGTCAGCAGAAACAAGTAACGGGACCCGCTCAAAGCAAATGAGGCGCCTCTTCTTCACCGCTCTTGTCGAACAGCTTGGCGTGGTCTGGCCAATCCTGTCAGGGGTCGTCACGGTCATGCTCGGATGTGGCGTCGCAATCTGGCGCATAGAGGATTGGCGGATCGATGAGGCCCTCTACTTCACCTTCGTGACGGGACTTACCATCGGCTACGGCGATTTCACCCCCAAACATCCTTCTGCGCGGCTGCTTGCATTGGTGATCGGTTTCTCTGGGATCATCCTAACCGGCTTGGTAGCGGCGGTTACCGTCAAGGCTCTGAACGCAACTGATCACGACAGCGCGGAGTAACAGACACGGCAATGTCGGGTCACCGAGCGACAACGAAGATTTCGACAAGACGCCTTCGTCCAAGTTGACGGCACGGCCGACAGCTTACGACCGCACCCTAAGGCAGGTCGCGATCGACCGCACCGGCGGCCCAGCGCGAAACGGGCTGCTTCTATCGCTTTATGCCCACAGCCTGCGTGCGACTACCTAGCAATTATAGGCACCGGAAGCACAGCGCCGGGTCGTCCGGCGAGCGACGCCGGCCACGCTGACCGGTGTGAGCGGCCGTCCTACCCTCGCCTCAGCCGGGGAGACGAAGCTCGGAATCCAAACAAATGACTGCTGCGGTACCAAATCACCGATGCAGAGCATGGCTGCCAAAATGAGAGCCGTGATTGCGGCGCGTTTATATGCGATCATTTTCCTTCTCCCACCACAAAATTCTCCGGCAGGTCGCCGAGCTTGCCCTTGAGGTCGTTGACATCGAGCTTTTCAGCGCCTGTTGTGTTGTTAAAGGTAAAATCGCCCAGCTTGACGTCACTGCCTGACTTCCAGTCTCTGATCTGGACGCTGTATTCCGGGCCGCCTTTCACCTGCGTGGAAGAAATGACCAGGCGGCACGGGTAGGGTTGCGCTCCTTGGGCGACCCAAATCTGGAAGTCCACATCATCCTTCCGGAAGGCAAGGGAATCGCACTCGGTGCCATTGATGACGCCGCTTCCAAGGTCTTTCGAATCGTAGACCCCCTTCATCAGTTCGTCATATGCATTGGTCATCAGCAGGTCAGCCGCCGGTAGAGGCAATCCAAACTTATCCTTCAACTCGTCGATCAGATGATCGACCGTGCCGGGCGTCTCGACTTGTGTGTACTTGTTCACATCCTTTCCCAGGAGCGTGAGCGTTTTCCCGTCGAATACCGCTTCCGTATCTACAAACCCTCCGGAGCGGGTCGTGCGCACCTTGTCGGGTCGGCTAAGGGTCACATTGCCTGAACTGGCCAGCCCCAGTTTCTGATCACTGTTCGTGACAACCTGAAGATTGGCATCATAGGCGAACGACAGTGCCGTCTGTGCCGCCAAATAGTCCGACATGGCTTTAAGGAGCTTCTTGGCTTCCGGCGAGTCGGTCAGTCGAACGAGCTCAACGCGACGATTGAGCGCTTTTCCTTCACTAGTTTCATTACTTGCTATCGGCCGGTCCTCACCAACGCCTGCCTCGCTCAACCGATTGGCTTCGATTCCTCGCTCAACCAAGGCGGCCTTGATCGCGGTGGCGCGCTGCAGGGACAGGTCTCTATTGCTCTCAGGGCTGCCGCTTGCGTCGGTATGGCCCACAATTCTCAAGCCCCAGTCGGGAAAGTTCTTCAATGTGGTCGCTATGTCGTCGATAAGCGTTTCCCCGCCATGCCGCAACGTTGGTTTGCCGCTGTCGAAACGCAAACCATAGACATCGTAATGATCTCTGGTTTGCAGCGCCTGCTGCATCGATTCCTTGCTGTACTGCCGAGGGGCATCCATACTCTGGGACCACGACGGCGCGCTTGCCATGACAGAAATAGCCGTCGTGACGATTAACCGTCGCGCGGAATTCCGCCAGATTGACGTAACGTCTGCATGTTGTTGTCGGGCCTTGAAGTACCCGATCCCTGAAATAATATCTGCTGGTGTGCTCAACATGGTAATAATCCTTCTATCTTGGTGAGGATCAGGTTGAGAAATAGATTTACACTTTAGGGTATATACGAGAAATCACACAAAATTGTAACATATACGTAGTTAGGAAGGAACTCTGTTTATTTTCATCTAAATTATATGGCATTATTAACTCGACGTTGCATCGCCTAAGTTAGGCCTCGCCGCCGGCGGCGGTCTTCCAAGATCCTGCATAACCGCGGATCCGAAGCATATCGCATCCGCCCGCACCCACGTGGGGCTCAGCGAGCGACATCTGGCTGAACTGGGTGTTCGGTCTCTTTCGATGTCGGCGCTTCTTCCATCCAGGCATCCAGCAAGGAGTAGGCGGTCGCAAGAATAACAGGACCGAGGAAGATGCCGAGAATGCCGAATGCCACCAGCCCGCCGATAACGCCCGCCAAAATGAGCAGCAGCGGCAGGTCCGCGCCTTTTTTTGATAAGGAACGGTCGCAGGATTCCATCCAGCGCCATTGCCAATACGGTGAAGGCGAGCAAAACTGTGCCCCTGAGCGTCTCGCCGGTGTAATAGAGCCAGATCACTGCCGGCACCAGGACAAGTGCTGGGCCGATCTGCACGAGGCAGAGCATGAACATCAGCGCAGTTAGCATTCCAGCATAGGGCATGCCTGCCGCCAACAGGCCAATGCCACCCAGCGCACTTTGTGCAACGGCGGTCACAGTGACGCCGAGCGCGACACCGCGGATTGCCTTTCCGGCCAAAACGATCGCCATTTCACCTCGGTCACCACCGAGGCGATGGCCAAAGCGGATGGCCGCGGCCGCTGCCTTCTCCCCGCCGGAGTACATAACGGCGGCGATCGCAGTGGTCAGTACGAAATGCAACAGCATGCCTCCAACGCTGCCGGCGGCGGTGGCGAACCATCGCGCCGTCGATCCAGCATAGGGAGCGAGCCTCGACCCGAGTTCGGAAACGTTGGAGGCCGAAAATCGAATCCAGGCATCGGTGATGCGCGCGCCGATAAGAGGAATGCGAGCAAGCCAGTCAGGAGGCGGTGGCAGGTGCATTGAAAAGATGGAATGGTAAGCGCGAATTTCTGCGCACCCTCTGAAGCGCAGTGCTCTCAGGCATGAAGTGTCCACCAAAATAGGTGGACACCAAATCATGGAAGAAGATGAGCAAAGACTGCGGGTGCGGCTTGTGGGTAGTGACGGACGACGTCGATATGACCCAGCTTCGGTAGATCGTCTTGTTGCAGCCTGCCTTGAGCCGGGGGTCTCGGTATCGCGGCTTGCGCTTGAACATGGCGTTAATGTCAATCTCCTGCGGAAATGGATACAGAAGGCCAAGCAGGTCAGTCCTGCCCCTGCGGCTTTGGCGTTCGTTCCGGTTCAGGTCGGCCCCGATCAGAGCCTGCCGGTGCAGCGCAGCAGCTTGGATAAAAGCATCAAGAGGCTGTCTTGTGCGGCCAAGCTGAGCGCTTCACTGCCGAACTGGGTGAGCGTGACGGTGGAATGCAGTGATGTCGATGGGTTGACAGCAATAATAGGAGCGCTGGGTCATGTTCAGACTAGGCGCTGATCTCAAGGTTTACCTGCATCGCGAACCGATCGACTTTCGGGCCGGCATCAACAGCCTTGCGGTCCTGGTCCAGGAGACGATGGCGCTCGATCCCTTTGCGCCTGCGGTTTTTGCTTTCTGCAATCGCCGGCGTGACCGGATGAAGCTCCTGTTTTTTGATCGGTCCGGTTTTGTGATGGTCCTGAAGCGGTTGACCGAGGACAAGTTCCGATGGCCCCGCCGCGAGGTGCCGGTGGTCATGCTGACGACAGAGCAACTGCACTGGATCCTCGATGGCATCGATATCGATGCGATGATCCGCCATCCGGTGCGGCAATATCAGATCGCCGGCTGAGGATGGCCAATTGAGCTGTTGACGCGCAGAAGCGGTTCAGATTCAAAACTACGATGACTCGAACCGGCGATCCCAGTGTTGCAGAGCTGATGGCGCAGTTGGCGGCCAATGCTGCCGAAATCGCTGCGCTCAAAGCCGAGAAGGAAGCGCTCTCGCAGCGGGTCGTCAAGCTGGAAGAAGAGCTGGCACTGGCAAGGCTCCATCGCTTTGCCCCCCGCAGTGAGAAGCACATTGATCGTCTCTTCAACGAGGCCGAAGAGGCTGCGGTCGAGGATGACAGCGAGGAAGGCGATGTTGTCGAGCTTCCGGACACCGGCCTGCCAGCGGTAGAAGGTCAAACGGGAAAGAAGCGTGGACGCAGACCTCTGCCGGAAGACCTGCCACGCGAGCGTGTCGAATATGACCTCCCCGACGATCAGAAGTCTTGTCCCTGCTGCCAGGGTGAGATGCATCGCATGGGCGAGGCTGTTACCGAACAGCTCCATATCGAGGTAAAGGCAAAGGTCCTACAGAATGGGCGGTTCAAGTACGCTTGCCGCCATTGCGACCGCACCGGGATCAACACGCCCGTCGTTATCGCACCGATGCCGACGCAGCCCCTGCCAGGCAGCATTGCTACCGCCTCGACGTTAGCCTTCGCGCTCGTCCACAAATACGTCGACGGCACACTGGTGTTCCGATCAGCCGCGGCGCTCTCGCTCACTGGGTGATCGGCTCAAGCGAGAAGCACCTGCACCGCATCTATGATGCGCTGAAACTGCGGTTGCGATCGCAGCCTCTCATTCATGAGACCTTCGACTTTCTGGGATTCACACACTGCTGCGGCAGGCGGCGCAATGATGGAGGCTTCAAGATTGTCCGTCTGACGATCAAGAAGCGCATGCGCGCGACGCTGGCGGCCATTCGGGAAACGCTAATGCGACGACGCCATGAACCGGTGGCAGTAGTAGGCCGGTGGCTAAGGCAAGTGTTACAGGGGTATTTGAACTACCATGCGGTTCCCGGCAATCTACGAAGACTGGGTGGGTTCCGCTGGGAAGTTGGTCGCGCTTGGCGACGCGCTTTGATGCGTCGAAGCCAACGACACCGCCTGTCTTGGGAGCGTTTCCAGAGACTGCTTCGCAAATACCTGCCATCATGCCGGCTGGTGCATCCGCATCCAGATGCTCGGTTCACTGTCAAAACACCCGATAGGAGCCGTATGCGGTAGTTCCGCACGTACGGATCTGGCCGGGGGGCGATGGGCAACCATCGTCCCTACCGGGACCGCTTCACCATTTTGGAGGCGTAAACGACGAAATACTAAACAAACCGCACCGCCTTGCCGGTCGAACGGATTGGGAAGCGCGCACCATGTCGTCAAGCGCGAGATCGCCTCCGGCGGCGACAGCGGTTGATCTGGCGGGTGTGCTGCAAGGTTGGCAAAGCCTCGCGTCCAGCACAACCCTCAGCCTGGCACTGCGCGCAACAAAACCCGATTGAATAAGCATCAGCCACAGACCGCGCTCTGCGCCGGCTTCGCTGCCGCAGAGCGCGAGGTGAATGAAGCGTCCCGCGTTAGGCTTGCTCGACTGCTACGCAAACCGCTAGCATCACCGTGCGTCCTGACAGGCCCTCAGCGCCTTGAAGGCGGCATCGGTGCCTTTCAGGCTAACGACGACTGGGGTGCCTCCTTGGGGCGTGATCGTCACTGCCTTCTTTTTGGCGAGGCCGTAGATAAAATCAGTATTGTTGACCCACACGAACGCTCCCCTGAAACCGTCCATCACCTGGCCCTTGGCTTCGCCTTTGAACTGCTGACCATCGACATCAAAAAGGACGGGAAGTATTTCACCGGAGGCGACGTTGGCGTCAGCCTTTGTATAGAGCGCCATGTAGCCGCGCAGCTTGCCCGTTGCATCGATGCCCATCTGAATCTGTGTGCCGTCTGGATTTGCTTTGGTGATGAGACATCCCGGGCCCATATCGTTCTTGATGATAATATCCCACCCGGCTTCCGAACCGTATTTCGCCTGGGCCATCGCTCCAGGCGCAACAGGCACGGAACAAAGCAGGGCAATTCCGACTACAATCGCACTTCTCATAGCTATCTCTCCTTCTGATCTTCAGGGAAATAAAAAGCCAATCGCCGGTCCGATATGCAGCGTTCCATATCGTAAGTCAGAAAAATTGCTTCTTCATGGGCCCGCTGGCAAGACGGAAACATGCAACTATGGCTTTATGGTGGAACTTTAGAATGCGTCCGAGTTGTCGCCGGATTTTTCGAATGCTACGACTTGATGTGTGTCACAAGGGATGATGGGCGACCGTCTCCGAAAAGAGTTCAGCCGCCGGCCCGCCGGCACGTGGCTCCGGGCGGGATGCGGTTTCCCTAACCGTGCTGGCGGAACAATTAAAGGGTCGACGCCAGCCGTCCCCGGTTGCCTGTTCGGTCCCGGCTGGCGTCTTGCCACGAGCTTCGATTGCTCGACGCTCATGAACAGACTAGGCACCCAACTCTGGGTGCCGAAAGAGGCCCCGCGATCTTTCAACAGCTATTTGGAACTGGAGCGTCATCAACTCCTTTCTCAAGCCATCCGAGCGCTTTTTCCGTTTCCTCGAACGCGAAGACGCGGATTGTCGGATGCACAAAATAGCCGGCGAGCCGTGGAACGATCCTCATAAATCTGCTCTCTGTCACCACGGCAACGCGTTCAATCGATCGATGGTAACTAGCGATGAATTTCAGGTGGGCTGTGATCGCCTCGAACGTCTCCCAACCGGGGAACGATCGCGTCTTGATCAACAATCCCGTCAACTTGCCCATGGAGGCCACCGCGCGTTCAAACTCATTTGCGATTGTCTGAAAATCTCCCCGCTCGAGCGGACCCTGAGGCGCAATAAGGAGGATTTTTTTATCCCTCACGGTGTCAACGCTTATCATCGTCCGCCCTCCATCTCTCCAGGTCTCATAGGTTCGATCCCAGGTTCGACGTACGTCTCGCGCTGCGCGCGGGCGTAAAATCTCTTGCAGAATGTCAGCCTCGATCTCACCACATATCTTTTCGTACTCCTCGATCCGAATAGCAACGCGCCGATGCGCGCTGTGGCGGAACCTGTCCAAAGCGGAACATGCGATGCCATAGGATTCGAAGACTTCATCAAAAAACGATCCACCCGAAATCTGCTGTATTTGCGATCGCACAGCGGGAAGTTTCAGCATCAGCCTGGTTCGACCAAGCCGCGCCGCTCTTCGGTTTTCTTCCGTTCTCCTGGTATGGCGCCCCATCGTGCGCTCCCCCCCATTTGCCTGAGGATGTCAGGAAGCCGCGCGCGCGCGAAGTATGTTACGGTAGGCACTATAGTGCGGCACCGATCCATTGCCTCTCAAGCGTGTCGCAAGGCGGCACGAGGCGGCACAAGGATCTTAGGAACCTCGAACGCTTTCTGAATTTTACGGAACTTTACGCTCTCATTTACCATTACGTACTTCCTCGCAGACACGGTTCGTGCGTTGCTGCTGGCTTATTAAGCTGCTGGTCATCACGCCGCGGAAGGTCGAGCCAATCCTCGAAAGCGTTTAGTTTCGAATGCCGGCCCGCGGGCGTGACGTAACCTTCGACAATGATCCGCCTGTGCGAATAGAAGTGGCTCGCGTAAGACTCGAGCTGGAACGCTATTATCTTGTGGCCGGCACATCGGACCCGGTTATCATCACTATCCCGAAGGGCCGCTACGTTCCCCGGTGAAATCAATGAACTTGAGCAACTGGCCGGACTTAGCGAGAAAGCGATGGTCGATGTTCGCGAACCTGTGTCAGGGTGGCAGCTTCTCAACGAATGAAGTCGCAAGGAACTGGATTCATCGGCAGGTGATATCTTTCGGGGCAACCTGTTGGATCAAGCCTTCTATCCCCTGACGCTGCCACTGACTACAGGGCCAGGGTCGATCGCAATTGTCATCAGCATCGGACTTTCGGAGGCGACTATCACCGGCCCAGCCGACAGGATCATATTCTTCTTGGCGAGCCTGCTCGCCATTGCTGTCCTTGCCTGACGATCCTGGTCTGCTTCACCTATGCAGATCGCGTTCAAAAGCTTCTCGGCCGAGGCGGAACCGACATAGCAGTGCGACTATCTCCATTCATTCTCTTCTGTCTTGGTTTGGAAATCCTCTGGTCGGGCGCGAATGACCTATTGAGATCTGTCCTCTCCGCGGTCCCCTCACAATCGCTTCCGGTACCTTAAAAAAGTCGCAAGGCGCGCCAGACGTTTAACAAGGACCTCAAGGAAATCTACGTCGCGCCGTCGAACACCTGTTGTTGTCGGTCATCCGCGGAAGATGATTGGGCGGATCAGCATTTCAGACAAGGGGGTTGAACGCCATTGTGCTGGCCAGGCTATCCACAATCGCACCAGCTTTTCATCGGTCGACCGCCGCCTGCAGACGGCAAGAAAGAACTTTAGAGAGCGGCTCTTCGGCCAGCCGCCATGAGCATAATGCATGGCCGAAAACAGCGCGTGCCCAACGAGAGGATCGTCGGTTTGATGCTGCTGAAGATGTGGACGGTCGCCGCGAAGCCTTCCTGGTTTCCACCATAAAGGCCAATTCCGAGGATGTCGGTACACGTTTTCCGGAAGAGGCACGCAAGATCCACTACGGCGAGGCGGACGCCCCGCGGCATCATGGACGACGCTGGATGAGGCGCGGGCCTTGCTGGAAGAGGGTATCGAGATCGCCGCGCTGCCAGTTCTTCCGGATAACGTGAACTAATCCTAGTGGGCGCTATAGGCTCCATCGACCAGATGGCAGCTTCCAGCGATAAAGCTGGCCTGTTCTGATAACAGGAAACACACGAGGGCGGATACCTCTTCGGGCGTCCCGCGTCGGCCCATCGGCTGCAGCGCCATCATCCGCCGCGTGGTCGCTATCTCTGAATGTTCGGAGAGAAGCGGCGTTTCGATCCAGCCGGGGGCGACAGCGTTGACCCTGATACCCAATCGCGCATATTCCATTGCCGCGACCTTCGTCAGCCCGACGATTGCGTGCTTGGCAGCCGTGTAGGCCGGTGCCGTCGGCAATCCAACGGATCCGAGAACGGAAGACATGTTGACGATGGCCCCTCCGCCCTGTCCGAGCATGGCGGCGATCTCGTATTTCATGCAGTAGAAGACACCGTTCAGATTGACGTTGATCAATTTCATCCAATTGTCGAGCGGGTAATCGGCGGTTGGCCTCCGTACACCGTCGACCCCTGCATTGTTGACTGCCAGGTGCAGCCCGCCACATTCCTGGACGGCGAACTCGACCAGCTTTTCCACGGCTGCAGCGTCGCTGACATCGACGACGAAGTCGCGGGCCTTGCCTCCCAGCGAACGAATCTCGGTTGCAACGGCATGCGCTGCTTCGGCATCGACGTCGGCGACAACAACCTCGGCCCCTTCACCCCCAAGTTGCCGCGATATGGCTGCGCCTATTCCGGAGCCGCCGCCCGTTACAATCGCGACTTTCCCTTCGAAGTCGAACTTCATTTTTATCTTGCTCCCCCATTGCGACACAATCGAGCAGAGGTCGACGCATACTGCAACAAATTTCATTCGTAGCCAGCGACGCGAGGCACCGTGCGTGACACCAGACCATCCACTGGCTGAGCAGCTCCATGGTTTCAAGCTTCCAACGGGATGTCGGAGACTTCTCAGCCGGTCTGAGGAAGGCGGTCCTTAAGTATCTTTCCGTATGATCTCGCCGTCCGAAAGAGGATGCGTCTCGACCGCTCCACGGTGGCCGATTGGGTTCGTAGGCAGCGTTCGAACTGCGTCCGGTCTTCGATGTCCTGATTGCCCACCTAAAGCGCTCTGAAACTCGTGCCCCCGGAGCTTGATCCCGGCTCCCTTGAAACCAAAACGGTATACATTTAGGCGCTGGCCCGCGATGATTGATCTGGGATGCAAGAGGGCGTTTTTTGATAAAATCAATTCGGGATCGGGGAATTGCGTCCGGCTTTCCTACGCCGCGCCGTCAGCGCGATATTCACAAATCGATTGATCTCGTCATATACACGCCATGGTCGGCCATCCCGCGGAGATATTTCGAACGATTGTGTCGGAGCAGTATTCGGAGCTGTCGGATAATCTGTCTGATTTGCGAAACTCTTGTTAGAGGTGTTTTCTCTAAGAGCAATCTTCATAGGCACAGTTTGAATTGATGGCTTGGCAAGCGCCATAGACCCACGGACCTCCATCCCCAGAACGGCAAGAGAAGCGACCTTGGTAAACTCGTGGCTCAGGGCAACATCTACGACTTCCTCTATCAAATGCGTCGGAGTGCGCTCTGAAATCTCCGCGCTGATGACGCTGATTTTTCTATCTGGCCATATCCACAGTGCTTTCACCACGCCATGAACGCCTCCGCCGGCCATGAAGATCCCGCTGAGGCCAAGGTTTTGGACAACGAGCTCCCTCGTCATCTTGTATGCGGTCAAATCGTCCTCAAGGGTCTTCGCCGTTGGCAGAAGCTCGAAGTTGGCTTGTGTTTCGCGCAGATAGTTGGTGAAGCCGGCTGCGTATTCCCTCTGCCACAGATACTTTTTTGATCCGATTAAGGCTGGTGCTGCGGGCTTTCGCGAGGATGGAGATTGACAGTGACATACATATTGAGAGCTTGAGATATTTTGCCGGCCGAGCGCGACGCGATCCTCATCGGTCGCTCTTGGTCGAACGTGGCAGGCGTTCCGTGCCCCGTGTTGATCGACGGAATGTGCGTGAAAGATCTGCGTGGTATCGCGCCCACCGTCTCCGCATTGATGGACATCGAAGGCGACTGGCTCCCGAATGACGTCTCGGAATTGCCGGATCTCGGAGCGCTCGATGACTATCTTGGCAACAGCCCGGCGGGACGGCTCCCAGCGCCGTGGGATCTTCAGGCGGTGAAAGCTGCGGGAGTGACATTCGTCGACAGCCTGCTGGAGCGCGTGATCGAAGAGCGTGTGAAGGGCTCGGCTCGAACCTTACTCGTCTGGCTTTACCGGCGTCAATAATTCTCAGCAAATCGTTTAACGCGGACCCGCGTGACGCGCCAACCATACTACCAGGGAATTCGGACAGAGATCGGACCGGATCAAAGAATTTTTCATAATAAGGCTTGCCGCGCAGTGGTACGTGCACATCAGCGGTTCAGCCAAATCAAGTCGAGGCCCTACGGTTCGATTTCGTTCGAGAGCGGGGATTCTACAAGCCTCCATGCCATCAGGCCCCCGCAACCAAAYCACAATCCAAACTCGATAAAACAGCCCGCAGGGWTTTCCCCTCGCGGGCTATTTGCGTTTAGTCGCCGGGATGCACCT
Source organism: Rhizobium sp. 05L419 (assembly GCF_056397845.1). NCBI lineage: Bacteria > Pseudomonadati > Pseudomonadota > Alphaproteobacteria > Hyphomicrobiales > Rhizobiaceae > Rhizobium > Rhizobium sp. 05L419. The sequence goes on from NZ_JBFTOF010000013.1 coordinate 14,953, forward strand.
CCTTGAGGGCCAGCACGAGATCGCCCGCTTGCAGGCAATCGCCTTCTTTTGCGAGGATGAAAACCGTACCGGCCTTCGGGGCTTTGATCTGCGCTTCCATTTTCATCGCTTCCATCACGGCTAGCAGGTCGCCTTCGGAAACAACGTCGCCATTCTTGACCTTGAGAGACTGCAAGGTGCCCGCAATCGGTGCTGCAACGTCGTCTCCTGCCTTCGCGGCGATTTCTGGCGGGGTCGAGATGTCCTGTTTAAGCGAGCCAAAACCCGCCAGCAGCACCTTCGGCAAACCAATCGATACGCGCTTGCCATCGAGTTCCAGATAGGTGCGGACGACGGAGGGGTCTTCGATGGGATCAGGACGCGCCATGGCGTCCGGCATGGCCGCAAAGTCGGTTTCGATCCAGCGGGTGTGGACCTTGAAGCCCTCCGCGCCGATGAAATCGTCCGCTTCCATCACGGCGCGGTGAAACGGCAAAACCGTCGCCACGCCTTCTATGCGAAATTCCTGCAGCGCCCGGCGGGCACGACGCAGAACCTCCTCTCGATTTGCGCCGGTGACGATGAGCTTTGCCATCAACGAGTCGAACACACCGGGCACAGCGGAGCCGGCGACGACGCCGCTATCGAGACGGATGCCCGGCCCTGACGGCGGATCGAAAACCGTGATCGTGCCCGGCGTCGGCAAGAAGCCGCGACCTGGATCTTCGGCATTGATCCGGAATTCCATGGAATGGCAGCAGGGTTCTGGCGATTCGAGAATGCGAAGCGGCAAGCCTTCAGCGATACGGAACTGTTCGATCACGAGATCGATGCCCGTCGTTTCTTCGGTCACCGGGTGTTCGACCTGGAGGCGTGTGTTGACCTCCAGAAAGGAAATGGTGCCGTCAATGCCAAGCAGGAATTCCACCGTGCCCGCACCGGAATAGCCCGCCGCCGCGCAGATCGCCTTGGCTGCTTTGTGGATCGTGCGGCGCTGTTGCGGCGAAAGGAACGGCGCGGGCGCTTCCTCGATCAGCTTCTGGTTCCTGCGCTGAAGAGAGCAGTCGCGCGTTCCGAGAACCAGCACGTTGCCGTGCTTGTCGGCCAGAACCTGCGCTTCGATATGGCGCGGCCGATCGAGGAAACGTTCAAGGAAACACTCGCCGCGCCCGAAGGCAGCGGTCGCCTCACGGACGGCGGATTCGTAAAGATCGGCGATCTCTTCCATGTTCCAGGCGACTTTGAGGCCGCGTCCGCCGCCGCCATGCGCTGCCTTGATGGCGACCGGCAAGCCGTGCTGCTCGGCAAATGCCCAAACTTCCGCCGCGGTCGAAACCGGTCCATCTGTACCCGCTACAAGCGGCGCACCGACACTTTGAGCGATATGGCGTGCCTCCACCTTGTTGCCCAGCGCCTCTATTACCTGCGGATCGGGGCCGATCCAGGTCAGTCCAGCATCGAGAACGGCGCTTGCAAACTCAGCACGCTCGGACAGAAAGCCGTAGCCGGGGTGCACAGCATCGGCACCGCAACGCCTGGCGATACCGATCAGCCTGGCCATGTCGAGATAGGTGTCAGCCGGGCGGATGCCCTCCAGCGCGTAGGCTTCGTCAGCCATCCGGACGAACAGCGCATCCTGATCGGGATCGGCATAGACGGCGACCGACTTCAGTCCGTAATCGCGGCACGCGCGAATGATACGGACCGCGATCTCGCCACGATTGGCAATCAGCACTTTCTTCATCGCTGTCTTCCTCGCGTTATGTATTTTTGGCCGGGGCGATTTCGGCAAATGACCTGATTGGGCGGAATCTTATCTTGGCCGTCACCGGAATCTGCCCGGCCAGATCAAGATGATAATCGGCGACCGCACCGATAACCGGATAGCCGCCGGTCAGGGGGTGATCTGCGAGAAACAGAACTGGCTGGCCGCTGTGCGGGATCTGGATCGCTCCGGTCACCGTGCCTTCGCTGGGCAGCTCCGCATTGCCCTTGCGTTCGACCGGCACGTCGCCGGAAAGGCGGATGCCGACGCGGCTCGACTGCGGTGTGACCTGCCAGAGCTGGCCGGTAAGCGTATCGAGGCCCTCCTGCGTGAACCAGTCGGTGCGTGGGCCGAGCACGACGTCAAGCGTGACGATATCGCCCGCCTGCGGTAGGTCGAATGCCGGGATTTCATCAATAGAGACGCTTGCGAGGCTCGTCTTGTCGTCCTTCAGGGATAGGATGCTATCCGTCGTTACGGCTTGCGGGCCGACGGCCGCCAGCGTATCGGTGGAGGCGCTGCCGAGAACGGGATCGACTTTGAACCCACCGCGGACTGCGAGGTAGCAGCGCATGCCCCTTTCGGGATGGCCGAAGGTGACGGTATCGCCCGGTTCGATGGAGATGGGGGCGTAGGGGTGCGCCTCGAACGTGTATTGCGCCGACTTCACGGTGATCGTGCAGGCCGCTCCGGCAACACCGATCACGGCGCGGGCGGTGCTTTCGAACGAAAAGCCGCCGAGCGTCAGTTCCAGACAGGGTGTATTCGCGGGATTGCCGACAATGCGGCTTGCCGCATTGAATGCAGTGCGGTCCAGCGCACCAGAAGCGGACACGCCCTGTCCGGTCTGGCCAAACCGGCCGAGATCCTGAAAGACGGCAGGCATCGGTGCTGCAAGAATCCTGAAGTGGGGATCATCGTGCTTTGGCGTAGCCTTGGATGAAGACGCGGGAATGCTGACGGTTGTCCCGGCATCATGCATATCAATGAAACGCACGCGGTAGCCGGGCTGGAACAGTGCCGCTGGATCCCGGTCGATCTCCCACATCTTCACCGGCGTGGTGCCGATGATCTGCCAGCCACCGGGGCTGCTTTGCGGATAGACACCGCTGAAAACGCCTGCGAGCGCAACCGAACCAGCCGGAATGCGGGTTCGCGGGGTCCGCCGCCTCGGTACATGCAAGGCGGGATCGCCGCCCACCAAATAACCGAAGCCCGGCGCAAAGCCGCAGAAGGCGACCGTAAATTCGCTGTCCGTATGGCGGCGGATGACGTTCTCGATGCTCAGGCCCGTCAGTTCCGCTACATCGGCCAGGTCTTCGCCGTCGTAGCTCACCGGTATCTCGACCAAATGCCCCGAGGCCGCGACCTTGGCGGAGACGTCGCGGGTGGCAAGCATGTCGGCCAGTCGTTCAGAGCTTATTTTTGCCGGCTGAAAACGGATCATCAACGTTCGGGCTGCCGGAACCTCTTCTTCGATACCATCGATGGGATCTGCCTGGAGCGACGCAAACAGCGCCAGCGTTTCATCGAGATCGGCAAGCTCGACAAGGATAGTGGTGAGGTTGACAGGAAGGAAGCGCATCAGGGTCTCACGCGTGATAGAAATCGGGGATGCCGGCAATGACCATGTGCCCAGGGGGCAAGCGTCGTGGCAAAGGGGACGTCGGATGCCATGACCGCGGCCCGAGGGGTTACCCCGCAGGCCCGGAAGAGGGAAATTTCGCCGGGTCCGATGCGCACCGCATCGCCGAAATCGGATCTGGACGGATCGATGATTCCGATATGTGCGAGTGGGGCCTTTACTGCCGGGAACCGCCCGGGAACGGCGGCTGCGCGCGACCAGAGCCGCGCGACAGGCCGTGCGCGGGCCTTGCGGGCTGCCTGTGCATCCGCGTGGTTCAGAAAAGAGAGCGCAATCGTCATGGTTCTGGCCCTAGCGCCCGGTGGTGAAGGAACGGATGGCAATCCCTTCCGTTTCGAAACGTCGACGGATTTCCTGCGCGATGGCGACAGCGTCGGGGCTGTCGCCATGAACGCAGATGGAGTGCGCCTCTATCTTGATCACGCTGCCGTCGATAGCTTCCAAAGTGTTGTGACGGGCGAGTTGGATCATTCGCTCGGCGATGGTTGCGGCGTCGTGCAGGACTGCGCCCGCTTCCCGGCGGGAAACGAGTTGGCCTTGAGGGGTGTAGGCGCGGTCGGCGAAAGCTTCGGCGACGACTGCGAGACCAGCCTTGCGCGCAAGATCGAGAATGGGTGCGCCGGCCAGACCCATCAAAACCAGCGAGGGATCGACGGCCTTGATTCCATCGATCACGGCCTGTCCCTGTTTGCTATCGTTGGCGATACGGTTGTAAAGCGCGCCGTGAGGCTTGACATAACGAACCAGTGTTCCGGCCGCCGATGCGATACCCTTCAGCGCGCCGATCTGATAGATGACGTCCGCAATCAGTTCGTCGCTGGCGACATCCAGATCGCGGCGGCCGAAGCCGACGCGGTCTGGATAGGACACATGGGCGCCGATTGCGACACCTTTCTCGGCAGCAGCTTTGACCGTGCGGTAGATGCTGGCCGGGTCGCCAGCATGAAAGCCACAGGCAATGTTGGCGCTGGAAACGACTGCTAGCATCGCGGTATCGTCTCCCATGCTCCACGCGCCATAGCTTTCTCCGAGATCGCTATTCAGATCGATGCTGGCCATGTCGTTGTCTCCTATTAACACTGTGCATCAGGTCGGCTCGTTTGGAGCGGCGGACGGGCATAGTCTGCAATAGGTAGTTTAGAAGAAGTGATCCATCGAAATAAACCTCTTTGAAGTAGCCCTGGTCCACTGAGAGGACAAGCCGTCAGGACGGAAGAGCGGTGCACACCGGCTGCGACCTTCCGGTTTAGCCCGATGGAGCAGTGCTGGACGCGCCCGCCCGTCTCCGGCAGTATCGCGACGGCGCGAAACATCGCCGGACGTTCCTGGTCGGCGGATGGACGCGGCCGATCCGCTTTCCCCTGGCGGCAGCCGGCCATTTGCCGGCATCGCCTCGGTTCATGGGGTGTGCAACCAGAGCTGTATCATGTTTTGCCGTGTCGCAATTTTTCGTTGAAACTGGCGTGATTGCCGAATCATAAACAGTCGCCGCGATATCCTGGTGGGGCGAATGGCTTTGGATGGATTCGCACAAGCTGCGGTGGATGAAGTCGATGGCAACGAACGGGGAGCAGAGCAGTGGGAGTTCCGGCGCGGCGGACGACCGCCAGCGAACGAGGGCGCCGTCGTCGCCTTGGGTAAGACCCCTGAGGTTGCATCTCAGTGTCGTCATCGTGACGTTGCTCGTTTGCATATCCGCGCCCCTGATGTGGCTCACCTATACGAAAGGGCGGGAGGCTGCCATCACAGCGGGCGAAGACCTGATGCGCCAGCTCGGACTTCGTGCAATCGATCGCTATCGGAACGTCTTCGGAGACGGGTATTCCGCCGTTGCCACGGCATCGGTGCTTGCACCATTGCTGACGCCGCCGCCAGCCGATCTCGCTGCGAAGCAGGAGTTTCTCGTCAGGGTTCTGCAGAATTCGGCCTATATCGACGGGATTTATGTGGGCTATCCCGATGGGGCGTTCGTTCAAGCGGTCAATGTCGAGCGCAATTCCAGATGGCATGACGTGCTCCGGACGCCGAGCGGAACGATCTTCGCCCTGCGGACCATTCAAAAGAGCGGCGATGAAGCCCTGTCCAGCTGGCGCTTCCTCAATCGGGACGGCGTTTCGGTGCTGGAACGATCAGACGGAAAGGTCGCGTTCGATCCGCGTGCGCGCCCCTGGTACAGCGCCGCGATGTCGGCCGGTGGACAGGTTTCTGTCGGACCTTACGTCAGCGCGACAACGAGGTCGCTTAGTCTGACGCTCTCCATGCCGATGGCAAAGGGCAACGGCGTGGTCGTCGGTGTCGACGTGCTACTGGAAGCGATCAGCCGGCTTCTCGATCGAGAGGCGATATCGCTGCATGCGCGCGGTTATGTGTTCGACGACGAAGACCGGCTCATTGTCCACTCCGAACCGGAGATCATGGCCGACATCCTGGATACTCTGTCCTACAATCCGACGGGTCGCGCGCAGACAACGGGCACCGATGATCCGGCGGTCGAGCCTATCAAGGCTCTCCTGGCGAGCAGCGTCAGCCAACGCGGCGGTGCAGTTCAATTCATGGTCGGATCCGAACCTTATCTTGCTCAAATCTCACCCGTGGAGTTCTCGGGACTGTTGAAGGGCAATGTCGTCGTGCTCGCCGCTCCCCTGGACGATTTCGTCGGGCCGAGCGGTCGCCTGCTGAACAAGACACTGTGGATTGCCGGCATTCTTGTCCTCGTCGGGATTGCTGCTGCGCTGGTTGTCGCGCGACTTATCAGTAACGCGTTGTTTTCGCTTGCGAACGAGGCGCGGCAGATCGGCAGCCTTGAACTTGACGGCAATCTTGCGACGCATTCGTGGATTGCCGAGATCAACGTTCTGGCAAACGCCCTGGAGTCGGCGCGCGACGCCATTCACAATTTTGCTCTCTACGTGCCGCGCGAACTCGTGCGCAGGATCGTCAACTCGGGCAAGCAGGCTGTCGGAACGGCCTCGCGCCAGGACGTGACGCTGCTTTTCACCGACATTCGCGACTTCACGACGATTTCAGAACAGCATTCGCCTGAAGAGGTGGTCGACATGCTGTCGCTCTATTTTCAGTTGATGAACGAGATCGTCGAACGCCACAACGGCGTCATCATCCAATATCTGGGAGACTCGATCTTCGGCATGTGGAACGCGCCGCTTGCCGATCCCAACCACGTGGAAAACGGCTGTCGCTGTGCTCTCGCTCTCAAGGCTGCGATCGACGATTGGAACGCGGCCAACCGGGCGGCGGGCCGCGCCGAACTGGTGACGCGCTTCGGGTTGCACACGGGCGCTGCGGTCGTCGGCAGCGTTGGCGCCCAGTCACGCCGCCAGTACACGGCAATGGGCGACACCGTCAACGTCGCCTCGCGTCTGGAGGGTATGAACAAGCAGTTTGGAACATCGATCCTTGTCAGCCGCGCGGTTGAAGACAGCGCCCGCGGGATGTTTCACTTTCGCGCCCTGGGGCTTGCGGAGGCGAAGGGGCGCCTCGAGCAGATCGAGATATTCGAGCTTGTCGGCAACAAGGCCTGACGGAAAGCGCTTCGACGCCACCTCCTTGCGCATCTGCCCGCCCGAGTTGAGCGGCACCTTCGGCGGTGGTCCCCTGCTTCTAGACCTGAAGGGACTTACCCGGATCCTCGACATGTGCCTCGACTTCCATCCTTTCGAAGCGAGATAGCATCGTCGGCCGTCATCGCAGTGACGACGGCGATATCCCGTCGCTCCAGTTGTGAAATCAGCGAGCGGATCGCACGCCCGGCGGCGCTCTCTGTGGCGATTTCGTCGTCTACCACCAATGCCGTCATACCCAGATGGCGGTTTCCACCTGAATGTCTCGCGGGCTCTCCCTCTGCAAGCAATGCGCGCTCTTCGTGTGCGGATGCAATCTCCTGGAAGTCTCGCTGGTACGCAGAAATTCGTCGGCCAATACAGTCGCAGAGCAAGGAAAACCGTATCTCAGCTCCATGGACCATTTCCTCCACGTTGCAGGCCCCAGGCTCCAATCGGTGCGCGTGCATGCGGCGAAGCGCAAGTACGTCACTTAAAAAGGGGCGTAAATCTACGCGCGAATCCCGGCTCGACGGGGCGTTTGCCGTAGCGTGCTCTACTTCCTAGTCAGCCCATTTGACGTCGCCTGTGAAGGCAATGGTGAGCCAGCGGTCCGGCCCGGCATCGCCGATCTCATCGCCTATTTCCGCTCGAATGGAATCAAGCCGATCGACCGTGCCGATTTCCATCGTTCTCGGTACGATCAGATAAATTTCGATCATTCGCGAGCGTCCGACCTTTGCGACATAAGATCGGTAGCCAGCAAAGCCGTGCCGGGCGACCGCATTTTCAGCCGCCGTTCGCGCCAGCCGGTCCAGGTCTCGCGGTGCGACGAGAAGGATATCCTTGAATGCCTCGAAGACCGTTTTGATCGGGACCGGCAACAGGCAGAGTGTGAGGACGCAAAGGATAGCCGGGTCGATATACGGCACCCACATCCCATAATCCGTCTTTTCCAGGATTGCGCCCACGATGAACGCGGCGAGAAGTGCTGTGTTGATCAGACCGGACATGGCCCAGCCCTTCATGTCGAGCGTGAGAAAGTCTGAGCGTATTGTGCGGTTGCTGCGGCGAACGTAGAGAAACATGCCCAGGCAGATCGCCGAGACCAGTACCGTGTAGGCCACCGCCCAGTCGAAGACGAGATGTCGCCCTCCCGAAAGGAAGGAGGACGCCGCGTTCACGAGCGCATAGAAGGAGAGCAGTGTCAGCAGCCCGCCATTGAGGACGAGGACCATCGGCTCCGTATGCCAGTATCCCATCTGAAATCGCGCACTGTTTTCGCGGGCAATAAGTCGCGTAACGTTGAGCGCAAGCAACGTCATTGCCGCGTCGACGAGGGAAAAGACTCCGTCGAATACGATCGACATCGAGTCCGACAGTAGTCCCAGCAAAATTGCGGAGCCACCGACAAACATCGTCGTGGCGATGGATCGTTTGAGGATTGTCTGCTCGATGGGGGTCCTCATGGGCACATGAACTCCTTTCGAGCGTCATTATCTCCAAGCGACGGAAAAAATCGATAGCGGGGTTTCGCAACCAACTGGCTGCGAACGGACGCGGGGAAGGCCAGGATTGACTGGCCACCCTGCTTCAGACGTACCGCCTTGGAACGAAAAATGTTAGCCCTAGGTCCAACTATACTTCGGCCGAACAGCCAAGGAGAATGCCGCGAGCGCCACCGTCGTCGCCTCCGCAAGGCTGTCGCGCGAGCCGTGCAAAGGGTATGGTGCCGGCAACTCAGTTTCGATCGAAATGGGGGGATTTGCGAAATGCCTCGAATTCACGAATTGCACCTGGCAACGGGCCTCGCGTTGTTGCTGACCTTCACCGGGCTTTCGTTGGCTCCCGACCTCATCACCGTGGCCCGCGCGCAGGAAGCCGCGGCTGCAGATCCCGCCGGAGCCGACTGCGGCGAGATAACCGGGATGTTCCTGCCATCATCATTACTGGAGGCGATGAACCAAAGATGCGCGAGCGCTGCCTGAAGGCCGGCGTGGCGGCCTATCTGATCAAGCCTGTCGATCGGCTCTGCGGCAATACGGTCTTTATCGAAGTAGGCTTGCCGACGCCGGCGTGCTTTGCGTTCTGACCAGCCGCCGGTCTGGCGCCAGAAATCCGGGCCAGTAGAGAGTACGCCGAGTATCTGCCGTTTGCTTGCCAACAAGCTGAATTTTCGAGCGGATTCTCACCGCTTGGACTCCCGCTGATCTGCTGCTCGACGAGCAGATTTGAACTTAGAGCTTGGTTTCTGGATTCTATGCCGATCACAGACAGTCTTGCGCGACACTATACTTGAGAGGATGGCGCATGGCTTCCGTTGCCACCTTTGAGCCTGTTGAGTGTCACGTAAGGGGAGAGTGATGAAGAAGTTGCTGCTATTTTCGTTGGCTGGTCTGGCGCTGGCAAGTTGCACGCCGACACAGCAGGGCGCCGGCATCGGCGCTGCGACCGGTGCGGTCGTCGGCGGCGCCATTACGAACGATGTCCGTGGTGCGGCCGTCGGCGCGGCGATCGGTGGCGTTTCGGGCGCTGTCATCGGCAATGTGGCCGGACGGCCCGGGCAATGCTACTATCAAGATCGCAATGGCCGGCGCTATGTTGCAGCTTGCCCACGCTGACGGATGACCGACACACAGTCGTGGTCGGTGCCAACAGGCCAATGAGATGCAGATTCCTCCGCGTGAGCATCGTCGGTGCTCCCGCCATGGTCGGCAGTGCAGACGCTTTCAAATTTCAAACATCCATTGATGAGAGCGGCTGATCGGGATTTGGGGTTAAGCCGATCCGTCACTCTCCACTTTAATGCTAGCGAGCCCGCCTGAACCCCAATTCCAGCGCCCTTTGGGGCGCGATCCTTTGGCTCAACGGAGGCAAGATATGGCCACTGCCAATGCCGCATCAAAGACCACGATGCAGAGATTCCTCGACGGCGTCGAGAAGGTGGGAAACATGGTTCCCCATCCTGTGGTCATCTTCCTGATTCTGATCGGCATTGTCATCGTCTTGTCGGCGGTACTCGGCGCTTTTGGAGCGGCTGTCAGCTATGAACGTATCAATCCGGATACACATGAGATCGAGCAGGCGTCGACGGCCATCCGCAGCCTGCTCAATGTCGAAGGCATCCGCTTCCTATACTCCTCACTCATTCCCAACTTCATGAGCTTTACCGCCGTTGGGTTGATGATCGCGGCCATGATCGGCGCGGGCGTCGCAGAGGAGTCCGGCCTGGTCACGGCGCTGATCCGCAAGCTCGTCATTGTCTCGCCGAGCTGGGCGCTGACCTACATCCTTGCCTTTGTCGGTATCCTTGCAAGCATCGCTGCCGATGCCGGCTATCTTGTGCTGATTCCGCTTGCCGGCGTCGCCTATCTGGCTGTCGGGCGGCATCCGCTTGCGGGTCTCGCGTTGGGCTTCGCCGCGGTGGCGGGCGCCTTCACCGTCAACATGCTCATCAAACCGCTCGATGCCGTGCTCGTCGAATTCACCAATGATGCGGCGCATCTCGTCGATCCCGCACGGTCGATCGGCCTTGCGTCGAACGTCTGGTTTTCCATCGCCTCGGTGCTGTTCCTGACAGTCGTGGTTGCCTTGATCACCGATCGGATCATTGCGCCGCGGCTCGGCGCGTACAATCCGGAAAACGCCGAAGGCGGAATTCAGAATCAAGGAGCGACGCTTTCCGAGCAGGAATCGCGCGGTTTGAAGTATGCGCTCTACGGGCTCATCGGCCTGCTGGTCGTCTTCCTCCTCTTGACGGTCCCAAGCGGCGCGCCGCTGCGCAATCCTGATACCGGAGAACTGATCGGCAACTCGCCGTTCATGAATGGCCTGATCGCGCTCATCATGCTGATCTTCCTGGTGACCGGGTGGGCCTTTGGCGTTGGCGCCGGCACGCTGAAGACGCTCGCGGAAGTGATCGCTGCGATCGAAAAGTCGATCAAGAACATGGGTGGCACGATCTTCCTGTTCTTCGTGCTCAGCCAGTTCGTCGCCTATTTCACCTACACCAATATCGGCACCGTCATGGCGCTGAGCCTTTCCGGCGTCCTTCAGGCCGCCAATATCGGCGCGCTTCCGCTGCTGATCGGCTTCATCGTCGTGGTCGCGATCATCGACCTCTTGCTGACGGGCGCGATTGCGAAATGGGCGATTTTCGCACCGGTCTTCGTGCCGCTCCTGATGAAGCTCGGTGTCGAGCCTGAATCCGTGTTGGCCGCCTATCGCGTCGGGGATTCGCCGATGAACGCGATCACTCCGCTCAATGCCTATTTCGCGCTCGTGGTGGGCTTCGCCCAGAAGTACGACAAGAATGCAGGGGTCGGCACGATCGTCTCTCTGATGCTTCCCTATGTCGTGCTGATGTTCGTGCTGTGGACCGGACTCTTTGCGGTCTGGAAGGCGCTGGGTCTGCCGTGGGGCCTGTGAGGGTCGACGCGCAAGCCTGAACGAAACAACGTGCAATTAATCGGATGGATATCATGAGCAATACCTCTATTCCTCTCGACGTCGCGGCGGCGGAAGAACATCTGATGCGGTTCCTCTCGGTGGAGGGCGTTACCGGACAGGAGAAGAACATCGGCCTTGCGGTCTGCGACGCCCTGAAGAAAATCGGTGTGCCGGAGGCTGCCATTCGCTTCGACGACGTCAACAACCGCATTCCGCTGCCGACTGAAACGGGCAATCTGATTGTGGACCTTCCCGGAACACGGCCGGGGCCACGTCTGCTCTTTTCCACGCATCTGGACACCGTGCCGCTTTGCGCGGGGGCCAAGCCACGGCGCGAGGGCGACCGTATCGTTTCCGACGGGACCACCGCGCTTGGCGGCGACGCCCGCACCGGCGTCGCGCTCCTTGTCGTGGTCGCCGAGACGCTGATCAAGCACAAGCTGCCGCATCCGCCGATCACATTGCTGTTTACCGTGCGCGAAGAGAGCGGGCTGCATGGCGCACGCGAGCTCAATCCGGCTGATCTCAACGGTGCCGTGATGTGTATCAATGTCGATGGCCAGAGCGCCTCCGACCTCATCATAGGCGCGGTGGGGCAGGAAAACTGGGAGGTGGAGATCAAGGGACGCGCATCGCATGCGGGCGTTGCTCCCGAGAAGGGCATCTCGGCCACGCTGGTTGGGGCGATGGCTCTTGCCGAAGCGCGGCAAGCCGGCTGGTTCGGCAAGGTCGTCAAGCCGGACGGCCGGGGTACGAGCAATATCGGCATCTTCGGCGGCAAGGACAACAAGCCGGCCGGCGACGCCACCAATGTCGTCACCGACTATGCTTACCTCAAAGGCGAGGCGCGGAGCCCCGAGGCGGCTTTCGCGACGAAAATCGCCAATGGCTACAAGGAAGCCTTCGCCAAGGCGCAGAACGAGGTGACGACCGACGAGGGCGACAAGGCCGAGGTGAAATTCAGCCACGTCGCGTCCTATCCGCCGTTCGAACTGGGCAAAGACACGCCGGTCGTCAAGCGCGCCACCAAGGCGCTGGGGATCCTTGGGATCGAGCCGGTCTATGTCTTCTCCAATGGAGGACTGGACGCCAATTGGCTCGATAAGCACGGCGTGCCCACCATCACCATTGGTGCTGGCCAGGCCGAGATCCATACGATCAAGGAATATGTGAACCTCAAGGAATACGAAAAGGGCTGCCGCATCGGCGTGTTGATGGCGACCCTCGATGACTAGCGCTTCTGCGGGATTGCCTGCCCGGACGGCAGCCCGTGGCGGTCAATCCCCGGCGTGCCTGCGGTCATGAGGCCTCACACCTCCCGTGTGAGGGGTCTGCTCGAGGCAATCTCAATGCAGTGAGGACAGCCTAAAGTTGCGTGAGTAGCACGCGGCTGAGTTTTTGGGTGGCCTGAGCGAGGCCAAATGAGGAGCGGAGCGATTGAGTCCCATAGCATACACAGCCACCATCATCGCCGTCGCCGTCGTCCTGTTCGTGTGGAACAAGTTACCTGTCGTGTTTGTCGCCATGCTCACCGCATTGGCCCTGTGGGCGACCGGCGTGCTGACGATCGGCCAAGCGCTTGGCGGCTTCGGGGACCCGGCGGTCATCTTCATTGCTTCTCTCTTTGTCGTCAGCTCCGGGCTTGAGGTCACCGGCGTCACCGCCTGGGCGGGCCAGCTTCTGATCCGTGGCGCGGGCGAAGAGAGCCGCACACGCCTTCTGGTCCTGACGATGGGGCTTGTTGCCCTACTCACCGCTTTGATCAGCGTCAATGGTGCGGTGGCCGCGCTTCTGCCTGTGGTGGTGGTCATCGCCGTGCGCCTGCGGCGGAACTCCTCGCAGCTTCTCATGCCGCTGGTCTTTGCCGCGCATGCAGGTTCGATGCTGGCGCTGACGGGAACGCCGGTGAACGTGCTGGTCTCGGAAGCCGGCGCGGATGCGGGCGTGGGCGGCTTCGGTTTCTTCGAATTCGCGCTTGTGGGCGTGCCGCTTCTGGCCGGCTCCATGGTAATCATCGTGCTGTTCGGCAAGCAACTTCTGCCTGAGCGCAACGGCGCGACCATGCCCGCCGATTTCAGCCACCACGCCAAGACGCTGGTGGAACAATACGGCCTTGCGAGCGGAGTCTACCAGATGCGCGTGCGTGCAAGCTCGCCCTACGTGGGCGTGTCAGCATCGGCAATCGACCTCTCCGCACATCCGGGACTGCAACTTGCCGCTATTCAGGAGGGAGAAACGGCAGGTCCGCTCCGCAGGCCTGTCGTGGCCGAGGGGGATCATCTGTTGGTGCGTGGCGACGCTGATACGGTTGCCGCATTTGCAGCGCAGATGCATCTGGCGTTTCGCGACGAGAAGGCGGCCGGCCATGGCCAGGATACTCTGTTCAACCGCAGTTCGGGCCTCGCCGAGGTCGTCATTCCGCCGCGTTCCGGTCTCATTGGAGAAAACGTCTTTCCGGGCATGGTGACCGAAAGCGGCGATCTGATCATTCTGGCGGTGCAGCGCGCGGGTGCGGAAATCGTCGCCGCCAACGCAACAAAGGATGCAGGCGGCATCGTCCTGCAGGCCGGCGACACGATGCTGTTGCAGGGAACCTGGAAAGCCCTCGACGTCCGGCTCGACGATCCTGACGTTCTCGTCGTCAATTCGCCCGAACTGGTACGGCGGCAGGCCGTTCCCATGGGGCCGGGTGCGCGCCAGGCCATTTTCATCCTGATCGCGATGGTCCTGTTGCTCGCAACCGGCGCCGTGCCGCCTGCAGTGGCGGGCCTGCTCGCCGCAGGTGCAATCATCCTGTCGGGAATCATGAACGTCGAGCAAGCCTATCGCGCCGTCGGCTGGACGACTGTCATTCTCGTTGGCGCGATGATGCCGCTTTCAACGGCGATGGTGGAGACCGGGGCGGCAAAGCTGATGGCCGACCATCTCGTCAATCTTGTCGGTGATGCCGGCCCTGTCGCACTCTTGGCAGGCCTTTTCGTCCTGACGGCGATCATGGGCCAGCTCATCAGCAACACTGCAACCGCGTTGATCGTTATCCCGATCGGCGTTGCCGCCGCGACAGCCATGGGTGTCTCTCCGCGTCCAGTGCTCATGAGCACGGCGGTGGCGGCAGCGGCGGCATTCCTCACCCCGATCGCGACACCGACGAACCTGATGGTGATGGGTCCGGGCGGCTATGCCTTCAGCGACTATTGGAAGCTCGGATTGCCGCTGTTGCTCTGGTTCTTCGTCGTCTCCGTATTCCTCGTGCCGCTGATTTGGCGTTTCTGAGCGGCTGCCGAGACCGGCATCTGGTCTGTTGCTTGGGCGGGGTGTCGCCGAGGCCGCAGGCTACCTCGATTTGACCAAACCGGAGAAGCCGGCCACTGCCAGGAGGCTTAGGGCCCAGCCGATGATGGACTGGAAGAAATAGTAGCTCAGGGTGAATCTCCCCGTGGGCTTCATCGAGTCCGGTCGCCAGTAGTCCTTTTGCCCGACGAGCAGGACCGGCAAGAGCACGTCAAGCGAATACATCACGGGATTGAACTCAGGGTAGCTGGCAGCCTCCGGCTGGCTGCGGAAGCAGGAAAGCTGGTTCTGGCCGGCCTCGGCGCGTCCCGCCAACACCTGCCCGCTCGACGGCATGTAGCGGCTTTCGGTCCGCTCAAGGTCGCACATCGTCCATTCGGCAGAACGAAGGACGACAGGGCTGTTCGGTTTCATCGCGCCGTTACGGTAAGCAACGGCAAACACGCCCGTGCCGATCGTCCAGAAGAGGATCAGCCATACCAGCGCCAGCAGGGGCTGGCGCCCATAGCGCAGGGTTATCGCAAGGATGCCGTCCAACGACGCCAGTGCCCCGCGCAACACCGGATTTTTGGCGCGCGCCCGCCGGGCGCGCCGCTGCAGGCGTTCCTTGGTGATCAGGACTTCGCGAGCATCCTCGTCATGGCCCATTTCCCGCAGCACCGTCGACAGATGTTCGTAGGGTTGCGGCCAGAAATCGGATTTCCAGCGCTCCGGGGCTTGACGCGACAACCAGTCCAGCCTGCTTTGAGCATCGACCGGTCCGCCTATAAACGCGCCGTATTGGCAACGGTTCAACAGCAGGTCTCCCGCCGACGGCCAGCTTGCCTTTTCGTCGTCGATCGCGCCGATCGTGGTCGCCGTGAGGTCAAGCGTGCCGTCGACGGATGCCCCCTGACGCAGGAAGAAAGCGCCGTCGATCGCGGCGCGATTGAGCCGCAGCGCATAGCCGCCAGGCTGCGACAGCGTCGCCGAGGTGCAATCGATGTCTCCGCCAAAGCGGGCGCCATGGAAGCGGGCCTCACCGATAATGGTGGCACCCCGCAACGCCAGGTCGCCGCCGGCCACGATTGCGTCACCGTTGAAGGCGACCTCGCCCGGGCGTTCGATCCTTGCGCCGACCGCGTTGACATCGCCGCTGAGGCGAACGGCGGACAGATTGACGCCTCCGCGCACTGTGGCACCGCGCAGGAGAATACCGCCGCGCGTTTCCAGTCCATCGGCATCCAGAGCTATTCCGGCGGGCGATGTGATCGAAACCCCGTCAGCCTCGATGCTGCCGCCCGTGCGCGCGCCGGATAGTCTGATCTCACCGGTCACGGTCGCGCCACGGATGGAAAGGCAGCCGCGTGCCTCGAGCCGGTCGGCCTGCAAGCCGGGTAGAACAGAGCCGTCCAGGAACAGATTGTCGATGATTGCGGAGCGCAGCACCGGCGAGGCTTCGAAGTGGCAGTCCTTGAGGCCGATATCGCGCGGAACGCGGCAACCTTCCAGGTCGAGAATGCCGGTGATCCAGGCTCCGCTCAGCCTCAGCCCCTTCTCGTGCGAACGGTGGCCGTCGCTGCCCAGGATCAGCAAACGCAGGAGTTCGGCGCGTACGATGCGCGCCGGGTCTGCTGTCTGCGGGCGCAAGCCATCGCCCAACCTGTCGAAATCGCCCAAGCTTAGATATGCCACGACCTTTGTCTCGGCAGCGCTGAGGGGGTGGAAACTGGCGACGCTGGCTGCGACCGGAACCGCAGATCCAGTCCCTGGTGCCTTCTCGTTCATAGACCCGACATCCGCTTGGCCCCGCTTGCAGGTCGTGCCGGCCGGTACGGCTCCAGCGGAGGTGCCGCGGATCGGTTCTCTGGTCGGCAGACAATAGAGGCGTGTCTGCTCATGCCATCTCTCCCTTCGCCAAGGCACTCATCGAAATTGCGCCTGGCCGCTATCGTGAGTGATTGATTTCTCCGTTTTGAAGGCGGGTCAAGGGGTGCTGCACGCGGCAGGGCTTTCCAGCACCGAAAAGCGCGGCAACGCGCCGGCATATCGGACCGTGAGCATAGTTTCTGGATTCAATGCCGATCACAGGCCGACACAGCCGATGCTAATGTGCCCGCACGATGCATCCGCCCATTCAGACCGTTCGAACGCGTGGGATCGGAATGGAGCCTTCAAGGAGACATGCATGAGGTGAGTTGCCTGCCGTGAGTGCGCGCTACCATTCCATCATCACCTGTCGAAAGCCTGCGCGATGCCAGAAGTCCACGGAACAACGCAACGACACGTATTGGGATTGCCGCAGGGCCTGTTCGTTCTCTGGGGCCTGCTGTTCATCGTCTGGCTGGTGATCAATGCCTCGGTTGAACTGCCGATCGCTGCGAGCGGCGCGCTTGTGTCGCTGGTCGTGGCGGCGATATTCGTTCGCCGCGGCGACGTCTGGCGGATTGACGTCACGCCGCGCAAAGCCTTTCATTTTCTCGCCTACACCTATGTCTTCTTCGTCGAATTGGTGAAGGCCAACATCAACATGCTGCGCTACGTCTACGCGCCGCGCATCGATATCAGCCCCGGTATCGTCAAGGTCACCATGCCGCTGAAGTCGCCGATCGGCCGGCTGGCGCTCGCCAATTCGATTGCGCTCACGCCCGGCTCTCTGGTCATGGACCTCCGGGGCGATGCGCTGTTCATTCATTGGCTTGACGTCAGGACCACGGACCCCGAGGAAGCGACGCGCATGATCGTCGGCCCCTTCGAAAAGCACCTGGGGGCGGTTTTTGGCTGACATCATCCTGCAGATCGCCGTTGTCCTGATTTTCCTCAGCATCGTGTTCGGCGTGCTGCGACTGGTCATCGGCAGGACCGCGATCGACCGGGTCGTGGCGATCGACATGTTGACTGTCGTGACGATCTCGCTGATTGCGCTCTACGCTCACATCTCCGGACGTTTCGTCTATCTCGACGTTGCGCTGGTTTATGGGCTTTTGAGCTTTCTGGCGGTTCTCGCCATCGCCCGCTTTCTTGAAAAGGGGCCGTGACCAACATGCTCGAACTGCTGATCCTGTTGGTTTGCGGTAGCATTCTGGTGAGCGGAGTGCTGGCCGTGGTGCTCAGCGATCTCATGGCGGCCATGGTCAGCGCCGGCCTTGCAAGCCTGTTTGCGGCGGCCTCCTACGTTCTGCTCGCGGCACCGGATGTGGCCATGGCGGAGGCTGCGATCGGCTCGGGCCTGGCAACGCTGATCTTCCTCTATGCGATCGGCAAGACAAGGGGCGGAGGACAAGCAGATGAGTGAACTGATCGGCAGTATCGTCATTCTTGCCGGCGCGTTCTTCCTGTTTTCCGCAGGCGTTGGCCTGCTGCGGATGCCCGATGTCTTCACCCGCATTCAAGCGGGCACAAAAGCCTCCACTTTGGGCAATATCCTGGTTCTTGCCGGCCTCGGCATCCATCATCCCGACTGGGCGCTCAAGCTGCTTATCGTCGCCTACTTCGTTCTGATGACCAATCCTTTGTCGTCGCATGCGCTGTCGCGGGCCGCACATGCTATCGGCACGCCGATGGCGAAAACGACCATTGTCGATGCACTGAGGGACGAGAATAACTCCGCCGCCGAAGAGGCGTCCTCATGAGGCGGATTTTCAGCCTGTTGGCGGTGGTGATGTTCGGCGTCATCTTTGCCGGGCTTGTGTCCGGCTACAGCGAGCGTCAGACGTTGTCGGCTCTGGCGGTGCACTATCTGACGCAGGTCCCCGCGGATCTCGGGGCGCCGAATGTCGTGACCGGCATCCTGATCTCGTTCCGCGGCTTCGACACGCTCGGGGAGGTCGCAGTGCTCTTCATGGTGGCGGCGAGCGTCGGCGTGCTTCTTGCCAGCGAACCGGGGGAGAAGCCGGTTTCACGGCCCATAGCGGGCCGCGGGCGACAGGGACCAAGCGAACTGGTGCGCAACGGTGCGGAGGTGGTGCTTCCGCTCATCTTCCTGTTCGGCGCCTATGTGATCATGAACGGCCACCTTTCGGCCGGCGGCGGCTTCCAGGGCGGCGCGGTTGTCGCGTCCGGTGTGATGTTGCTGATGCTTGCCTATCCGTCCGGCCGGATCGACCATGGTTTTCTCAGCATCACGGAATCGCTCGCGGGCGTTCTTTACGTTTCCCTCGGCATCCTGGGGCTGATCTTCGCCGGCGGCTTCCTCGACAGCCACATCCTGCCGCGGGGCAATTTCGGGACGCTGCTCAGCGCAGGCGCCATCCCGCTGATATCGGCGCTGCTCGGCATCAAGGTCGGTGCGGAATTGAGCGTCATCATCGATCGGTTCCGCAGCTGAGCATAGGAGACGAGGTATCACCATGGGACTGCCGATATCACAGATACTTCTCACCACGGGATTTGCGCTCATTCTCATCGGCCTATGGGGAATGCTGACGCATCGCAACATCCTGCGCATTATCATCGGATTTTCCCTGATCGACACCGGCATGCACATCGTTCTGGTGGCAACGGGCTACATCACCGGCGGAACCGCGCCGATCATAGACGAGGCACTCGGTGCCGCGGACGCTGCAACGCGCGCCGTCGATCCCATTCCTGCGGCGCTGGTGGTGACCGCCATCGTCATCGGCTTCTCGGTCACCGCGATCATGCTGTCCTTCGCGATCAGGCTCCACGCAACGCGAAAAACCCTTTCGATCGATGCGTTGACGGAGTCGAAATGGTAGACAGCTTTCTCCAGCCGCTGAATATCTTCCTGCTCGGCCTCGGCGGCGGGTTTCTCATCCCTTTGCTCTATCGTATCGCCAAGCCGTTGCCGGCGGCCGGTTTCGTCGTGGCGCTGTCGGGGATGACAGCGATATCGGCGGCCTGCCTGTGGAAACTTCACCACGGCGGCTCGACCATCGAGGTGTTCACCGCGGGCAGCGTGCCGCCATTTTCCATCAACCTGCGCTTCGGACCATGGGAGGGTTTCTTCTCGCTCTGCGTCAATGTCGTCGCGGTGCTTGGTGCGTGGCATCTTTGGGACCGGCTGCGCTCAAGCTACGCGGCCTTGCTGCTCTATCTGATCTTGATCATGGGCATCAATGGCATGGTGATGACCCGCGATCTGTTCAATCAGTTCGTTTTCCTCGAGATCGTATCGATCGGCACCTACGGTCTGCTTGGATCTGAACGCTCGCCCGCAGCACTTGCCGCCGGCTTCAAATACATCATGGCGACGGTGCTCGCCTCGTCATTTTTCCTGCTCGGCGCAGGCCTTCTCTACCATGTGACCGGAACGCTCAACATCGACGAGATGATCGCCAACCGGACGCTGATCACCGGCCCAATCGGCGCAACGGCGCTACTCCTGGTGCTGGCATGCCTGGTGCTGGAACTGAAGCCATTTCCGGCAAACGGCTGGGGGCTCGACGTCTACGAGACGGCAAGCAGCGGGACCGCGGCGCTTGTCTCGGTCGGGGTGTCAGCCGGCGTGTTCTTCGCCCTCTTCAAGCTGCTGCCACTGTTTGAAGGCCATCTCGGCATCCTCGCGATCTCGGGGGGCATAACCTTCCTTTTCTCCAACCTGGTGGGCCTGAAGCAGACGAGCGTTCAACGAATGCTCGGCTATTCCTCGATTGCGCAGATGGGGCTTTTGATGCTTGCGCTTTCACTGCTGCACGCACTTCAGGCGGAGGAGGCGCTGCCGCTGGTCGTCGGCGGTCTGTTCATCAACCATCTTTTCGCCAAGGCAGGATTGTTCTGGCTCGCCGGCATCGTCGAGCGTGCGGAAACCGACGGCTGGTCTGATGTTTCAGGCAATCCGTTCCTGCTCGCCATCCTTGCGGTCTTTCTGGTGGCGATCGCCGGCTTGCCGCCATTTCCCGGATTCTGGGCGAAATGGGAGCTCGTCATGCGGGCCGCGGCGGGCGGGCAATATATCTGGATCGCCGTGATCCTGATCGGGTCCCTGCTTGAAGCAGCCTACATGTTCCGCTGGTTCAAGCATGCGACGCGTCCGATGCCCGACGCAATTGCGATCAGCCCGGCGCCCGGGAGGCTGGTGCCCGTGCTGGCCTGCGCGGGTCTGCTTTTCGCAAGCGGCTTGGTGGCGGCCAGCCTTGCCGGGGCAGCCTCCGTGATGCTTGTCGCACCGCTGTTGGTTGGCGGCTGCCTCTGCCTTCTCGACGGGCTGTCAGGGCGGGTCAAATGCGTGCTGATGCTGGCTGCGGTCGCGCTTGCCGGATCATGGATCGTTCGCGATAGCGAAGGTTTGCCGCGGTTGTTTGGCGCGCTTCTCGTCGCCGGCGGGCTGGTGGTTGCCTTCGCCGGGCTCTATCGCTCCGATGCGCGCCGCGGCTTCTACCCGATGATGGCGATCCTGCTCCTGTCGATCGCCAGCCTGCTGCGCTCCACCACAAGCCTGGAATTCTTCTTCCACTGGGAGATCATAACCCTTTCGTCCTACTTCCTGATCGCGCAGCGGCGTGAAGCCCATCCGTATGTTCTGCAGTTCTTGCTGTTTTCGCTGGTGTCGGCATTTTCGCTGCTCGCGGGGTTCGGTATCGCCGCTACGGCAAACGGAACCACTGCGCTTGCGGCATTTGCGACGGCCAGGCCCGATGCGGCCCCGGCGTTCGCGTTCCTGGCGACCGGTTTCCTGATCAAGGCGGGTGCCGTCGGCGTTCATGTCTGGTTGCCGGGTGCTTATGCCGAGGCGGATGACGACCTGTCGGCGATGCTATCGGCCGTCATCAGCAAGGTGGCGGTGTTCGGCCTGTTCATGGTCACCTATCTCGCCATTCGCTCCGAAGTCGGGCTAGAGATGGCGCATGTGATGGGGTGGATCGGACTGCTGACGACGATAGCGGGTGCTGTCATGGCGCTTCAACAGAGCGATATGAAGCGGATGCTCGGCTATTCGAGCATGAGCCAGATCGGCTATATCATCACGGCGATCGCGTTGATGAGCCATCTTGGCTGGGTGACGGCCTTCTACCTCGTCGCCAACCACCTGATGGTCAAGGGCATCCTGTTCCTGGCGGCGGCGGGCGTCATCCTGCGAACCGGCACAAGGCTGCTCGACCAGACAGGCGGCCTTGCCGGGAAAATGCCGTTCACCTTCGCCACTGTCGTCGTGGCGCTGGTTTCGATGTCCGGCCTGCCGCCACTGGCCGGTTTCGGCGGCAAATGGCTGCTCCTGAGCGCCATGATGGACAGGGGATGGTACGGGCTTGCGATCCTTGCCGTGCTGGCGACCTTCATCGGTTTTCTCTACATGTTCCGGCTGGCCTACGCCGTCTTTCTGGGGCCGCGAAAGACGGCACATCGGGGTGTTCGCGAGGCACCCTTGCCGTTGCTTCTGCCGCAGTTCGTTCTGGTTGCGGCCATTTTCGTGCTGTCCTTCTATCCTAAGCTCTTGATGGATCCCGTTTCCGCGGCGATCGACCCCTATTTCGCCTCGACGCTGGTTTGGCAGGGAATGTCGCTGGAGACCATCTACGGCTATTGGAACCCCGTACCGGTGATGGTCGCGACGGTGGCGGCCGCGGCGGTGCTGCTCGGACTGTTCATGCTGATCTACAGGAGGAGACGCGGCCGTTCCGTTCCCACCGGAACCGCGCACTTCTATGGCTTCTATCGATCGGCCTTTGCGCCGCTCGTCACGCCGGTGGCAAACTGGTTCTGGGACGGTCTGTGCGATCTGACAGTCGGCGCGGGCGGATTGGTGCGAAGGATCTACACCGGCAACGGTCAGACATATGCGCTTCACGTGCTGTACTATGTGATTGCCTTGTATGTGCTCAGCATGCTCGGCTTGCCGGCCGTTTGAACGGAGGCGCGGCGAGCCCTCACGCAGGCCCCCGGGACAACGTCTGCTATGGCTTAAGCGGGGCACGTTCCACAACGCGTCTATTGGCCGGCAACAGCTTGCGCCATCCCACCCAGAATTCGCGCGGGGAGGAAAATAATCAGCGAGGCCGCTCCCTCGATCGCCGACGCGCCGTCGGCGAGCATGGTCTGGCCCGCTGGCGGTCGGTCGTCCCTGAGGACGCTGCGCATCAACGCGTCATTGTTGACGACGTCCATCAGCGTCTTCGAGCTGGCAAAGACGTTGTGTCGTCCGCCGTCGACGTCCGAGACATCAACGACCGCGATGTCCTTTGCCTGCAGCATGGCGATGTCGGCACCGCTGCCGACACGCGGATGGCCACCGGCAATGAACCTCGAAATGCCGAGCGCACGATCGCGCCGGGAAACCACGATCGTAAAGGGTCGGGGAATATCACCGATATCGTCCACCTGGCTCTGGAACACGTCGACGTCAATGTCGGGTGCGGCGAGCACAACGCCGCCCAGCCGGTCGAGCGTGCTGCGGCGACCGCTGATGGCCAGATCGCGCAGAGCCTCGGTGACGACATAGGCGCCCATCGAGTGACCGACGATCACGATTTTCTTGGCATTGGTCTGCGCCGCGATTTCGATCGTCTCCGCAAGTCCGCGCCGACCGACAAGGGCGCTGTCGCGGTCGAAGACGTAGAGCGGGACAGCGCCTCCGGATGGCCAGGCGTAGTGCAGGGACACCGCCTTGATGTTGTAGTCGTGGGCAATCTGGGCGTTGCGGAAAATGCTGTCTGCGAAATTGTTGTTGTATCCGTGGACGAAAATGAAAATCTCGCGATCCTCCGGCGCCCGCTGCGCCAGCGCCACGTTCAGCTGCCTGATGAATTCCTGTCTTTGATTGATCGGCTGATATGCGCGTGCCGTGAAGTGCCTGCTCGGATCGGGGACGCGGCCGGTTTTCTCGACGTTCCCGGGGACATGGTTCTGGGGGATCCCGATGTCGAACTTCGCAAAATTCAGCGTTTTCGACCGCTCCGCCGAATAGGGCAGCGACAGGTTGTCGGAGCGGGCGCGCGTGGTTGCGACATAGATCGGAACGATTGCCGCCGGCTCACCCTGCGAGGAGGTCGCGCCGAGGCCAAGAACGGCGCGTGGCCCGCCACAGCCGACAAGGCTAAGCAGCATGATCAGAGTGACGCACAATCGCATTGGGGACATGGCTCGGCTCAAGTTGCCCGCACGCTCTTCAAATCCAGGAACGGCAAAGGCGCCTCGCAAGACAGTCGGTTGGACGTTTGCGGATAGTTCTAGGCTATCCGCGGCGCCGGCGAAAGATGAATTCCGTCTATGCGAGCTTCAGAAAATATCCTGTGTGGTTAAACCCCAAACGCGCCGCCTTTCAATCCAGCACAGTCTGCAGTCTGGTCCGCAATCGACTGCGAAAATCTGGACGGTACGCCTGATTGCGGGATTCTATGCTGATCACTTCGCGTCTTGAACAGCACTATAGTCTGAACGGAGCACTGCGCCTTCGGGTTCCCGAGACAATGCGCAAGCTGATCCGGGCGTTTAAGGGAGCATCACCACTTGGGTTCCTACTCAGGACTTCTATCGTTCGCGCTCACCACCATGACAGACGGGACGATGATTGACGGGCGCTTCCTTCGGCTACCTCGAGCGTTCCTCGCTTCCCTCTTGCCGGCCGGAATGCCGGTTGCGCGGCTGAATGCCGCAGGCGCTATCCCATCATTGGCCGGGTCGTCTACTCAATCACACGCGAGCCCGGCATCGGTCCGGACGGGGCATGGTGATGCCGTTGATTATATTAGATTATTTCTTTCATTCATGCGTGGCTTAGACCTGTCGCGCCGGTAAATTTCGGGGAAATCGCCGATGAAAATACGCTTTGCCGTACCAAGATCCAGCGCAACATTCGGCTTGTCAGCCGCAGTCTTGGCTGCCTTTTTCCTGGCCGGTTGCCAGGAGGAGAACGACGCGGGCGATCGGCCGCCGAGGCCGGTCAGAACGGTCGCCGTTTCCTTCAATCCCGAGGATACCTATGGATCGTTGGTCGGCGAGATCAGGCCGCGCACCGAAACAAGTTTCAGCTTCCGCCAAGGCGGCGAGATCCGGGAACGAGATGTGGATGTCGGCGACCTTGTCGAGGTCGGGACGGTCCTTGGCCGTCTTGACGCAGAAGATGCCCAGGATGCACTTCGCAAGGCTGAAGCAAATCTGTTTTCGGCGCAGGCGCAATCACAGAACGCCGAAACCGAGCGGGCGCGCCAGCAACAGCTTTATCCGCGCACCTCCACCCGTCAGGCGTTCGAAGCGGCGATGGCTCAGGCAGACATGGCAAAGGCCGGCGTCGACGCCGCGCAAGCCGGGCTCCGGATCGCCCAGACCAATGTCGACAACCGGGTGTTGAAGGCGAACGCCGCCGGCGTCGTCACCGCGATCGGCGGTGAAGTCGGGCAGGTCGTCGGAGGCGGTCAGATGGTCGTGCGCGTTGCGCAGCTCGGAACACGCGACGCCGTCTTTCAGGTGCCGGAAGCCACCATCCAGACAACGGGCGGGAATGCGCGCGTCGATGTGCAGCTCTTGAGCAACCCCAACGCAAAGGCGACGGGAACGGTGCGCGAGATCTCGCCGACGGCCGATCCCATCACCCGCAATTTCACGGTGCGCGTCGGATTGGACAGCGCGCCCGACGATTTCCGCTTCGGCAGTGCCGTGCGGGGCACGATCCGTCTCTCGGGCGAGCCGGCGGCGCGGCTGCCGATCGGGGCACTGTTCAATCTGGACAACAAGAGCGCCGTATGGGTCGTCGATGCGGCCAGCAAAACCACCAGGCTGGTGCCGGTCGAGGTTCATCGCTTCGATACCAAGGATTTCCTTGTCAGCAAGGGACTGGCGAGCGGCGACAACGTCGTCGTCGCCGGCGTTCAGCAGCTTCGTCCGGGCATGCCAGTCCGCCTGCTTGAAGGAAGCGCCGAATGAACGAGGGCTTCAACCTTTCGGGATGGGCGATCAAGCGCCAGAGCCTCATCATCTTCCTGGTGCTGCTCAGCGCCATCGCCGGTATCCTTGCCTACATCAACCTCGGTCGCGACGAAGATCCCGAGTTCACGTTCAAGACGATGATCGTTTCCGCCGGATGGCCGGGCGGCACGATCGAGCAGACTGTCGATCAGATTACCGATCGGCTCGAGCGCACTCTCGAAGAGGTGCCTCATCTCGACAACCTGCGAAGCGTGACGACGGCAGGACAATCGATCGTCTACGTCACGCTGGACGATGCGACGCCGCCGGACCAGGTGGGCGAATCCTGGTATCAGGCCCGCAAGAAGGTCGGCGACATGCAGGCGACATTGCCCGCCGGCGTGCGCGGGCCGTTCTTCAACGACGATTTCGGCGATACGTTCGGCATCATCTACGGCTTTACCTCTGAAGGCTTCAGCGACCGCGAAGTGCGCGATTGGGCCTACGAGGCGCGCACCCGGCTGCTCAAACTCGACAACATCGGCAAGGTTCAGCTGATCGGCACCCAGGACGAGACGATCTACATCGAGTTCTCGACGGAGCGCCTGGCGAGTCTCGGCCTCAGCGCCGCGACGGTGATCGGCACGATTCAGGCGCAGAACGCCGTCCTGCCCGCCGGCCTCATAACCTCCGAACAGGATCGAACCATCCTGCAGGTTTCCGGCAGCCTCACCGACGAGAACACGATCCGCCAGTTGAACGTTCCCACTTCGTCCGGTTTCGTGCGGCTCGGGGATATCGCGAGCGTCGTGCGCGGCACGGTGGACCCACCCCAGCCGCGATTCCGCATCAAGGGCAAGCCGGCAATCGGGATCGCCATTTCCATGGCGTCGGGCGGCGACATTCTGCAGCTCGGCCGCAATATCGATGCGACGATGCAGACGTTCGAGAGCGACCTTCCGATCGGCATCAACCTGACGCACGTGGCCAGCCAGCCGGCCGTCGTCAAGACTGCGATCCGCAGTTTCACAACATCGCTGGGGCAGGCGGTCGTCATCGTTCTCGGCGTCAGCTTCCTGGCGCTCGGGCTGCGCGCCGGTCTTGCCGTCGCCGTTTCCATTCCGCTCGTGCTGGCGCTGACGTTCCTGTTCATGGACATCACCGGCATCGCGTTGCAGCGCGTCTCGCTCGGTGCCCTGATCATTGCGCTGACACTGATGATCGACGACACGATGGTGACCGTCGAGACAATGATGGCGAAGCTCGAGCAGGGCTATGAGCGCGTCAAGGCGGCGTCGCATGCCTACACCTCGACGGCGTTTCCCATGCTTGCGGGCACGCTGGTGACGATCGCAGGCTTCATTCCTGTCGGTTTTGCCAGCAGTTCTTCGGGTGAATATGCGCGGTCGCTGTTTCTGGTGATCGGCTTTGCGCTCATCGTGTCCTGGCTGGTGGCAGTGCTGCTCACCCCGATCATCGGTCTTGCCGTCCTCAAATCGAGCCCGTCGACGGGTGCAAAGCCTGACGGCGCGCTGATCCGCGGCTTCAAGAATCTACTGTACGCCTGCATGCGGATGCGCCTCGTGGTGGTACTTGCCACCGTCGCATTGTTTGCGCTGGCGCTTGTCGGATCGTCGCTGATGAAGCGGCAGTTCTTTCCACCGTCCGACCGTCCGGAGCTGATCTTGCAACTCACCCTGCCGCAGGGTGCATCACAGGCAGCCACCGCCGTGGAAGTGGCGAAGGCGGAAGAGGTGCTCGCCGCCGACGAGGACGTGGCCGACTGGAGCTTCTATGTCGGCTCCGATCCGGTCCGGTTCTACCTGTCGATGGATATTCAGGCTCCGGCGCCGTCTCGCGCCCAGGCCGTGGTGATCGCCAAGAGCGTCGGTGCGCGCGAAGCGCTGCAGGCGCGCCTGCAGAAGGCGCTCGACGAAAAAATGCCTGAAATCATTGTGCGCGTTTCGCCGCTCGAAATGGGGCCACCGGTCGGCTGGCCTATTCAGTACCGCGTCAGCGGGCGGGATACCGCCGGTGTGCGCGACGTTGCCTGGCAAGTGGCCGATGCCATCAGCAAGGTTCCCGGCGTCGTCCAGCCCAACCTCGATTGGAACGAACCTGTCCGCAAAGTTGTCGTCAATGTCGATCAGGATCGCGCCCGACTGGTGGGGCTCAACTCTTCGGTGATCGCTCAGACGCTGTTTGCGACCGCGTCCGGCCTGCCGATCACGCAGGTTAAGGACTCCATCTACCTCATCAATGTCGTTGCCCGTGCAACGGCCGAGGAGCGTGTCGATATCAGCACCCTGCGTTCGCTGCAGATCCCGGTCGGACCCAATCACACGGTGCCGCTCTCCAGCATCGCCACGATCGAGTACCAGACAACCCAGCCCGTCATCTGGCGGCACGACGGTTCCACGACCATCACCGTTCAGGCGGATACGGCCGAAGGGGTGATGGCCGCCAGCGTGGTCGAGGCGGCGGCCGACAAGATCGACGAGTTGCGCAAGGCCCATCCGAACTACCAGATCGAAGTCGGCGGTGCGGTCGAAGGCGCAGAGGAGGGTCTTGCATCGGTTGTCGAGATGCTGCCGGTGATGGGGATCATCATCCTGATCGTTTTGATGTTCCAGCTGCAGAGCGTCCAGCGCTTGTTGCTCGTCATCAGCGTGGTGCCGCTGGGGTTGATCGGCGTGGTGCTGATCATGCTGGTCACCAATACGCCGGTCGGCTTCATCGCGGTTCTCGGGATGATCGCCCTTATCGGAATGATCACTCGAAACTCCGTGGTGCTGATCGACCAGATCGATATCGCGATGGAGGAGAAAGGTCGAACGTGGCAGGGCGTCATCGACGTTACCGCTCAGCGGCTTCGGCCTGTTTTCCTCACCGCCGGATCGACGGTACTCGGTATGCTGCCGATCATCCGCGATCCGTTCTGGTCGCCCCTTGCGTTTACCGTCATCGGCGGACTGGTGGTGGCTGCAGCGCTGACCCTGATCTTCCTGCCGGTGCTTTATGTTCTGTGGTTCCGCATTCCGGCTTCGGCCGAACCGGCCAAGGTCGAGGCAGCCGAACCGGAGCCGGCTCTGGCTGGCGGCTAAGGGCTTCATCCGCTGGCGATATGCAATCGAACGAGGAACAATCGCCCGCGTGCCTCGGCAGATCATCTTCTGCCAGGCGCGCGGGTTTTTCCTTGCTGCTGCCGAGCGATAGACGCTCTCACGCGGCGGACGCCAAGGCATCTGAATGGCAGCAAGAGGGACTGCCGATGCGAGCCGAGATGGTGGAAGAAAGAGACGCAAAGCAAAGCCGCGGGATTCCCTGCTAATTTCATCGGTGCGTGGATGGCTATGATTTAGCGGCAACGCAATTGCGCGTGCAAGCTTTGTTCACGGGAGTAGCCATGTCTGATTTGATCGCGATCGTCTATCCTACGGAAGCCAAAGCCGAGGAGGTGCGTCAGCGTCTGTTCGAGCTGCAGAAGGAGTACCTGATCAAAGTCGGAGATGCGGTCATTGCCACGAAGACCGAGGGTGGAAAGGTAAAGCTCAATCAGTTGGTCAATACCACCGCGGCCGGTGCCGCGTCGGGCAGTTTCTGGGGCCTGCTGATCGGTGTTCTGTTCCTCAATCCATTGATCGGCGTGGCGGTGGGCGCTGCTTCGGGCGCGATTGGTGGAGCCTTGACCGACGTCGGCATCAACGATGCCTTCATGAAGGATCTTGCCGGCAATCTTCAGCCGGGCAACGGGGCATTGTTCGTCTTGGTGCAGGAGATGACCGCCGACAAGGTGCTGAAGGAAATATCGTCCTACGGCGGCGTGGTTCTCAAGACTTCCCTCGATGAAACGAAGGAACAGGTCCTGCGAGACGCGCTCCAGAAGGCAACCGCAGCCGGGTAAAAACCCAACCCGCCAACCCTATCTAGCGACCGCCCGGGATTGGGCCAGAACCTGGCCGTCTCGGGCGACGGCAATGAAGTCGACGCACAGGCAGGGCGAGCCTGTGCGTCTGACAGACGGCCGCACTTTGTGGGAGCGGCGGGATTGAAGAGTGTTCGAGGGGCAGGCATGGCGGGGACGGGCGACAATCGAATGATCGGGTCGGTGGCGACCGGTATCCTCGTGCTCGCATTGCTCTATGTGGCGCAATCCATCTTCGCTCCGTTGATCTTTTCGCTGTTCGTCATCGCTCTGGTCTGGCCCTGTCAGGCGACCTTGCAGCGTTGGATGCCGAAGCTTCTGGCGCTGCTCATCACCCTTGTCGTGACCATGGTCGTCATCGTCGCCATAGGTTCTTCAGTGGCGTGGGGCTTCGGTAAACTCGCCCAGTGGTTGTTCCTAAACGCCGAGCGGTTCCAGGCGATCTATGTCGACTGGACAAGCTGGCTGGAGGGGCACGGCGTGGCCGTCGCCGGTCCTTTGGCAGACCGCTTCGATGTGACCTGGCTGGTGCGTTTTGTGCAGGGGATGGCCGGGCGTCTCAACAGCTTCGCCGGCTTCACGTTGCTGGTCTTCATCTTCATCATGCTCGGCCTGCTGGAGGTCGAGGATTTCAACAAGCGCCTTCTTCTTCCAGGAGCGCAGCCATATGGTGAGCGCATCCTGGTTGCCAATCGCGTGATCGGCGCCAAGCTGCGGCGCTTCATGATCGTGCGGACGTTCGCCAGCATTCTGACGGGGCTCGTGGTCTGGCTCTTCGCGCTCGGCGCCGGACTGGAGCTTGCGGCGGCATGGGGCGCGATCGCCTTCGCGCTAAACTACATCCCGTTTCTCGGGCCGTTTGTCGCGACGGCGCTCCCGACCATGTTCGCCATTGCCCAGTTCGATTCCTGGCAGACGGCGATTATCATCTTCACCAGCCTGAACGTCATCCAGTTCATCATCGGCAGCTACCTCGAGCCGCGGCTGACCGGGGCTTCCTTGGCGATATCGCCTTTTGCCGTTATTTTTGCAGTGTTTTTCTGGAGCTTCATGTGGGGCATTTCGGGCGCCTTTATCGGCGTGCCGATGCTGATTGCATTCATCGTCTATTGCGCCGGAACACCGTCCGGAAAGTGGGTCGCGACGCTGTTGTCAGGCGGTTCGAAAATCGAGACGGAGGGCGCGCCTTAAATTGCGGGAGAGCGGCCGCGATCGATCCGGCGCGAAGGGTTGCCGGGCCCAATGCGCCAATCACTTCTTGCATTAGCGAAGTCTTTGCGCACCTCAAGTTGAGAAAAAATGCAAAAGGGGTTAGGTTTCAGGCGGGAAACGCAACGACTGTTCGGGGAGGCAAGTCGGAACACACAAAGACGATGGTCAAACTGTCCGACGGCGTCGTCCGTCGAGGGTGAAAGACAGTCCTCTCGCGGTCGTCGACAAACAGATCACTAGCATCATTCAGAGATCACCCGGCCTTCTGTTGTTGGCCCGATAGGAGAAGTACGAATGCAATGCGCATCTTTTTCAATTCTCGCAATTACCGCTGACACTGCGGCAGACATGGTTCCTGCCGCAGCGCTCGCAAAGATCGATATTTCGGGTGGTACCCTCAACCGCGTCTCCATGATCACGCCTGACGGCACTGCCCGGATCATGGTGAGAGAGACGGCTCCGTCGCAACAGGAGCGGCGAAGGGGCCGCACACGGTCAGGCAGCGGCTCCTTTTCGTCAGTGCAGAACATGTCGGCAATCGGCTGTGGATCGAGCGGTGCTATCGCTCGACTGGAGGCAGGACGATGACAACCGAAGAGGCTTTAGCGCACGCCACGCTTCTCGAGGGGCGGGCGAACGACGAACGGTTCGCGATGGATTACGAACCGGCTGACGCAATTGTCGGCGCGGAGACAGAGAAGGAAAAGGCCTCGCCTTTGCCGTTCTTTGAGTTTTCGACCGCGGGACTGGAGCGATCCGAACAGTTTGTTGCCTGGCACGACAGCTTCGCACCGATGCTTGAACTGGTCGATATCGACCCTGCGACAACCGAGTTCAGCGGCCGCCAGACGCTCTGGGACCTCGGTAGCCTTGTTCTGGCGCACATCCGTACCGACAGCCTCGCCTTTTCCAGTTTGCCCGGCCATGTAAGGCGTGATCCGGTCGATCACTGGGCGGTCACGCTTCTCAAGTCCGGTTCCATCCACACCGAAACGGCAAGACATGCGTTCACCACGCATCCCGGGGAAGTGCAGATCCACTCGCTAG
Organism: Rhizobium sp. 05L419; assembly: GCF_056397845.1. Classification (NCBI taxonomy): domain Bacteria; kingdom Pseudomonadati; phylum Pseudomonadota; class Alphaproteobacteria; order Hyphomicrobiales; family Rhizobiaceae; genus Rhizobium; species Rhizobium sp. 05L419. Next base: position 46,602 of record NZ_JBFTOF010000013.1, read on the forward strand.
GGCGTACGTTTGACGGCGTCGTTTCAAAGAAAAGCGACATGTTGATGCTGTTCGTGCCACGGGATTTTTCGCTGGAAACGGCGGCTACCCTGGGATCGGCGGAATTCTCTACCCTTGGTACCGGCATGGGGCGATTGTTCTCGGACTATTTGATCGACGTCGCCAACCGCCTGCCGTTGCTGACCCCGACGGACCTTCCCGGGCTCGCAGCAGCCACGCGGGCCATGATTCTTGCCTGCGTGTCCCCCTCTCCCGATCATATCGAGGCCGCGGAGGGGCCGATTGCCACGGTTCTTCTCGAAAGGGCTCGGCAATTGGTGCAAAGCAGGCTTCTCGACCCGAAACTTGGATCCGAGATGGTCCGGCGCGAGCTCGGCATCTCTCGCACGCGGCTCTACAACCTGTTCGAGCCCTTTGGCGGGGTGATGCACTATATTCAGCACCGCCGGCTCCTCAGTGCCTATTCCGCGCTGACGGACCCGAACGACCGGCGTCTCATCTTCCAGATCGCCGAAGAGCGAGGCTTCAGCGACGGCGCCGAGTTCAGCCGGGCGTTCAAACGCGCGTTCGGCGATAGCCCGAGCGACGTCAGGAAGCGGGGCGGGGGCGGGATACCAAATCGGCAAACCATGGAAGATTGCCGATCGCAAGAGCGACTTGGCGTTCTTCTGCGCCGGTTGCAGGGATAGTCCGGCACCGGGGTGGAGCAAAAGGGCGCGTTGCGGCGCGGACGTAACAGCTGTATCGGATATCGGCATGGCATGGTTTAAGACTTCGCAATGAGCGATGGGTTCCTGATCACCGGTCCGGAGGATGCCTCCGTCACTCTTCTGCTGGCACACGGTGCCGGCGGCGCGATGGATTCGCAATCCATGGTGGCGGCGACCAACGCGCTAACGGCGACGGGTCTTCGCGTTGCGCGTTTCGAATTCAACTACATGGCCGAGCGCCGGCGCTCCGGCCGCCGACCGCCGGCGCCACGAGCCGACACCCTGTTTGAGGAATACCGGGCCGCAGTKAGCGCGCTTGCGGCAAGCGGGCCACTGATCATCGGCGGCAAGTCGATGGGTGGCCGGGTCGGCAGCATGGTGGCCGACGAGCTCCGTCGGCGCGGCGAGATCGAGGGGTTGGTTTGCCTTGGCTACCCGTTTCATCCTGTTGGCAAGCCTGAGCAGTTGCGCACGGCACATCTGCGCGATCTGTCGACGCCGACACTCATCTGCCAGGGAACCCGCGATGCGTTCGGGTCAAGAGACGAGGTTGCCGGCTACCACCTTTCGGCCGCGATTTCCATCCTATGGCTGGAGGACGGCGACCACGATCTCAAACCTCGCAAGGCGATTTCGGGCATTTCCGCTGCCGATCATCTGGCAACCATGGCAATGGCCGTGAAGACTTGKAGCGAAGGCTTAATACAGGCTTAGAAACAGTGCTGGTCGTTCGTTGCTTGACTGTTAGCAAGTGTTTATGCATCCTGACGTTGAAGTATCTGCATGCGATCCGATCAGTGCCTTTCATGGGGAAACATTGTGAGATACTGCACAGGTTCAGGCTTTTTCGCCGCCTTTCTTGCTTCCGTTTTGCTGTGTGCTTTGCCGGTAAAAGCAGAGGATGTTCGGATCGCGATGCCGAACTGGCCTTCGGGGCAGGCAACTGCAAACATCCTGAAAATCGCTGTCGCCAAGGAGTTCGGCCTTTCCGCCGAGGTGCAGGAGCTGGGTGCGCTCAATGCGTTCGTCGGCCTGGAAAGCGGCACGGTCGATATTCACCCGGAAGTATGGCGGCCGAATCTCGATGACGTCATCAAGAAGTTCGTCACAGACAAGGGCGTGGTTGTTCTCAGCCAGCGCGGCGTGCCCGCATGGCAAGGCATCTGCGCGACCCCGGCGGCGGCAGAAAAGGGACTGAAGACGATTGCCGACCTCAGCGATCCCGAAAGGACCAAGGTTCTCGACACGGATGGCGATGGCAAGGGCGAGATGTGGATCGGTGCGCCGACTTGGTCGTCGACCGGCATCGAGCGGGTGCGCGCAAACACCTACGGCTATGCGCAGAACCTGACGCTCGTCGAGGCCGAGGAGGAGGTGGCCATGGCGGGGCTCGACGCGGCCGTGGCCACCAACCAGCCGATGGTTTTTGCCTGCTACGCGCCACATTTCATCTTCGATCTTCATAAGATCGTGCGCATCAGCGAGCCGGCACATGATGCCAGCAAGTGGAAGCTCGTCAGCCCTTCCGATCCCCTTTGGATCAGCAAATCCAGTGCCTCGACGGCCTGGGACGCTGCGCACTTCCACATCGCCTATGGGACGGCTTTCGGCAAAAAACATCCTGACGTCGCTGCATTCCTGGAGAGGGTGGACTTCTCGCCGGAGGAGGTGACGGCCATGAGCTATGCGCTTGAAGTGGAACGGCAACCGGCTCCAGACTACGCGAAGAAATGGGTTGAGGACCATACTGCACGTGTCGATGGGTGGGCAAAACGATGACCGCAGGGTTCGAACGTTCAGCCAAAGCTCGTCCGGCCAGTGCGCGACGCCTCGGCTCCATCCTCCTTGCGGCTGCCGTCTGCCTCGGCCCTCTGGCTGCGCTGGCGCAAACGCAGATCTACGATTCCAAGACACGTACCTGGGTCGACTACGACAAGAAGAAGGCCCGGCAGTATTACGCCCGCAACAATCAGCCGCCGGAGGCTTTCCGCCGGCAACTCGTCACATTCCGAACGGCAGAGCCGCCCGGCACGATCATCATCGACGGTAACCAGCACTTCCTCTATCTCGTTCAACCGGGTGGGCAAGCGATCCGCTATGGCATCGGCGTCGGGCGCGATGGTTTCGGCTGGGCTGGCATCGTGCGCGTGGGGCGCACAGCGGAATGGCCGACGTGGACGCCTCCCGCCGAGATGGTGGCCCGCGATCCCAATGCGGCGAAATGGGCGGCCGGCATGCCCGGCGGGCCGGAAAACCCGCTCGGCGCCAGAGCGCTTTATCTCTACGAAGGCGGTCAGGACACGATCTACCGGATCCACGGCACCGCAGAGCCGTGGACCATTGGCCTTGATGTGTCGTCCGGCTGCATCCGCATGAACAACGACGATATCGTCGATCTGCATTCTCGCATCCAGGTCGGCGCCAAGGTGATCGTGCTGATGCAGGGCGCAGCGCTGTACAAGGGCATTTGAAGGCAGATCCCGGTGCAAGCCGGAGGGGATCAACAACGTCCGGAGGGTGGGACACGTGCGGAAAAGCGATGTGAAGCGGATGTCGGGCGGTTGGCCTGCTCTTGTTGTGGCGGGAGCCTCACTGCTTGGCGCTTGTACGCCGCCCCCGCCGCCCCCCGAAGCCATGGCGCGCACGACACTTCAAACGGCACCCGCTGACCTGCAGCTGTTGTGTGCGAACTCGGCGGCCGGCGTCGCGGGCGCGAACGCAAAGGTCCTGCCCACAGGTTCGCGATTGCAGCCGGACGGCACCTTTGCGGTGGATCTCGATGCGGCGGGTCGCAGGTTTTCCTGCATCGTCGACAACAACGGCACCGTTCGTTCGGTGACGCCTGTTACCTGATCCGGATGTCAAGCCTCCTTACGGATACTGCGCACCGTTGGTCGTGGTGTAGATTGAATAGACCGATTGCGTTGCCGTGATGAACAGGCGGTTCTTCTTCGGGCCGCCAAAGGTAACATTGGAAACCGTCTGCGGAATCTTGATCTTGCCGAGCAGCGTGCCGTCGGGCGCAAAGCAATGCACACCGTCGGCGGCGCTGCTCCAGAGATTGCCATCGACATCGAAGCGAAAACCGTCCGGAACGCCGTTTTCGATCGAGCAAAAATAGCGGCTGTTCGTCAGCTTGCGCCCGCCGATGACGTCGAAGACGCGGATGTGTCGCGGCACCTCATGGTGCGATGAGCCGGAGTCGGCGATGTAGAGCTGCTTTTCGTCAGGCGAGAAGGCCAGGCCGTTCGGCTGAATGAAGTCTGTCGCGACGGCGTCGATTTCGCCGGTCGCGGCGTCGATTCGGTAGACGTTGCGGGTGTCCTGCTCGGGCACGGCTTTGTGTCCTTCGTAGTCCGACATGATGCCGTAGCTCGGGTCGGTGAACCAGATCGAGCCGTCGGATCTGACGACGACGTCGTTTGGCGAGTTCAGGCGCTTGCCCCCGTAACTATCGGCCAGCACGGTGATCCGACCATCAGGCTCAGTGCGGGTCACACGGCGGCCACCATGTTCGCAGGAGACGAGCCGGCCTTGGCGGTCGCGGGTATTGCCGTTGACATAATTGGAGGCAGAGCGGAACACCGAGGCACCGCCATCCGGCACCCAGCGCATGATCCGCTCGTTGGGGATGTCACTCCAGAGGAGACAGTTGAGGTCCGAAAACCAAACGGGGCCTTCTGCCCAGCGACAACCGGAGTAGAGCTCCTCAAGCCGGGCGCTGCCGGCGATCAGGCTGCGGAAACGGTCGTCACGGACATCGTAAAGCGCATCTTGCGACACTGGCGGGCTCCTCCCAAAAGCGATCCGGCGTCCTTCGTAAACGTAAACCGTAGAACCTGCCAGAGCCCGCCGCAGCAAAGGCCGACGGGCTCCGGCATTTCTTCAAAGCGGTGCGGTGGGGTGGGGCGACCCGTCGTAGCCACCCCAGACCGACTGGTCGAAGCAGATCATGGAGCCGGTCATCAGGCCGGATTCGGCAGACGAGAGATAGGCGCAGGCGCGGGCGACCTCTTGCGGATCGACGAGGCGGCCGAAAGGCTGGTCTGCTGCCGCCTTCTCCAGCCAATCGGCGGGAGCGCCGTGATGTTCGCGCTGGATCTTGTCCTCGCCCTCTGAGGCCATCCAGCCGATATTGAGGCCGTTGACGCGGATCCGGTTGCGCAGCAGTGCGTAGGCGGTGTTCTTTGTCAGCGTTTCGATGGCGCCCTTGGAAGCGCAATAGGCGGCGATGAAGGGCTGGCCCGCCTTGGCGGACATCGAGCCGATATTGACGATCGTGCCCTCGATCTTTTCTCGGCGCATGATCTTGACCGTCTCCTGCATGAGGAAGAAGGGCGCACGGACGTTGATGGCGAACATGGCATCGAAGAGTTCGGGGCTGGTGTCGAGAATCGTGCCGCGATCGGTGATCGCTGCGGCGTTGACCAGCGCGTCGACGCGACCGAAGGCCTCGTCGCAGGCGCGCACGACATGGCAGGCATCTTCGACCTTGCCGAGGTCGGCCTTGACGTAAACGACCTTTGCGGCCGTCGCGGCCGAGATCTCCGCGGCCTTGGCCTTGCCTTTCTGCTCGTTGCGGCCGCAGATGACGATGCCCGCGGCACCGCGCTCGGCAAACAACCGCGCGATCGTGGCGCCAAGGCCCTGCGTGCCTCCGGTCACGATCGCAATCTTGCCGTCAAGACGGCTGTGGTCCGTGGTCATGTTTTTCCTCCTCCGATGTGCCGTGTGGCGATGTCCGAACGGCGCCTCGCTGGGTGAGGGGCCTTTTGGTGTTGCTGCGTATGATCCATCCGGCTGATTGCTGCGCGGATGATCGGGCTGCTTCTCCAGCGCCCATCATCAGCTCAGCTTCTTCTCGGCCTGCTTTGCTAACGCCTCTTTGAACGCCTCGTCGCTCCAGCCTTCCCTGAGCGCCTCATGCATGAGCTGTGCCTGCGTCTTCGGCGCGAGGCCGCCGACGGGCGGGTCCCGATCGAGATTGGTGGGGAAGGAGTAGCCTTCGGCGCAGCAGGCGATGGCGTTGGCGATCGCCGCGTCGGAGAGCTTTGCCTTCAATGACTTCAGCGCCGGAAACAACGTCGCGCTCATGCGCTCGCGGTTGACGGTTTCCATCGCGCGACCGAAGGCGGAGGAAACCTGCAGGAGATTGGCGACGCGCTTGATGCCGGCCGAGCGGTTGGTACCGGCGGCGTGGAAGAGAGCCGGGTTGAAAAAGACCACGTCGCCCTTTTCGAGCGGCAGCTGGATATGGTGCTGCTCGAAATAGTCCCTGAATTCCTGGCGCTTCAATGCGAGGTAGCCCGGTATGTAAGTCTGGCTGTGCGGAAGGAAAAGCGTCGGACCGCTTTCGAGCGGCATGTCGCAATGCGCAACCGCGCCCTGCAACGTCAGCACCGGCGAAAGCTTGTGGACGTGCGCCGGGAACCGCTCGATCACCTCTAAAGACTGGAAGCCGAGATGATAGTCGCGATGGGCCGACTGGGCTGCGCCACCGGGATTGACCCGGTTCACCTGCGCCGTCATCTGGTAGCTCGGGCCGAGCCACGCTTCGCTGGCAAGCGCGATCATGGCATTGCCGTAGTATTCGGCGAAATTCCGGGGATCGGTAAGGCAGTGTTTTTCCAGCGAGTTCCAGATACGGTCGTTCGCGCCGGGCTTGGCGAAGTGGTCGCCGCCGCCAGTTGCAGTGCGGTGCTGCTCGTCGATGATGCTGTCGAAGATCGCGCTGGCGCGGTCGATAACGTCAATGTCTTCGTAGGCTTGCTTGAACACCAGGACGCCCGGGCCGTCAGCGAAGGCTTCGCAGATTTCGGCGAGCACCGCCCGGCGTCCTGCTGTGGCGATTGCGGATACCACTTTCCGGCTGTCATAGATCAGCACGTTTTTTTCGACCCTGTCCGCGGTCGGATAGTCGGCAAGCGTGGTCGTCCTTTCGACCAGGATCCGGAACTCGTCGAGGTCGCAGGCATCTTCGGTGAGCCAGACGCGGTCGGCTCGCAGCCGCTGCAGATTGTTGGTCTTCATCAGATCATCCTCCATCTCCGATGAAGGCACTATACGCAGACGACCGGGGTGTTATAGATCAGTATTCCATCAAAAAACCATCAAGACAGGCGGCGATGGCGCATATCTTTCTCGTCAAGGACATTGCCTTTCAGGCGGGCTTGAGCACCGCGACGGTCGATCGTGTCCTGAACGGCCGCTCCGGCGTCAGGCAGCAGACCGAAATGCGCGTTCGCGCAGCCATCACCGAACTCGAAAAGCAGCAGACGGGTGCGGCGACGAGCGGGCGAGTGCTCGCTATCGATATCGTCATGGAGACGCCGGAGCGTTTCAGTACTGCCGTCCGTGCCGCTTTCGAGGCGGAAGTCGCGACATTCCTGCCGACTGTGTTTCGGTGCCGCTTCCACTTTGCCGAGGTCATGAAACCGGCGGAGCTCGTCCAGCTTCTGGACCGCATCCGGCTTCGCGGAACGAACGGCATCGTGCTCAAGGCGCCTGACGTGCCGGAGATTGCAGCGGCTGTCGCCCGCGCCGATCAGGCGGGCATACCGGTTGTGACACTGGTGACCGACCTACCGAACTCTGCGCGTGTGGCTTACGCCGGCGCCGACAATCGTGCGGCCGGGGAAACCGCTGCCTACCTGATCGGCGAGTGCATTTCAGGCGCGCCCGGACGGGTGCTGGTTACCCTTTCGAGCGGCCGCTTCCGAGGCGAGGAGGAGCGTGAGATCGGCTTTCGCCGTGTCATCCGCGAGCGATACCGGGAGATCGGCGTGAGCGAGATCAGCGAGGGGCATGGCACCGATGCGGCGACGGGCACGCTCGCCGCACGTGCAATCGCCGCCGATGGAACGATCAACGCGGTGTATTCGATCGGCGGCGGAAACCGGGCGGTTCTTGCTGCCTTCGAAGCGGCGGGAAGGCCGATCCGCATCTTCGTCGCGCATGACCTCGACGCGGAAAACCGTGCGCTTCTTGCAGCCCGCAGGATTGGGTTCGTCCTGCACCACGACCTACGCACAGACGCCCGTTCGGCGTTCCGCGCAGTCACGAGCCGCGCGACGCCCGGGCGTATCGCGCCGGCGTCCCTGTCTGCTGTGGAGATCATTACGCCTTACAACATGCCATCTGCGGGCTGAAGGTTTGCTTTCCCTTGCCGGCAAAATCTCGATAGAGATTTCTCACAAGCGAGGATGTGCGGCATGGAATACAGCGATATTGGAACGGTTGCGGCATGGTTGACGGAGCAGGGCCTCAAGGGTGCCTCGGAATCCGAACTGCTGACGGGATTTTGCAATACCTGCCGCGAGTTCGGGCTGCCGCTTGATCGCGGCATGGCGCTGATGGACACGCTTCATCCGGTGCACGAGGGCCGCGCCTTCCGCTGGGATAGCCAGGAAGAAATCGAGGCCGAGTTCGAATACGGGCCGACCGGCAGTGAAGGGAGCTCGCTCGAAAACTGGCACAAGTCCGCCTTCTATTACCTTTGGGCCGGCAACGAAAACGAGGTGCGTCGTCGGATCGGCTTCGGCGATCCGATCGATTTTGTGATGCTCGAAAAGATGCGGAGCGATGGCCATACCGATTTCATTGCGATGGTGCATCGCTTTGCCAAGGCGGGCACGATCGGGGAAATGGACTGCTTCTTCTCGCATTTCACGACGCGCCATCCAGAGGGCTTTTCCGATCACGATCTCATCATCCTGCGCAAGCTCGTGCCGGTGTTGGCGCTCGCGATCAAATGCATCGCGCTCGGCCGGATCGCCCGGACGATCGCCGAAGTCTATCTCGGCGAGGACGCGGCGCGACAGGTGCTGGAGGGCAAGATCACGCGCGGTAAATCCGAGCGGATTTCTGCCGTTCTCTGGTTCTCGGACCTCGTCAACTACACCAAGATTTCCGACAGCGCGCCGCCGGAAGAAATTCTGCCGATGCTGAACGCCTATAGCGACGTCGTGATTTCGGCGGTTCACGAGGCGGGCGGCAACGTGCTGAAGCTGATCGGCGACGGCGTGCTGGCGATCTTCAAGGCGGATGAGCCATCTGACGCGTGTTGCGCGGCGCTCAGGGCCGAGCGACTTCTTCGCGAAAAGCTCGTCACTTTGAATGACGAGCGGGCACTCGATGAGCGGCCGACGACCGACGTCTACATCGGACTGCATATCGGCGACGTCTTCTACGGCAACATCGGCAGCCAGGAGCGGCTCGACTTCACCGTCATTGGGCCTGCGGTCAACGAGGTCTCCCGCATCGCATCACTGTGCCGCTCCGTCGATTTCAACGTGCTGATTTCTTCGGATTTCGCTGCCGCCATTCCGCAGGAGGAGCGCAATGCGTTGGCCTGCATCGGACGTTACGCGCTGAGGGGGGTGCAACGGCCGCAGGAACTCTTCACGCTCGATACGGCGCGGATGGCGGGCTGAGGGCATGCCCGCAGATCGGCCTGTTCCAGATTGAGATCCGGAAATGCCGGCTAAATGGCCGAGACGCTCTCGCAATTCAACCTACTCCGCGACATCTGTTCGGGCGCACCGATTCCGCCTTCTGCTTCATGCCGATGCGGCTGCCACCACCGAAAAAGGGGCAGCTTTCGCCGCCCCTTGCTTTCGTGTCCGTTTTCTTCGCCAGCGGTTCTACCACTCGGCAACGCTGCCGTCTTCGTGGCGCCAGATCGGGTTGCGCCAGCGGTGGCCTTCCTTGGCGCGTTCGATGACGTAGGCCTCGTCCACCTCGACGCCGAGGCCGGGGCCCTGCGGGATGCTGACGAAGCCGTCGGCGTAGTGGAAGACCTCCTTGTTGGAGATGTAATCGAGGATGTCGTTGCCCTTGTTGTAGTGGATGCCCAGGCTCTGTTCCTGGATGAAGGCGTTGTAGCTGACGGCATCGACCTGGAGGCAGGCGGCAAGGGCAATAGGCCCGAGCGGGCAATGCGGCGCCAGCGCCACGTCATAGGCTTCCGCCATCGTTGCGATCTTGCGGCACTCGGTGATGCCGCCGGCATGCGACAGGTCGGGCTGGAGGATGTCGACGTAGCCTTCCGAGAGGATGCGCTTGAAGTCCCAGCGCGAGAACAGTCTTTCTCCCAATGCAATCGGCGTCGAGGAGTGGTTGGCGATCTCCTTCAGCGCTTCATAGTTTTCCGACAGGACCGGCTCTTCGATGAAGAGCAGCTTGTAGGGCTCGAGCTCCTTGGCGAGGACCTTTGCCATCGGCTTGTGGACCCGGCCATGGAAATCCACGCCGATGCCGATATAGGGGCCGATCGCATCACGGATGGTGGCGATGGTTTCGACGGCCTTTTCAACCTTTTCGTAGGTGTCGACGATCTGCATCTCTTCGCAGCCGTTGAGCTTGATCGCCTTGAAACCGCGGGCCACGACCTCTTTGGCATTGTTGGCAACGTCTGATGGACGGTCGCCGCCGATCCATGAATAGACCTTGATCTTGTCGCGCACCTGGCCGCCGAGCAGCGAGTGGATCGGCTGGCCGAGCGCCTTGCCCTTGATGTCCCACAGCGCCTGGTCGATTCCCGAGATAGCGCTCATGTGGATCGCGCCGCCGCGATAGAAACCGCCGCGGTACATGACGTTCCAGTGATCCTCGATCAGGAAGGGATCCTTGCCGACCAGGTAGTCTTCGAGCTCGTGGACGGCGGCCTGTACGGTCAGCGCCCGGCCTTCGACAACAGGTTCGCCCCAGCCGATGACGCCCTCGTCGGTCTCGATCTTCAGGAACAGCCAGCGCGGCGGAACGATGTAGGTGGTCAGCTTGGTGATCTTCATTGGGTGCTCCTCGTTTTCGTTTCTGCAGCTCTGCCGCGTTTTCTCGCGTGTTTCGGCTATCCGGTCTGCCCGCCCACCTTGCCGGCGGCCGTCAGGTCGCGCACGGCGAGATCGAGAATGCGGTTCATGGACTGGCGGGCACGCGGCCCGTCGCGAAGCCGCAGCGCCTCGATCAGCTCGGCGTGGGTGTCGATGGCCTCCCGGTGGTCGGGCATGGCCACGTTGGAGGCATGCAACGCATATTTCAGTGCGGCGTGAATGGCGCTCGACAGACGGTGGAAGACCGGGTTGTGGCTCGCCTTCAGCAATATCGTGTGAAAGGCGACGTCGCCTTTGGTGAAGGCTTCGAAATCGTCGCCGGAAGCCTGCATCTGCCGCCAGGCGCTATCGAGATCGGCGATCTCCTGGGCGGTCGCCCGCTCTGCCGCATATTCGGCGGCGGCCGGTTCGATCGTTCGCCGGGCCTCCGTGATACTTGCCAGCAGGTCGATGTCGGTGATGGCGTCTCCCATCCATTCCAGGACGTCCTGGTCGAGGATATTCCATTCCTCCTTGTCACAGACCGTCGTGCCGATGCGCGGCTTGCCGCGGACCAATCCCTTCGATTCCAGCACCTTGAGGGATTCGCGAATGACGGTGCGGCTGACGCTGTGGAGGTCGCAGAGTTCGTTTTCGCGGGGGAGGGCCGCCCCGGGGGCATAGCGTCCCGAGCAGATATCCTTGCCGACGGCGGCCGTGACGCTGCGGCGCACGCGGGGGCGGCGCTCGGCGATTGGCGTCGGTTCGTCCATATCGTGTTCCTCCCCGCTATTTCCTTCAGCGGTGCTTTCCATACTTCAATCATCATACAATTACAATCTGTTAGTATGATGATTTGGAAGACGATGCGGGCGCGGGCGCTAGATTTTACAAGATTGTCGCCTTCCGCCGTTAGAGGATTATATCCAGCGACGGAGGGGCATGTTGCGCCTCTTAACGAACGGCCGGCGTGGCACATGGCGTTCAAGGAAACTCGATCCAACAGGAGAACGGAATGCAGATCAATCGTACAGGTTCGGCGCAGTGGTCCGGTGGCCTCAAGGATGGCAAGGGGCAGATCTCGACCCAGAGTGGCGCGCTCAAGTCATATCCCTACGGCTTTGCCAGCCGTTTCGAAGGCATCCCCGGGACCAATCCGGAAGAGCTGATCGGAGCGGCGCATGCTGGCTGCTTCACGATGGCGTTGTCGCTGGTCCTTGAGGAAGCGGGGCTGAAGGCCACCGACATGCAGACGACGGCGAAGGTTACGCTGGAGAGCGTCGAGGGTGGCTTTGCCATTACCGCGATCCATCTTTCGCTGACAGGCAGCGTTCCCGGTACCGACGAGAAAACCTTTACCGAGCTCGCCAACAGGGCCAAGGCCGGGTGCCCGGTTTCCAAGGCTCTCTCGGCTGTTCCGATCTCGCTCGACGTCAAACTCGCCTGATCGGCGGTCAACGACATGATCGAGCGCCGCGGTCCGCTGGGCCGCGGCGCTTTCAGCTTGCCGATATCTCAGATTTCTCTTTCATTTGAAACGATTGCGCGGCAGCATCCGTATTGCAGGTCTGTTTTGGGTCCTGTTCTCATCCCGTATTTCATTGCCTGTTCTTTTGACCCGCCTTCATCGAGGGAGTTAAACCATGTCGGGGATAGCAGCTCTTACCTTATTTCATGTCATCGTCAGTCTGATCGCCATCGTCGCGGGCGTCGCGCTCGCATACGGCCTCATCACCGGAAAGCGCTACGACCGGTGGACTGTTCTTTTCATGCTGACCACCGCGGTCACCGTGCTTACGGGTTTCGTCTTTCCCTACAACGGCTTCACGCCGGGCATCGGCGTCGGCCTCATTTGCGTGCTGATTTTCCTTCCCACGGCACTGGCCCGCTATCGGTTCGCGATGGCCGGCATCTGGCGACCGATCTTCGTCGTCGGGGCGTTGGCGCTCTTCTACTTCAACTGTCTCGTGTTCGTCGTCCAGTCGTTCCAGAAAGTCCCCGTGCTCAACGCGCTGGCGCCGACGGGCGGCGAGCCGATCGTCGGTATTGTCCAGGCAATCGTCTTCGTTGCCTTTCTCGTCGTCGGTTACCTCAGCGTTCGACGCTTCCGGCCGATGACGGCGCGCTACTGAGCGCTCTTGTCGCAGCACAACAGATTGACTTGTGACGCTTGATGCTTTACGACTGACGAAATTCAAAAATCGTCAGTCGTAAGTCAGGTGTAAGCAACTCATGAATGACATCGCGGAAAATGTGCTGGAATCAACGCGGCAGGAGAATGTGACGCGCATTCTCGATGCCGGGGAGCGGCTGTTCCGCCACTATGGCTATTCGAAGACCACCGTTGCCGACATCGCCCGTGATCTGGGCATGTCGCCAGCCAACGTCTATCGGTTCTTCGCCTCCAAGGTCGATATCCACCAGGCGATCTGTGGCCGGATGCTCGCTGCGAGCTATCAGCAGGCCTATGACATCTGCCATCTCCCCGTCAGTGCCTCCGATCGTTTGGGCCGCTTCGTCCGGGGGCAGTACCAGATGACGCTCGACACCATGCTCGACCAGGAAAAGGTACATGAGATGGTCGTCGTTGCCATCGAGCGGGATTGGCACGTCATCGAAAAGCATATCGACAGTATCCACGCGCTGATCGCCGATGTGATCCGTGAAGGGATCGCCGACGGCGAGTTTGTCGAGCGCGATGCGGACGTGGCGTCGCGCTGTTTCGGCGCTGCGACCATAAACCTCTGCCATCCGCAGATGGTGGCCCAATGCCTTGCCAAGACCAACCGCGCGACGGTGGACGAACTGGTCGATTTCGCGATCAGGGCACTGAAAAAATAGCACGACGACAAAGCCGTCGCGCCTCTCACATCAAATCGATTTCAGGAGTGCGAAAGATGATTTCGCTGAAGACAGTCAAGTTGCCGTCCATTGCCAGTTTTGCGCTCCTTGGCGCCGTTGCGTTTGCTGTTTCGGGCTGCAGCGACGAGAAAAAAGCCGAGACGAAGGAGATCCTGCGGCCGGTGAAGGTGGTGGAGATCGCCAAGGCCGGGGATACCCGCGCGCTCGATTATTCCGGTGCCGTCAAGGCGCGCGTCGAGATGAACCTCGGCTTCCGGGTTGCCGGCAAGATTACCGAGCGGCTCGTCAATATCGGCGATCGCGTCAAGCCGGGCGACCTGATCGCGCGCATCGATCCGACCGACTACGAATTGGCCGCCAAGACCGCGGAGGCCAATCTCAACGCCGCCGAAAAGGGCGTCGCCACAGCCGACCTCGCAAACAAGCGTGCCCAGCAGCTCTACGACAAAAGCGTCACGGCACGCTCGCAGATGGAGCAGGCGTCGCTCAGCTACGATCAGGCGGTTTCCACGCGTGACGCGGCCGGGTCCTCGCTCGATCAGGCCAGGAACCAGGTGAATTACGCCGCGCTCAAGTCCGATCATACCGGCATCGTCACTGCAATCAGCGCCGATGCCGGTACGGTCGTCGCCTCGGGTACGCCGGTTGCGACCGTCGCGCTCGACGGCGAGAAGGAAGTGCAGATCGCCGTCCCGGAAAACGACATTGCCGAGTTCAAGCCGGGCAAGACGGTCAAGGCCACGTTCTGGTCGGACAGCAAGCTGGTGCTCGACGGCAAGGTGCGGGAGGTCTCCGGCAGCGCGGATGCGCAGTCGCGGACGTTTGCAGTGCGTGTCAGCCTTCCGAACGATGACCGGGTTCTGCTCGGCATGACGGCGACGATCGAAGCCGATGTCGGCAATGCCAGCGCCCATGTTGCCATTCCGCTCGCGGCACTTGCCGAGAGAGATGGCAGGAAGATCGTGTGGGTTGTCGATCGCGACGGCGCGACCGTTCACGCACGCGACATCACCGTCGCGGATTTCACGGGTGAAGGCGTCGCCGTCTCCGACGGCCTGAAGAGCGGCGACCTCGTTGTTGCCGCCGGCACGCAGTTCATGACCGAAAACCTCAAGGTCAAGCTGCCGAGCCAGCAGTCGGCGTCGGTCGAAACCACCGACGTCGTTCGCTAAAGCGCGATCAGGAGAGGGAACGGGACCATGGACAATTCCACAGAAAAGCGACCTTTCAATCTGTCGCGCTGGGCCATCGGCCATCCGAGCATCGCGCGCTTCCTGTTCGGTCTGATCCTGATCACAGGGGTGCTCGGGCTGATGCGGATGGGCCAGAAGGAAGACCCTGACTTCACGTTCCGCGTCATGGTGGTGCAGGCCATCTGGCCGGGCGCCTCCATTCAGGAGATGGAAGACCAGGTCGTCAACAAGATCGAACGCAAGCTGCAGGAGACGCCCCATATCGATTGGGTCAAATCCTATACGAGGGCCGGCAGTGCCATCATCACGCTGCAGGTGAAGGGCGATACCAATTCGGCCGACGTTGCGGACGCTTTCTACCAGGTGCGCAAGAAGGTCGGCGACATCTCGAACGAGCTGCCGCAAGGTTTGCTCGGTCCCTATTTCAACGATGAATTCGGCGATACCTATATCACGCTGCACTCGATCAGCGGCGACGGCTACAGCTATCCGGAACTGAAGAAATTCGCCATTCAGGCGCGCGACATGCTCCTGACGACGCCGGGCGTCGAGAAGGCCGTCATTCTCGGCGACCAACCGGAGAAGCTCTACGTCGATGTGTCTTCCAAGGCGCTGGCGGAGCGTGGGCTGACCGTCGTCGACCTACAGAATGCCATCAAAGGCCAGAACAATGTCGATGCCGCGGGCTCGGTCGAGACCGGTACACGCTCGGTGCGAATCTCGGTCGAAGGCGACGTCACCAAGGCGAACGACATTCGCGAGCTGCGCCTGCGTGCCGGAAACCAGGTTACGCGGCTTGGCGATATCGCCACCGTCTATTCGGGCCTCGAGGATCCCTATCAGCGCAAGTATCGCTTCAACGGCCACGACAGCGTCCAGGTCGGCGTCGTCATGGCCAGGGGCTTCAAGGTCACGGATGTCGGCAAGGATGTCGAGGCGACCTACCAGCGCTTCGAGGAAGCGCTGCCCTACGGCGTGGCCGTCGACCAGATTTCCAACCAGCCCGACGTCGTGACTGACGCGGTCAGCGAGTTCATGCATGCACTCGGCGAAGCGCTGGTGATCGTGCTGATCGTCTCCTTCCTGTCGATCGGCTGGCGCTCGGGGCTGGTGATTGCCATCGCCATTCCGCTGGTGTTGGCCGCGACATTTGCGATCATGTACGAACTGGGGATCGATCTGCAGCGCATTTCGCTCGGCGCGCTGATCATCGCACTCGGGCTGCTTGTCGATGATGCGATGATCGTGGTCGAACTGATGGAGCGAAAGCTCGAGGAGGGCCTTGTGAAGATCGAGGCGGCGAGTTTCGCCTATTCCTCGACCGCCTTCCCAATGCTCACCGGCACTCTGATCACCACAGCCGGGTTCATTCCGGTCGGCTTTGCAGCGTCCACCGCCGGCGAATATGTGCGCACGCTGTTCTACGTCGTCGGCATCGCGCTCGTCGTCTCCTGGTTCGTGGCCGTTTATTTCACGCCATGGCTCGGCTACATGATCCTGAAGCAGCGCCATCATGCGGGCGAACATCATGACGCTTTCGATACCCGCTTCTACCGGCGGCTTCGGGCGACTGTCGGTTGGGCCGTGCGCCATCGGATCATCGTGGTTGCGATGACATTGGTGACGTTCGTTACCAGCCTCTGGGCGTTCCAGTTCATCCCGCAGAACTTCTTTCCGCAATCCTCGCGTCCGGAAATCCTGGTCGATCTCTGGCTGCCAGAGGGTACGAGCATTGCGGAGGTCGAGACGCAGGCGAAGGCGCTGGAAGCCAAGGTCATGGATGACACCGACAAGAAGTTCATCGCCACCTACATCGGCGAGGGCGCTCCGCGCTTCTTCCTGCCGCTCGACCAGCAGCTTCGCAACCCGAACTACGCGCAGCTTCTCGTCATGGCGAATGACGAGCCGGCTCGCGAACGGCTGATCGTCAAGCTGCGCGCCATCCTGGCGGAAGATTTCCCCGACATCCGCGGCAAGGTCGACCGGCTGTTCCTCGGCCCGCCGACCGGCTGGCCGGTGCAGATGCGCATCATGGGACCGGACCGCCAGGAGGTTCGCAAGATCGCCGACGCGGTGAAGGCGCAGTTCCAGGCCAATCCGATGCTTGCCGCCATCCACGACGACTGGCTCGAGCCGATACCGGCGATGAAACTGGTGATCGACCAGGACCGCGCCCGTGCGCTTGGTGTTACCTCGCAGCGCGTCCGCCAGATGCTGCAGACGGCCATGTCCGGCGCGCCGCTTGACGACTTCCGCGATGGCGAAGAGACGGTGTCGATCGTCGCCCGCGAGCCGGATGGCAATCGCTCTCTGCTGTCAGCCGTCAACTCGGTCTACGTGCCGACGGATTTCGGCGGTTTCGTGCCGGTCTCGCAGATCGCCAAGGTCATGCCTGTTCTGGAGCAGGGTATCGAGTGGCGGCGCAACCGCCTGCCGACGATCACTGTGCGCGCGACGCTGCCGGATGACGTGCAGCCGAACGACGTAGCGATGAAGATGTATGCCGACATGAAGCCGCTGCGCGACAGTCTGCCGGCGGGCTACAAGATCGAGATCCAGGGTGGTGCGGAAGACGCGGCCGAAAGCCAGGCCTCGATCGCCGCCAAGGCGCCGATCATGCTTCTCGTGATCGTCCTGCTCCTGATGGCGCAGCTGCAGCACTTCGGCAAGGCGATGCTGGTTCTGGCCACGGGTCCGCTCGGTATCATCGGTGCCGCCGCGGCGCTCTTGATCAGCGGCGCGCCGTTCGGCTTCGTGGCGATCCTCGGCGTCATTGCGCTTCTCGGCATCATCATCCGCAACTCGATCATCCTCGTCGACCAGATCGATCAGGACATCAAGGCGGGGATGCATCGCCAAGAGGCGATCGTCGGAGCTGCCGTGCGGCGTTTCCGGCCGATCATGCTGACGGCTTTGACCGCTGTCCTGGCGCTCATCCCGATCTCGCGCGGCGTATTCTGGGGGCCGCTCGCCTACGCCATGATGGGCGGCATCCTGGTCGCGACGGTGCTGACCATCCTGGTGCTGCCGGCCGCCTACGCGCTGTTCTTCGGCAAGGAACCGAAGAAGGAGGAAGACGACAAGGGCCTTCCTTCCAACAGCAACGATGAAGAGATCGGCCACCGACAGCAGCCCGTCATGGCTGCGGAGTAACTGATATGGCGCGGTGCGAACCGCGCCATTTTTCATTCAGGAACTTGGAAGCTGTCGTCGGGGAGAAGGGACGCGTGGTGGCGAGCCAAGCTTCGCCCCTGCCTGCGGGGAGAGGGTAGGGCAAGGGGCGCCACATTCTTTGCGTTTGTGTGGGCTGCGCGGCGCCGCCACACGTTGCCGATAATGCAAGCATCCACCCGAGAAACGGTTTTAAGCAGCGAATTCGGCCTCGACCTTCAGTCCCAGCAAGGCTGCGCCGATCAGGCCGGGCTCGACCCGGCATTCGCTGGGCACGACGAGGGGCCGGTCGAACTTGCGCAGGATGCGTTGTCGCACAGCCTTGTCGAGTTCGCTCAGCAATGGCTCCACGTTGGAAAGCCCACCGCCGACGGGCACGATGGTTGCGCCCGTAATGTTGATGGTCAGCGCCAATGGAGAGGCGACGAGATCGATAAAGACGTCGACCGTGCGCGTCGCCTTCTCCTCGCCCACCAGCCAGTCGTCGATGATCTCCTGGCTCGAAAAGTCGAGATCGTGGAGCGTCTTGTGCAGGCGTTCCAGGCCGCGGGCGCCGCCGACCGTGTCGACGCAGCCTTTCTGGCCGCAGCCGCAGGCGTAGTGGGGAATCTCTACCGGCGGGTTGCCGGCGCGCAGGGCGACGATCGGGCCATGGCCCCATTCGCCGGCAAAGCCGCCGGCCTCGTTGATCAGTCGTCCGTTGGCGATCACGCCGCCGCCGACGCCGGTACCGAGGATCGCGCCGAGAACGATGCGATGACCGCGGCCGGCTCCAAGGCTCGCTTCCGCCATGGCGAAACAATCCGCATCATTGGCGACCAGAACCGGGACGCCAAGTTCGGCCTCGATATCGGCTGCGAATTTTCGCCCATGGATGCAGGGGATATTGGCGCAGGTCAGCTGCTGCGTGTCCGGATCGACGACGCCCGCGATCGAAAAGGCAAGGCGCGTCGGCTTTTCGCCAGCCGTGGCGATGATGGTCCTCAGCGTATCGACGAAGGCGGTAAAATCGTCGGTGGGCGTCGGGTACCGGCCGAGCGGTGTTATGTCGGTTTCGGAATGGGCGATCCCACCCTTGATGGCCGAGCCGCCGATGTCGAAAGAGATGATCATCCGGATTCTGCTTGTTCAAAGAAGCTCCGCGTCTGCTCGCACCCTTCCGGACGATTTGCAAGCCAAAATCAACGTTCACGCGGGCAGCGTCATGCGCGCCTCGAAACCTGACAGCTCGCCGGCTGCCGGAGAAAGCAACTCCAGCGTGCCACCCATTTGCGAGGCAATCCGATCGGCAATCGCAAGCCCGAGGCCGGATCCGGCGCCGTTCGACTTGCCGCGGCGAAAACGCTTCTTCAGCATTGCCATGTCCATCTCGGGCACCACCGGCCCGCCATTGACGACCCGGATGAGCCCGTTGCGTTCCAGGCTGACACTCACCGGCAGCTCCGGGTCACCGTGGACGAGTGCGTTCTCGATCAGGTTGCGGACAACGATGCCGAACGCATCCATGTCGGCGTTGCGGATCAGCTTTGCGTCCGGCTCTGCCGAATAACGCAGCCGGCCACGCGACCGACTGTCGCGTTCGAAGTCGGTGACGATCATGTCGAGCACTGGGCGCAGATCGGTGGCGGTTGCACTGCCGCCGATCCCGGCTTCGGCGCGCGACAATTGCAGCAGCTTCTCCGCGAGGCGTCCGAGATCGATGAGCGAGGTCTCGACCTGGTGAACCCGGACTCGGGTCGGCCCTGGCGGAAGCTCGTCTGCCAGGCGCTGCGTCTGTGCCAGCGCGCCTGCAATCGGCGTCCTGAGTTCGTGGGCGCTATTGGCGGTGAATTCGCGTTCGGCTTCCAGCGCTTGACGCAGCCGTCCGAGCAGCAGGTTCACGGAGCGGGCGATCGGTTTCAGCTCTTTCGGCAGATCGCCGCCTTCGATAGCAGCCAGATTGCCGCCGTCCTTGGTCGCGATATCCTGGCGAAGCGTGTCCAGTGGCTTCAGCGCGCGGCCGACGATGAACCAGATGGCGAAGATGCTCGCAGGAATGAGCGCGACCAGCGGTATCAGCAAGGTGACGGCACTTTCACGCACGGCTTCGCGGCGGTTCTTGAAGCGATCAGCGACCTGAAGGAAAAGGACGCCGTCGGGGGTCTTTTCGGTGTAGATGCGCGCCGTGTCGGTATCATCGAAGCCTGGGTTGAGAGGCACCTTGAAAGGCTCGGCCGGTGCATCGTTGGAGCGAAGGACGATCTTTCCGCTTGCGTCACGCATCTGATAGGTCAGGTATTCGCGGCTTGCGGCCGTGTTCAGCATGGCTATTCCATGCGGATCGGTCGTCGTACGCTGATCCATTTCATCGAGGATCAGCGCGAGCAGACGTTCTGCCGTCTCCTGTTGGGCGCTGTCGAAGATCTCGTCGAATTCATGCTGCATCACGCGGATGCTCAGGCCGATGGCCAGCAGCCAGAAGACGACCATGACCGTTGTCAGCGCCAGAATAAGCGGGCGGGTGATGCTGCGTTCAGGTTTCATTTTCATCCAAGCGTGTAGCCGATGCCGCGTGCGGTCCGGATGCGGTCCTTGCCGATTTTCTTGCGCAGCCGGCTGACGTAGACCTCCACCGTGTTGCTCTCGATTTCCGAGCCGAACGCGTAGAGGGCTTCCTCGATGCGGTGCTTGGAAACGATTGCTCCAGGACGGGCGGTCAGCAGATCCAGCACGGCCCATTCGCGGCTGGTCAGGATGATCGGCGCGCCTGCCACGGAGATCTTGTGCTGCGGACGGTCGATCTCGATGTCGGTGATGCGAATGACAGGATGCGGATTGGCGTCGTAGCGGCGCGCGACGGCCATGATGCGCGCCTCCAGCTCGTCCAGATTGAAGGGTTTTACCAGATAGTCGTCCGCCCCGGCGTTAAGGCCTTCGATCCGGTCCGATATCTGGTCGCGCGCGGTGAGAATGATGACCGGCGTTCGCAAATCGCGGCTGCGAATGCGTCTGAGAAAATCGATGCCGCTCCCATCGGGAAGTTGGAGATCGAGCAAGATCAGGCCGTACTCGACAGGTCCGGCGGCTGCGTCGGCGTCGGCAAGATTGCTGACCCAGTCCACGGCGTGATTGGAGGCCGCAACGTGATCGCGGACTGCCTCGCCAATCATCCTGTCGTCTTCAACCAGCAGAATTCGCACGGATTTCCCTCTCAACCACAGTTAGCTTGCAGTTCGGCACATGGTCAAGCGAGGCTTCGAAGCGAAAGATGGCATGGAGATGGCACCCGCGGAGTTCGTGCGGCAGCAGGCGCGGGTTGTCGGGCATACCCGAACGACTTTGCGCGTCGCTCGAGATTGGTGAGGACACGTCAACGGTAATTCTCCTCGTAGCGGGAGGCTCCCGGATCGCTTTATTCCATACCGTGCCGCAGGGTATTGTAATTCAAAGGAGATGGGGTTCTGCGGCGGAATGGTGGCGGGCAGGTTGGTGGGCATGTTCGGTGCCTTGAAGATTACGCGATACGACAGGACGTCGCCGAAGCCCGGCGAAGCGGAAAATCAGCGGTGTCGTATGTCTATGGACCGGAACATGCCGCGGACCATACCAGGGGTGTCCGCGAACAGTCGATCGGTTTTGTTTTGATCGAATTCCAGATCGAGAACTCAGACTAAAAACGTGTGCTTTTCGTCACAAATATAGATACTTGATGAGTATCCCGGATACGCCTATATTGCCCCATGTAGGAGCTGTCACCATGTCTGCAAAAGAACGCATCAAGAAGTACCGAGAGACTGGAGGAGCATCCGATCTCGTGAGGGTGGAGGTTCTCGTTCCCAAAGCACGCAGAGATGAGATCGTGAGTGTCGCGGCAGAATTGCGCTCAGCGCATCGGGCTGAAAAGAGTCGTCTTGTGGAATTTATCAGGATTGCTACCGAGAGGTATGGGCTGAGAGTTTTCGATAACATCGACATCGAAAAGCTGAACGATCTTCCGCAGAAGGCGCGAGTTGTCGCCAATGCCCTTATGGAGCGCGGTGATGCGCGAGCTTATGCGATGGGACGAAAAATGGTCGCCCACCTAGGAGATGGGCGCTGATGGCACTGACACAGATCCAAAAAGAGATCATGGCCTCCATCGCAGGGAACAGATCTGACACCAGCTACATTGCTGGCGGCCTGGTCTTAAATATGGATTGGCCACGGATGTCCGATGACATTGACATCTTTCATGATACCGACGAGGAAATTGGGGTCTCTGCGGATACTGATATCGCCAAATTAGAGGCTGACGGTTTCAAAGTCGCGATCGAAGTCAACATCTACGGTTGCGTTGAAGCAAGTGTAATGCGCGGCGGGGAACGCACCCTTGTCCAATGGATGAGCGAGACCCGGACACGCTTCTTTCCACTTGTCAGGGATGATGAATGGGGAGCCCGTCTACACCCTGCTGATCTTGCCGTGAACAAGGTGATCGCTGCCTCTACGCGGACGAAGGCTCGGGATTACGTCGATCTGCTGATGATCGAAAACCACATGTGCCCGCTAGGGCCAATAATTATGGCCGCGGCAGGCAAACCTCCTTACTTCTCGCCATTGCGGATAATCGATGAGATTCGGCATAAAGCCTTGTCCGTCACGAATGAGGACTACACGACGGTTCGTGGCCTACCTTCTGATTGGACTGCCGCAATGATCCGCGACGAACTCATTATTGCTCTGGATCGCGCAGAGAACTACCTGCGCAATGCGCCCCCCGAACTCGTAGGGATATTGGCCATAGACACTGCGGGCGTTCCATTGGAGGTCCATGACCTCAACACCGCTGGGATCGGATATCGGAAAGCGACCTCTGAACCTGAAGTGACGCCAGATTTACCTGAAGCAGGCAGCCGCTGGGAGGATAAAGCCTAACTTGCCGCATGCGTGGGTGCTGTGGATTCTCACTCCTATCGCCTGGTGGCAGTTGCTTTAGGAATTGCGCACATTTTCGCAACGCACTCGACATTTGTCCGAATTTTGTTTTGATCTGGTTTAATGCAGACTCAAACAGTGTTTTCTCCGGCAGACGCCGGTCCAGGCCGCGCGGTAGATAGAGTTGATGGTAAAACGATCCGAGACACCCGGAAGGCTGGACGACGCGGCGCGCGCGGGCTGGCTGTATTACGTTGCCGGACGAACCCAGGATGAGATTGCTGCCGCGATGGGCATTTCCCGGCAGTCGGCGCAGCGTCTGGTTTCGCTAGCCGTTGCCGAGCGGCTCATCAAGGTGCGCCTCGACCACCCGATCGCGGCCTGCCTCGAGCTGGCGAATGCCGTTCGCAAGAAATACGATCTCAGGCATGTCGAGGTGGTGCCCAGTGATCCGGTTTCGGGTTCGACGACCGTCGGCATCGCGGAGGCGGCGGCGGCCGAGATCGAACGCTGGCTGAAAAGGCCCGATCCGATCGTGCTCGCCGTCGGAACTGGCCGTACGCTGAAGGCGGCTGTCGATCAGCTTCCGGCCATCGAATGTCCCAAGCATCGCATCGTGTCGCTGACCGGCAACATCGCGCCGGATGGCTCGGCTGCCTATTACAACGTGATCTTCAGCATGGCCGATGCGGTCAAGGCGCGACACTTCCCAATGCCGCTGCCGGTCCTCGTTACCTCGGCGGCGGAGCGGGAAACGCTGCATGCGCAGCAGCTAGTGCGCGCGACGCTGGAAATGAGCGCGCAGGCCGACGTGACCTTCGTTGGCATCGGCGAACTCGGCATCGACGGACCGCTCTGCGTCGACGGCTTCCTCGAGAAGGACGAGATGATGGAGCTGATGCGCAACGGTGCGGTCGGAGAGATCTGCGGCTGGATTTTCGACGCCGAAGGCAAGCTCCTCGACAATCCGATCAACGAGCGGGTGGCTTCCGCCTCGATCCCTTCGCGCGTATCGTCGACCGTGATCGGTATCGGCAAGGGGAAGCGCAAATTCAGGGCGATCAAGGCCGCCGTGACCGGGCATCAGATCAACGGTCTGATCACGGATGAAGAGGTTGCTGAGTATTTGCTCAAGCCGTGAGCAAAAATATTATTTAGGAAAATCAAATAGATCACTCTTCCCTTCGCTGTTGCAGCAACGATTGGTGATTGACATTCTTCGCGCCACGGTGAGTAATTGCCCATGAGCAAAGCGAATGCTCGCACTCATCTTCTGGGAGGAAGATATGACATTGAAAACTTTCCTGCTGGGCGCCTGCTCGGCACTGGCGTTTGCTGGCATGGCTTCGGCCGAAACGCTGACGATCGCGACCGTGAACAACGGCGACATGATCCGGATGCAGAAGCTGACGGATGACTTCAAGAAGAAGAACCCCGACATCGACCTCGAGTGGGTAACGCTCGAAGAAAACGTCCTGCGACAGAAGGTTACGACCGATATCGCGACCAAGGGCGGGCAATATGACGTTCTGACGATCGGCACGTATGAAGTTCCGATCTGGGCAAAGCAGGGCTGGCTTCTGCCACTCGACAACCTCGGCAAGGACTACGACGCCGACGACCTGCTGCCGGCAATCCGCAGCGGCCTTACCAACGACGGCAAGCTCTATGCTGCTCCGTTCTACGGCGAAAGCTCGATGGTCATGTACCGCAAGGACCTGTTCGAGGCCGCCGGCCTGAAGATGCCCGACGCGCCGACCTGGGACTTCATCGCGGACGCCGCCAAGAAGATCACCAACAAGGACAAGGAAATCTACGGCATCTGCCTGCGCGGCAAGGCTGGCTGGGGCGAAAACATGGCCTTCCTGACGGCTATGTCCAACTCCTTCGGCGCCCGCTGGTTCGATGAGCAGTGGAAGCCGCAGTTCGATCAGCCGGAGTGGAAGGACACATTGACCTTCTACGTCAACCTGATGAAGGAAGCCGGACCTCCGGGCGCTTCTTCCAACGGCTTCAACGAAAACCTGGCGCTCTTCCAGACCGGCAAGTGCGGCATGTGGATCGACGCGACCGTTGCGGCGTCCTTTGTCAGCAACCCGAAGGAATCCACCGTGGCCGACAAGGTCGGCTTCGCGCTGGCTCCGGACAAGGGCCTCGGCAAGCGCGGCAACTGGCTCTGGGCCTGGAACCTCGCCATTCCGGCAGGCTCGCAGAAGGTCGAAGCGGCCGAGAAGTTCGTCGCATGGGCAACGAGCAAGGATTACACCAACCTCGTCGCCGAGAAGGAAGGCTGGCTGAATGCACCTCCCGGTACGCGCTCTTCGCTCTATGCGAACGCCGATTACCAGAAGGCAGCGCCTTTTGCGAAGATGACGCTCGACAGCATCAACGCGGCTGACCCGACAAAACCGACCGTAAAGCCGGTCCCCTATGTCGGTGTCCAGTTCGTGGCGATCCCGGAATTCCAGGGCATCGGCACGGCCGTCGGCCAGCAGTTCTCCGCAGCTCTTGCCGGCCAGGTATCGGTCGATCAGGCTCTGCAGAGCGCCCAGCAGCTGACCACCCGCGAAATGACGAAGGCTGGTTACATCAAATAATAACCTCCTGAGAACGGTGGGGATCGTTGACCTCCCGCCCCTCTAGGCCGCCGGATGCCCGAATTGCGTCGGCGGCCATTTTTTACCAAGCTGTCCAGCAGCCGTTCGCCCCTCCAGACATGATCGGTCGTCGCCATGGCAACGTTACACACCCGCTCCGCAGCCCGGCTGATGATAGCACCCTCGGTCGTGCTTCTCTTCTTGTGGATGATCGTCCCGCTTGTGATGACGATCTATTTTTCGCTTCTGAACTACAATCTGCTCAACCCTGGAATGGAGAGCTTTGTCGGCTTTTTGAACTACAAGTACTTCCTCACCGATCCGGCCTTCGTCGCAGCGCTGATCAATACGCTGCTTTTGGTGCTCGGCGTGCTTCTGATCACTGTCGTCGGAGGTATCTTGTTTGCGCTGCTGCTCGACCAGGACATTTATGGTCAGGGGATCGTCCGCATCCTGGTGATCGCGCCTTTCTTCGTGATGCCGACCGTTGCGGCGCTCGTGTGGAAGAACATGTTCATGAACCCGGTCAACGGGCTCTTCGCGCACCTCGCCAAGGCAGTCGGGCTGCAGCCCTATGACTGGCTTGCGAACGCGCCGTTGTTTTCGATCATCCTGATCGTCGCCTGGCAGTGGCTTCCGTTTGCGACCCTCATCATGCTGACCGCGCTTCAGTCGCTCGATGAAGAGCAGAAGGAAGCCGCCGAGATGGACGGTGCCGGTCCGATCTCGAAGTTCATCTACATCATCCTGCCGCACATGGCCCGCGCCATCACTGTGGTGATCCTGATCCAGACGATCTTCCTGCTTTCCGTCTTTGCCGAAATCCTGGTCACCACCAATGGCGGGCCCGGCACGCAGAGCACGAACCTTACCTACCTCGTCTATGTGCAAGCGCTTCTGCAATTCGATATCGGCGGCGCTTCGGCGGGCGGTATCGTTGCGGTCATCCTTGCCAATATCGTCGCGATCTTCCTTGTCCGCCTCGTCGGCAAGAATCTGGAGGCTTGAGATGGCTAGAAAAGTCACCACTCAGCGCAAGGTCATCATGACCGCGATCGCCTGGACGATCGGCATCCTGATCTTCTTCCCGATCCTCTGGACGTTCCTCACGAGCTTCAAGACGGAGGCCGACGCCATTGCCTCCCCGCCGCAGTTCCTGTTCTTCCACTGGACGACGGAGAACTACGCCGAGGTGCAGTCTCGCTCGAACTATCTGAACCACTTCATGAACTCGGTGATCATCTCTTTCGGCTCGACGCTGATCGGATTGATCATCGCGATCCCGGCCGCCTGGGCCATGGCTTTTTCGCCGACCAAGCGTACCAAGGATGTCTTGATGTGGATGCTGTCGACGAAGATGATGCCGCCCGTCGGCGCATTGATCCCGATCTACCTGATGTTCCGCAACACCGGGCTGCTCGACAGCCGCCTCGGCCTGGTGATCATCCTGACGCTGATCAACCTGCCGATCATCGTGTGGATGCTCTATACCTACTTCAAGGAAATCCCCGGCGAGATCCTCGAGGCGGCGCGGATGGACGGTGCATCGCTTGCCAAGGAAATCATCTACGTGCTGACGCCGATGGCGGTGCCGGGCATTGCCTCGACGCTGCTCCTCAACATCATCCTCGCCTGGAACGAAGCCTTCTGGACGCTTAATCTCACCGCTTCGAAAGCGGCGCCGCTGACGGCGTTCATCGCTTCCTATTCCAGCCCCGAGGGCCTGTTCTACGCCAAGCTTTCGGCCGCCTCCACGATGGCGATCGCTCCGATCCTGATCCTCGGCTGGTTCAGCCAGAAACAACTCGTCCGCGGCCTGACGTTCGGCGCGGTGAAATAAGACTAAGGGAGAGAAACATGGGCAGCATTACCCTTCAGAAAGTTTCGAAGGTCTTCGGCGAAGCCAAGGTCATCCCTTCGATCGACCTCGAGATCAAGGATGGCGAGTTCGTCGTCTTCGTCGGCCCGTCGGGCTGCGGCAAGTCCACCCTGCTCAGGCTGATCGCCGGGCTCGAAGACGTCAGCGGCGGCAACATCGTCATCGACGGCAAGAATGCGACGGAGACCATTCCATCCGAGCGCGGCCTTGCAATGGTGTTCCAGTCCTATGCGCTCTACCCGCATATGAGCGTGCGCAACAACATCGCCTTCCCGCTGAAGATGGCGGGCATGGACAAGGCCGAGATCGACCGCAAGGTTTCCGATGCCGCCCGCGTGCTGAACCTCACCGACTACCTGGAGCGCAAGCCGCGCCAGCTTTCGGGCGGACAGCGCCAGCGCGTGGCGATCGGCCGCGCCATCGTGCGCC
Source organism: Rhizobium sp. 05L419 (assembly GCF_056397845.1). Taxonomy (NCBI): domain Bacteria; kingdom Pseudomonadati; phylum Pseudomonadota; class Alphaproteobacteria; order Hyphomicrobiales; family Rhizobiaceae; genus Rhizobium; species Rhizobium sp. 05L419. The sequence goes on from NZ_JBFTOF010000013.1 coordinate 74,145, forward strand.
AGCCGTCGGCTTTCCTGTTCGACGAACCCTTGTCGAACCTCGATGCAGCACTTCGCGTCAACATGCGCCTCGAGATCAGCGAACTGCACCAACAGCTGAAGACGACGATGGTCTATGTCACCCACGACCAGGTGGAAGCCATGACCATGGCCGACAAGATCGTGGTGCTGAACCGAGGCAACATCGAGCAGGTCGGCTCGCCGCTGGAACTCTACAGCAAGCCGCGCAATCTCTTCGTCGCCGGCTTCATCGGCTCGCCGAAGATGAATTTCATCAGCGGCCGGAACGCTGCCGCGCATAACGCCCATACGATCGGCGTTCGCCCCGAACACATGCAGCTTTCGACCGAAAGCGGCGAGTGGAAGGGCAAGGTCATTGTTGCCGAGCACCTCGGCTCCGACACGTTCCTGCACGTCGACGTTGACGGCATCGGCCAGATGACGGCGCGCGGTGACGGCAATTTCCCGGCACGGGCGGGCGACACCGTCTACCTGACACCGGACAAATCGCGCATTCACAAGTTTGGCGAAGGCGGCCTCGCCATCTGAAAGGCTGCTTGCCGGGTTGGGGACGAAAGCGTGCGCCGGACAAGGTGCCCGGCGCGCGACACCGGGATCACCCGTGATCCCCGGGGTCATCAGCGATCCCGAAGACCTTCAAGAGGACTGAGACATGACGTGCAAACTATCGCTGGCAACGCTTTCCGAAGCGGCAAAGACCGCCGCCGTCCCAGCCTACGAGCGGGCGTCGCTGAAGGCGGGCATCGTGCACTTCGGCGTGGGAAATTTCCACCGCGCCCACCAGGCGATCTATCTCGACGACCTGTTCAACGAAGGTCAGGACCACCACTGGGCGATCATCGGGGCGGGCATGCTGCCTTCCGATGCAGCCATGCGTGACAAGCTCGCCGCGCAGGATTTCCTGACGACTGTCGTTGAGCAGGACAACAACAAAACGGCGGCCCGCGTCACCGGGCCGATGGTCGACATATTGCCGGTCGGCGATTCCAAAGCGATCATCGCCAAGCTCACCGATCCCGATATCCGCATCGTATCGATGACGATCACGGAGGGCGGCTATTTCATCGATGCTTCGGGCAAGTTCAATCCTGCGCACCCGGCGATCGCCGCCGACGGACAGAATCCGGCCGAGCCGAAGACGGTTTTCGGGCTTATCGTTGCTGGGCTGAAGGCGCGCAGGGCCATGGGCCTTGTGCCTTTTACCGTCATGTCCTGCGACAACATCCCCCACAACGGCATCGTCACCTCGAATGCCGTCGTCGGCACTGCCAAGCTGTCTGATCCGGTCTTTGCCGACTGGATCAAGGCGAATGTCGCTTTTCCGAACGCGATGGTCGATCGCATCACGCCGGCGACGGGCCAGCGCGAAATCGATCTGTTGAAGGATGCCTTCGCTATCGAGGACAACTGGCCGGTCTATTGCGAAGAGTTCAAGCAATGGGTGCTGGAGGACAAGTTCACCGCCGGTCGGCCGGCGCTGGAAAAGGTCGGCGTGACCTTCGTTCCCGACGTGACGCCCTACGAGCATATGAAGATCCGCATCCTGAACGGCGGCCATGCGGCGATCGCCTATCCGGCAGCGCTCATGGACATCCATTTCGTGCACGATGCGATGGTGGATCCGCTGATCCGCGCTTTCCTGGCCAAGCTCGAGAAGGACGAGATCATTCCGATCGTGCCGCCGGTTCCGAACACATCGCTGACGGACTATTTCGCTCTCATCGAGCATCGCCTGCTGAACCCCAAGATCGCCGACACGATCCCGCGTCTGGCGCAGGACGGTTCAAACCGCCAGCCAAAGTTCATCCTGCCCTCGACGCTGGACAACTTGCGCCAGGGCAGGGATGTCGTCGGTCTTGCGCTGGTGTCGGCGCTATGGTGCCGCTACTTCGCCGGCAAGACAGACGGCGGCGCAGAGATCGTCTTCAACGACGCCAGTGCCGACCGGCTGCATGCGGCCGCTCTGAAGGCCAAGGACGATCCGATGGCCTTCCTCGCCTTCGACGACATCTTCGGTGAGGTGTCGACATCGGACCTGTTTCGCAAACGCTTCGCGCATGCGCTGAAAACCCTGTGGGAAAAGGGCACGCGCGAAACCCTGCAACTCTATCTCGACAACAAGCTCGCGGTGTAAGGATTGGATGGCGGCATTCCTTGCCGCCATCCGGCCCACCGCTAGGTGAGGCTGGTTCTTTCGCACCAAATTCCGATTGGGTCTGCCATGGGTGACGCTGAAACACGGCTGGTTATTTTCGATTGCGATGGCGTGCTGGTCGATAGCGAGCCGATTTCGGTCGGCGTCCTCGTGAAGGCTATGAACGATCTCGCCGTGCCGATCACCGAGGAGGAGGTCTATGGCCGTTTCCTCGGGCGGAGCCTTGCGACAGTCATCGATGCGATGAAGAACGAGTACAACGTTCATCCCGGCCAGGAATTCCTCGACCAGATCCGCACGGATCTCTATGCGCGCTTGCGCAACGAGTTGAAGCCGATCGAGGGGATTGCCGCGACGATCGACGGGATCGGCATCCGCTGCTGCGTCGCGTCGTCCAGCCAGGTGGAACGTATCCGCCTGTCGCTGACGGTGACGGGATTGATCGACCGGCTGCCAGATATCTTCAGCGCAACGATGGTCAAGAACGGCAAGCCGGCACCGGACCTGTTCTTGCATGCGGCGCGCGAAATGCATGTCGACCCGGCCAACTGCGTGGTCATCGAGGACAGTCCCGCCGGGATCGAAGCTGCCAAGGCGGCCGGCATGACGGTCTTTGCCTTCACTGGCGGCTCGCACGCCAATTTTGCCGGCTATCGCGCTGAACTTGACCGGCTTTCGCCAGACGCCGTGTTTGACGCGATGCCGGATTTGATACACCTTGTCCGAAAGCATAAGCAGGACGGGATGCGCCTTTAATGCCGAAGCATGTGGTCGCCGTCGATATCGGCACGGGCAGTGCGCGCGCCGGCGTGTTCGACGCCGATGGCCAGCTGTTGGGCAAGGCGGAACACGCGATCATCATGAACCGCCCGCGCGAAAATCATGCCGAGCACGATTCCGAAGACATCTGGTCCGCCGTCTGCATTGCGGTGCGCAAGGCGATGGAGCAGTCGGGTGCAGCGCCCGAGTCGGTCGGCGCCGTCGGCTTCGATGCCACGTGCTCGCTCGTCGTTCGCGACGTCGACGGCGGTCAGATCAGTGTCTCGACCGGGGGCGAGAGGCGGTTCGATACCATCGTCTGGCTCGACCACCGGGCGCTCAAGGAAGCCGATTTCTGCACTGCGACGAAGCATCCCGTATTGGAGCATTCCGGGCATTTCATGTCGCCGGAAATGGAAATGCCGAAGCTGATGTGGCTGAAGACGAAGCTGCCCGGCACTTGGATGAATACCGGCTATCTCTTCGATCTTGCGGATTTCATGACCTGGAAGGCAACCGGCGCGCTTGCGCGCTCGCGCTGCACGCTGACGGCAAAGTGGAACTATCTGGCGCATCTGGAAAGGGCATGGCAGCCGGATTTCCTCGAACAGATCGGGCTTGCCGATCTGCAGGAGCGCGGGCGACTGCCCGACGACACCGTGCCGGTCGGCGACAGTGTCGGGACGCTGACGCAGGAGGCGGCCTCGGCACTGGGTCTGACGACGGCCTGCCATGTGTCAGCAGGGATGATCGATGCCTATGCCGGCGCACTCGGCACGCTTGGCGGCGATGCGCACGACCCGCGCAGGCTGGAGCGGCAACTGGCGCTTATTGCCGGCACGTCGAGCTGCATCGTGTCGTTTTCACGCGAGCGAAAGCCAAGCCACGGCATGTGGGGGCCATATTACGAAGCGGTCTTTCCCGACTTCTGGCTCGTCGAGGCCGGCCAGTCGGCAACCGGTGCACTGCTCGATCATATCGTCCGGATGCATGCGGCCGGCGGCGAACCGACGGCCGCGCTGCATCAGAAAATCGTCTCCCGTATCGCGCAACTTCGCGCCGAGGAAGGGGACGAATTCGGCGCCCGCATCTTCGTGCTGCCCGATTTTCACGGCAACCGCTCGCCGCTTGCCGACCCCCATGCAGTCGGCGCCATCAGCGGACTGACGCTCGACACGTCCTTCGACGGGCTCTGTGCGCTCTACTGGCGGACCGCCGTTGCGATCGCGCTCGGGGTTCGCCACATCCTCGAGCAGATGAAGGAATACGGCTATGTCCCCGACACGCTTCATGTCGCAGGCGGGCATGTGAAAAACCCCGTCCTGATGGAGCTCTACTCGGACGCCACGGGCTGCAAGGTGGTGGTGCCGAAGATGAACGAAGCCGTTCTGCTCGGCACGGCCATGGCCGCATCGGTGGCGTGCGGCCTGCACGAGGATCTGCCTGCCGCGGGCCTTGCGATGTACCCCGGTGGCGAGGTGCGCGCCCCCGATGCGGGAAAGCGGGCGGTTTACGATCGGGATTACCGTCGGCTTCTGGCGATGTATCGCCACCGTGCCGAACTGGAAGCGATGGAGTGAGCGCACGCGCGGTTCGGCGGCTATCGAGCCGATGAGCTGTTCAGGGCTGCGGCGGCGCTTACGAGCGCCTTGAGCGCATCCTCGTCTATCTCGTCATCCTCATGGATATCGATAGCGCGCCTGGTGTTGCCTTCAAGGCTGGAGTTGAACAGTTCCGAGGGTCCTTGAGCGAGGCGCCCTTGGCAAACGTCAGCTTGACGGCGCTCTTGTAGGTCTCGCCGGTGCAGATCATTCCGTCCTGATACCAAACGGGAACGCCTCGCCACTTCCACTCCTCGACCACCTCTGGGAGAGCCTCTTTGATGAGCGCGCGGACATGGGCGAGCGTCTTGCCTCTCCAATCGTCAAGGTCCTTGATGCGCGCGTCGATCAGCAGAGAAGGGGACTCGGCGTTGCTGGTCTCGGTCTTTTTCATGGTGTCGGCACCTCGTTGGCCATTTCTGTGTCTTGCGAAGGTATTGACTGCTGTCGATAGGCCAAAGCCGCGTTGGCGCTGGTGCAGCAACAGAGTGGAGCGGGTTGGCTAGGGAGCCCAGCCCGGCAATGCGGCCGCTTGCCTGACCCAATCGGCCATCTGCGCCTCGTCGAGCTGGTCGTCTTGGCGGAGGTCGATCCAGCGCGCGTCCTTGCTGCGCACCGTTCCACCAGGCGGGACTGGTTGCAGTGACATGCCCAGGAAGAAGGTCACCTTGACGCAGTGAGTGAGGACATGGAACGTCAGGAACCATCCCTGGTCCTCGATGCCGTAAAATGGCGAGTTCCACCTCACGGCCTTGCGCACGTTGGGCACGTTGCGCACGACGAGCGTGTCCAGGCGCTTGCCGAGGTTGCTCTTCCAGCCCGGCATCGCGGCGATGTAGGCCTGCACCGGGGCGTCGCCGTCGGCTTTGGCGATCTGAGGATTGCCGCCTGCGAGGAGGGTCGGCCGCACTAGGATCTGTGTCGCGGCGACCTTCTTGGGTGTGTTGCCGGTCATTGTCCTCTCCTATTTGGTGACAGACTTCAGTCGATCCGCGCCAGGACCCGCTCCAGGTTGGCGAAGAACTGCGGCCACCCGCCCTTGGCGCCCTGATAGTACCTCGGCTGATCCGGGCGAAATCCCGACTGTTCCATACGCAGATGAGTTCCGTTGCCGGTAGAGGTAAGCGTCCAGGTGACGATACTCTTGAGATGACGGTCGCCCCAGGTGTAGGACAGTGTCTTGCTCGGCTCGACTTCCAAAACCTGACACTCGACGCCGCCCCATTCCGCGCTGAGATTGAAACGGTGGTCCACGACAGGCTTGAAGTCGTTCTTCATCAGCCACTCCTCGATCAGGTGTGGTTGGGTAAGCGCGCGCCAGATCTTCTCCGGTGGATAAGGGATTTCCCGTTCTACAACAACTGAGAGCATTTCGGTCGCGGTATCGCTCATTGGTCCATCCTTTTGAGTAGGTCTTCGAGGTCGTCGAACCGGCTTTGCCAGAATCCTGCCATCTGGCTTGTCCAGTCGATCAGCGGGCCCAGGGCACCTAGCTGTGCGCTATAGTGCGTGTTGCGGCCCTCGTGGCGGTCGCGCACCAGGCCTGCCTGCTTCAGAACTGCGAGATGCTTCGAGACGACCGGTTGTGAGACCCCGGCCTGAGCCGTCAGTGCTCCGACCGTCTTTTCTCCTTCACGGCACAGTCGTTCGAAGAGAGCCCTCCGAGTCGGATCGGCGAGTGTTCTGAAAAGCACATCGTGAGCATTCGGCATTCGGGAGTCATACCCCACTGGCTATTGATTTACCTATAGCCGCTTAGGTATGAATTAGTCAACAAGGGCCGTCGATGGGCAGCACTGGAGGTAGAATCCCCCATATGTCATACCTCGTTGCCTATTAATCATGCGCCGCCGTTGCCAATCATTCGGGGTGACGTGCTTCGTGGTGCCTCAGCCGCCGATGCCTTCGCCGAGCATGATGGCGAATTCGGCCATCCGCCGGGTGCGCAGCGTTGCCTCTTCCCCCGCGGCTGCGACGGCGGCCGTGGACAGGCAGTCGAGCAGAGCCATCAATGGCGGCAGGTTGTCGACATCGCCCGCCCGGGGCGCGGGCAGGGGAAGAATGAGATTGGCCTGATCCGGCATCCAGTTGGTGCTTTGGGCCGTTATCAATATGACCTTGTATCCGTAGCGTCTTGCGGTGCGCGCCAGCAGGCGAGCCTTGCCGAAGCGGCGGCTGTCAATGATGACCACAAGTGCTTCGTTTCCGTTCAACCGCGCGAAGAGCTCGGCAAAACGGCTACCTGTGCCATTCAGCGCATGGACGCCGTCGCGGGCCTGGGTCAATTGCTGGCAGAAATGCGCGGCAAAACCCGAAAGGGCTGCGTGCGTCGCAACGAAAACTTCGCGAGCCGCTCCGATCATCGAGACGGCTTCGCTCCATTGCGGCTGGCCGGTTAGATGGTAGATGTGGTGCAGGCCCTGGATCTGTTCTGAGACCAGAACCGCAAGCGGCTTGCCGTCCGACGCATCGGTTTGCAGTTCAGTCATCGACGCCTGCATCTGGGTTGCCGAAACGGCCGAGGTTTCACGAATCTGAAACTTGACGCTGTCGAGACCCTGGTAGCCGAGAGCCCGCAGAAAGCGTCCGACTGTCATCGGGCTCAAATCCAGCCGGTCGGCGACGGAAGCTGCCGTTTCGAACGGCAGGTCGTTCAGATGTTCGGTGAAATATTTCGCAATGCGCCGCTCGGCCGGTGTGCCGGACTTCGCGTATTGTCGAAGCTTGTGAACAAAGTCTTCCACGGCAGCCGTCCTGATCTTCCCGGAAGAGTTTCTCGGATCCGCGAGGGCAATCCTGCCGTTTGCAACTATTCCGGAAGCTGCGTCTCAGGCTCAAGCAATTTCACATGATAGATGACTATATATTAGTATAGGTTTTCCGACAAGATTTGCGTTCATTCTGCCAATTTATTTCAGCCTTGCCGTTCAAACTTCATGTTCCTACATCGGAGATACAACCGGAGACGCTCAATGATCTTTCAAGCTGCCCGCCTGTCTGCTGCCAATCTGTTTGCGCGGGAAACGCGTTCGGTCTTCTGGAAGGTATTGGGATTGACACTACTCGTCCTGCTCGCGCTGTGGCTGGCGTTGCGCAGCGCCTTCCTGTCGTTCGTGTTTCCGTGGATCGCCGGTTTCTTTCCGGCCATGCCGGATTGGGCTGGCTGGCTGGGCTTCGTGCTGGCGATCGGGGCCGGCATCGGGCTTGCGCTCGCGCTGGCATTGCTGCTCTCGCCGGTCACCGCGCTGATTGCGGGCCTCTTTCTGGACGACGTTGCAGAGGTGGTCGAGAAGCGCGACTACCCCTCCGATCCGCCCGGCACGGCAATGCCTCTGGGGCCTGCCATCGCAAGCTCCCTTAAATTCCTGGGCGTCGTCATCGTCGGAAACATCGTCGCGCTCTTCCTCCTCTTCATTCCGGGGGTCAACCTGATCGCATTCTTCCTTGTGAACGGATACTTGCTCGGGCGCGAATTCTTCGAGTTCGCCGCCATGCGGTTCCGCTCGCCGCAGGAGGCGCGGCTGTTTCGCGCCAAGCACGGCTCCACCGTCTTCCTTGCCGGGCTGGTGATCGCCGCCTTCCTGGCGGTTCCGATCGTCAACCTGCTGACCCCGCTTTTTGCCGCCGGGATGATGGTGCATCTTCACAAGCTGGTCTCGCGCGGCGATCCCGGGGTCTCGCGCGGCTGACGTTCACGCCGGCAGGGCCGAGCCCTCGTACAGCGCGGCATAGTCGGTGCTTGGCGGGATCGGCTTGATGATGTCGATCAGGACCCCGTTCGGGTCGGCGGTGATGAAGTGTCGCTGGCCGAAGTCTTCGTCGCAGATCTCCTTGAGGATAGGCAGGCCGCCGCTGCGGCAGGCCTCGTAGACGCTGTCGACATCGTCCACCTCGAAGTTCAGCAGCAATCCCGAGACCCTGCCACGGGCGATGCTCGGGATTGTCTCATGGTTGCCATCGAGAATGGCCAGGGTGACATGCTCGTCCTCCCTGGATTGCAGGTGGACGTACCAGTCGCTGGTGAAGAGGGGCTGGAAGCGGAAGTGCGTGCAATAGAAGGCCGCGGCGCCCGCAACGTCGGCTGTCATGATGACCGGGTAATAGCTTGTCGATTTCATCTCTTTCCCTCATCCTGAAAATTACATACAGTCTGCATGTTTTTAATAATTATCATACGTGCAGTATGTATGTAAAGTGAGAAGCCATGAGCCGGAGCAACCGCGAGCGGACCGAACAGACCAGGCAGGCGTTGCTGGAGGCGGCGCGGCTGCTTTTCGTCGAAAGAGGATACGCAGAGACGGCCACGCCCGATATCGTGGCGGCGGCGGGTGTCACCCGCGGCGCGCTCTATCATCATTTCGAGGATAAGAAGGCACTCTTTCGTGCTGTCATTGGTCAGGAGGCCGCCGCAGTCGCAGAGGCGATCGAAGCCCGTTCCTCGGGTTCGGCGTCGCCCCGGCAGGCACTGCTCGACGGTGCGAGCGCCTATTTCGGCGCAATGGCGGAAAATGGCCGCGCGCAGTTGCTGCTTCTTGAGGCGCCGGCCGTACTCGGTCCATTCGAAGCCGGGAGTATCGATCAGGAAAATGCCGAGGCAACGCTGCGCCGCGGCCTGGAGGACTATCTGCCGGGCGCCGGACCGATGCTGGAGCCATTGACCGCTCTTGTGTCTGCCGCCTTCGACAGGGCTGCAATCGCAATCGCCGCCGGGGGCGAGCGGGGTCCGTACGAGCAGGCGATTGCAGCCTTACTCGACGGCCTCGCCGATCACCTGCGGCGGTAGTTCAACCAGCGGCGCTGGCACGTCGCAGCTCTTTTCCGGCGACTTGCAGATGTCGGCGATGACGCAGCGCTCGCATTCCGGCCGACGGGCCTTGCAGGTGTAGCGCCCGTGCAGGATCAGCCAGTGGTGGGCATGGTAGAGGTAGTGCCTGGGGATCACCTTCATCAGGCGCTCCTCCACTTCATCAGGCGTCTTGCCGGGTGCCAGCTTGATACGGTTGGCGATGCGGAAGATATGGGTATCGACCGCCATTGTCGCGTGGCCGAAGGCCATGGATAGCACGACATTGGCAGTCTTGCGCCCGACGCCCGGGAGCATGACCAGTTCGTCGCGGGTTTGCGGCACCACGCCGCCGAAGACGTCGACCAGCATCTGCGAGAGCGCAATGACGTTCTTCGCCTTGTTGCGGTAGAGGCCGATCGTCTTGATGTAGTCGCGCACCCGATCCTCGCCGAGCGCCAGCATTTTTTCGGGCGTGTCGGCGGCCTTGAAAAGGGCGCGCGTCGCCTTGTTGACGCCGGCATCCGTCGCCTGTGCGGAAAGGGCCACTGCGACGACCAGCGTGAAGGGATTGGAGTGTTCCAGCTCGCCCCTCGGTTCGGGACGCTGGATGGAAAAGCGGCGGAAGATTTCCTCGCGCTCGGCCTCGGAGTAGATCGAACGGACCGTTGCCGGCTTCTTGCGGCGGACGATCACTTTCGAGTTCTGCGACAATGTGGCTAAGGATTTGAGTTTCGGATTGGGCATGGAAAATCTATACTCGTCAGCCATGATGGAAAGCAACGCCGACAGAGCCAACGAACAGCCTGTTTTCGCAGCCGAACTCTTCCCCTACAGGTCTCTGGGCCGCAAGGGTTTCAAGGTGCTTCTGCTGCTGACGGGCGGCGTGTGCTTGATGTACGGAATGTTCTTCATCGTGACCGGCGCCTGGCCGATCGGCTTCTTCTTCGGGCTCGATTTCCTGCTGCTCTACGGTGCGTTCTGGCTGAACTACCGCTCCGCCCGGGTGCGGGAGGAGGTGACTGTGTCGCGCACGGATATTTCCGTGCGCAAGTTCGCGCCCTCTGGCCGCATGATCGAGCACCATTTCAATCCCTTCTGGACCCGCTTCTTCGTGCGCCGCCATCAGGAAATCGGCATCCTGTCGATGCATATATCCGGCGAGGGACGGGGCACCGATGTCGGCTCCTTCCTCAATCCCGATGACCGCGAGAGCTTTGCCAAGGCGTTCAAGGGTGCTCTGGCGACCGTCAAGCAGCGGATCTGATCCTGCTCATACGACCGGACAAGAATCGGGTGGTTTGCGGCAGGCCACTTGACTATCTCCTTGGTACAAGGAGAAAGATCATGAACATGATAGCCAACCTGAACCACGACATTACGCCGGATGGTCCCGACTACGAGACCGTTCGCCAGGTCATCGAACTGATTACCGAGGACTATCGAGACCAGCCCTCGCTGGAGACGATCGCCGCGCGGCTGAACCAGTCGCCGACGCAGCTTCAGAAGACGTTCACGCGCTGGGCCGGTCTCTCACCCAAGGCCTTCCTGCAGGCGGTGACGCTCGACCATGCCAAGCGGCTGCTGCGCCAGGAGGAATTGCCGCTATTGGAGACCTCGATCGAGGTCGGCCTCTCCGGCCCGAGCCGGCTGCACGACCTGTTCGTCACGCATGAGGCGATGTCGCCCGGCGAGTGGAAGGCGCGGGGGGGCGGGCTGATCATCCGCTACGGCTTCCATCAATCTCCCTTCGGCGTGGCGCTGGTGATGGTGACCGATCGCGGTCTGGCGGGCCTTGCCTTCAGCGATATCGGCGACGAAGCCGCCTGCCTCGAAGACATGACCTGCCGCTGGCCGAACGCGTGTTATGTCGAGGACCGGCAGGCGACGCTGCCCTATGCCGAGAGGATATTCGAGCCCGGCAGATGGACATCGGATCAGCCGTTGCGTGTCGTCCTGATCGGCACGGATTTTCAGGTGCGGGTCTGGGAAAGCCTCCTGAAGATCCCCTTCGGCAAGGCGGTGACTTACAGCGACATCGCCAAGGATATCGGAAGGCCGACGGCGATGCGTGCGGTCGGTGCCGCGGTTGGCGCAAACCCGATTTCCTTTGTGGTGCCGTGCCACCGGGCGCTCGGCAAGAGCGGCGCGCTGACCGGCTACCACTGGGGACTGACGCGCAAGCGGGCGATGCTGGGGTGGGAATCGGGGCAGGCCTAGGGCTTGTGGGGACCCAGGGATCGGGGTGCCGCCGACTGTCTCTTCTCCCCAGCCGCTTTCGCCAGTTTCAGTAGCTCCTTGGCACCAACAAGCGTCGGTCAGCGGGGTCACGCCGAGAAGCTGCCCCTATAGTTTCGTGTTTTTTGCCAGTTGCCACTCACCCGTCGCGTCCGGCTCCACCCGCTTGTTGCCGCGGTAGAAGATTGGCAGTCCGGTCTTCTTGTCCATCGAGAAGCGGCTCGGCGTGAATTTTTCGTTCTCGCGACCTTGGATAGCGAGGCCGAGCGCATCCTTAAACTTACCGGCCTTGCACAGGCTGATGAAAAGTGTCTGATCCATCGTTTGCTCCAGTGTCCTTACGCATCCCAAGGATTGCCTGCCAGCGTCAGCGGATCGGGTCAACCATTAATGATGGTTCTGATGACACGCCCGATCTGTCTGGGGCACACACCCGTCCTCGCGTTGCTCGGCCGTTTGCGTCGCATACCCCTCGTCGCCTCGCGGTCGCTCCGCCACTTCTCCCCGACAGGAGGGGTGGCAGGTGGTTCATGCCGAAGTTGCTAAGCCGCCTCCGCCAGTTCCAGCAATGCCTTGGCCGCGCTCTCGTCGGTGATCAGCGTGTTGCAGCCAATGCGCCGGATAGTCGCGCGGATGGCGACGGCGCGGTGGGCGCCGCCGGAGGAGAGCACGATGTGCCTTGCCCTCTTCAGGGTATCGAGATCGACCGACATGACGCGGCTGTTGATCGAGTGGTCGACCGTGTTGCCGTCCTTGTCGAGGAAGTTGAACATGGTGTCGCAGACGCAGCCGGCGTCGATCAGTTGCTGCAATTCCGCCTTGGAGATCCAGCCCTCGGACAGAGAGGTCGAGTGGGGGCCGATGTCGCCGCAGCTGACGATGGCGAGATCCAGCGTTTCGGCAAGCCGATAGATCGCATCAAGGCCGCACTTCTCGATAAGGTTGCGCTTGGTCTCGACGGAATCGACCAGCAGCGGCGCCAGGAACATATAGCATTCGGCACCGAGCTGATTGGCAAGCCGCCAGGTATAGTCGATCGGATTGGTCTGATGGACGGCGACGATGCCGCCGAGCAAGGAGACGATTTTGCAATTGTCGCGGCGCGGCGGGCGGAAGCTGGACAGCGAGGCCGTCATCGTGCGGCCCCAGCCGACGCCGATGGTATAGTTGTCGGGGATGGCTTCTGAGAGGAACTGGCCGAGCGCCAGGCCGACGCTCTTTGCCAATGCGTTGGCATCGCTGCTTGGCGGCGCCGGTACGACGATTGCCTCGTCGAGGCGATAGGCCCGCTCCAGCTTGACGGAGAGCTCGACGCAGTCGTCGATCGAATCGTTGATCCAGATCTGAACCTCGCTGCGCTTCATAGCCTCGTCGAGCAGACGGATGACCGTCGTACGGCTGATGCCGAGCTGTTCGGCGACATCCTTCTGGGTCAGGCCCTGATTGTAGTAGAGCCATGCCGCGCGCAACCTTAGCGACGACGCTTCGGAATAAGCCGTATGCGTGCCCCGTTTGAGCTTTACCACATCTCCTCCGAAGCGAATTGCGCCCTAGATCTACTCTTGAAGTCAGGACAGATTGATTGTTCCGCCGATAATGACGGGTGTGACACTTATGTCAATTGAAATGCACAAATGTCCTTGACATATCCGGGTGGGACTAGCGATAATCTCATCGAGAAGTCGTTCTCGTGCCACGAGGAGGAAATGTGTGGGCATGCAGGAGGTCACAACCGGCGTTTGCGCCGTGGGCTGGAAGGCCCGCGCCTGTTCGGTCGTTTCATGCCCGAGGCGAGAACAACAGAGCCGTCCCCTTATGCGGTCTAACTGTGGACGACGCGCCAATTTCACGTGCATACAGACTGACCGTCTGTAGATCACCTCTTTTCCCGGGCGCAATTCGCACCGGTTCGCAGCTCAAGTCAAAAGGACTATCGATCATGACATCCAAGCTTGACCAACTCCGCGAGATTACCACGGTCGTTGCCGATACCGGCGACATCGAAGCCGTTGCCCGCCTGAAGCCGGTCGATTGCACGACCAACCCGAGCATCGTCCTCAAGGCGCTCGGCACGCCGATGTTTGCCGACGCGATCAAGGAAGCGGTTGCCTGGGGCAAGAAGCAGGGTGGCAATCCGGAAGCCGTATCGTCGGCGGTTGCCGACCGTCTGGCGATCTCCGTCGGCGCCGCTCTCGTGAAGCTCGTTCCGGGTCGCGTCTCGACCGAAGTCGATGCGGATCTTTCCTTCGACACCGAAGCCTCGCTTGCCAAGGCGCGGTCCATCATCGCGGCCTACAAGGAGCGCGGCATCGAGAAGGATCGCATCCTCATCAAGCTCGCTTCCACGTGGGAAGGCATCCGCGCCGCCGAAGTGCTGCAGAAGGAAGGCATCGACTGCAACCTGACGCTTCTCTTCTCGAAGGCCCAGGCCGTCGCCTGCGCCGATGCCAAGGTGTTCCTGATCTCGCCTTTCGTCGGCCGCATCCTCGACTGGTACAAGAAGTCGACCGGCAAGGACTACACGCCTGAGGAAGATCCGGGTGTTGTCTCCGTCCGCGACATCTACAACTACTACAAAGCAAACGATATCAAGACGATTGTCATGGGCGCATCGTTCCGCAGCGCCGGCGAGATCGAGGCACTGGCCGGGTGCGATCGCCTGACGATCGCGCCGAACCTGCTCGACGAGCTTGCCAACGATCAGGGCAAACTCGAGCGGAAGCTTTCGCCCGAAATCACCAAGCCAGCCGCGAAGATCAAGGTCGATGAAAAGACCTTCCGCTGGATGATGAACGAAGATGCGATGGCGACCGAAAAGCTTGCCGAAGGCATCCGCGCTTTCGCCAAGGACCTCGGCACGCTGCGCACCATGGTTCAGAAGGAACTGCAGCTCGCAGCCGCCTGAGGTTCGCGAGCGCTGGAATGAGGATAGGGCGGTGCCGATGGCGCTGCCCTTTTTTGCATGGCCGGTTCGCTTGAATTGAGCGCGAGACCTCCTCCATCCTCATACCTGCGCTTGTCACAGGCATCCAGCTACCGCGCGCCGGCGCTGGCCCCTTCACAACACGCGGGAACAGCCTCTCGCCGCCCAGACGCGCGTCGGCTGGATTCCCGCCACAAGGGTCGGAATGAGAAAGGGAGAGGGGCTGGAGCGGACCATCGCCCCTCTCACCTCTCAGGTGGACCAGATGCGTTTGGCGTTTGCCTGGTAGAGCTTGTCGCGCTCTTCTGCGCTGCAGCCCGCCGTCAGCGCATGGGTGGCGGCGACCCATGGCGTCAGCCCGCCGCCCAGCGTGCAGACCGGCCAGTCACTGCCCCAGACGACGCGGTCCCAGCCGAAGCTTCCGATCGTGTGCTCGACATAGGGACGCAGGCTCTCCACCGACCAGCTGTCGAGATCGCCATAGGCGATGATGCCGGAGATTTTTGCCGTCACGTTCGGGCGACGGGCGAATTCGGTGATGCCCGTGCGCCAGATATCGCTCATGCCATCCTTGATCGGCGGGTTGGCGCAGTGATCGAGGATGAAGCGGACGTCCGGGTTTATGTCGACCAGCCTCGTGATGCGCTCGAACTGATGCGGCAAAACGCAGAGATCGAAGGTCATCCGCGTGCCGGACAGGCGCTTGATGTTCTCGCGAAACAGCGGCTGGCCGGACGTGTCGTCGGGCGCGACATGCAGCACGCGGCGAAAGCCCTTGACAAAGGGATCGGCGAGCGAGCGTTCCAGATGGGCGGCAAAGCCATGCTCTTCCGGCCGGCAGGCGGCGATTGCGCCGCGCACCAGGCTTCCCGGCCTGCGGCTGATCTCCTTGATGTAGGCAGTTTCGTCGTCGATGCGCCCGGGCGCGACGTCCACCTCCATGTGAAAGACGTTGGAAATTCCGCAGCGGAGCGCATCGCGCGCATAGTCTTCGTAGAGATTGTCGCGGTCGAGCGCGCCGGCATCGGATAGCCAGGGATAGTCTAGGTTATTCCTGTCGACGATATGCAGGTGTGTATCGAAGAGCATGCGGTTCCTCCCATTGATGCCGGCTTTCATGTGAGCGCGATCGACGTGCGGCATAGGGCGGAAGGTCGATAGACCCTTTCACCTCGCACTGCGGGTTGCTCCGGACAATATGATTGACGGCATTCTGAATATAATGTTTGCATATGAATGGGTGCGCCGCAAGCGCTTCAATCGCGAGGAGGAATCATGAGCCACGGTTTGCAAGGCAAGAAGGTCGTCATAACGGCGGCCGGCCAGGGTATCGGCCGCGCCAGTGCGGAGCGCTTCATCTCGCTCGGCGCGCATGTCTATGCGACCGACATTAACGAGGCGACGCTTTCGACGCTCGACGGCGCTGACAAGCATGTCCTGAATGCGCTGGACGGCGACGCGGTGCGGGCCTTCGCAGCGGAGGTCGGACCGATCGACGTGCTGTTCAATTGCGCCGGCTTCGTCCATGCCGGGACGATTCTCGAGTGCGAGGAGAAAGACTGGGACTTTTCGTTCAATCTCAACGCCAAGGCAATGTACACGACCTGCCGCACCTTCCTGCCCGGCATGCTGGACAAAGGAAAGGGCTCGATCGTCAACATGGCGTCTGTGGCCTCCAGCGTGAAGGGCGTGCCGAACCGTTTTGCCTACAGCGCCTCCAAAGCCGCCGTGATCGGGCTGACCAAATCGATCGCTTCCGATTTCGTGGCGCGGGGCATTCGTGCCAACGCTATCTGCCCCGGTACCGTGGATAGCCCCTCGCTGCATGACCGGCTTCGCGCCACCGGCGACTACGAGAAGGCGCTKAGCGATTTCATCGGTCGCCAACCGATGGGCCGGATCGCAACGCCGGAGGAGATCGCCGCGCTGGTCACCTACCTTGCGGGAGACGAAGCGGGCTTCACAACCGGCCAGATCCACGTCGTCGACGGCGGCTGGACGGGCTGAGGTCATGTTGCTCTTGCTGGTATCGAGCTGATATCAAAGGCGATCTCGGATCAGCGGAGCAATCGATGGCGGACGATACGAACGGCGGGAAAAGCCGCTTCATCCAGTTGGCGCGCAAGCACGCGGTGTTCATCGTGGCGCTGGTGGCCGGGCTGCTTGTCTTTCTGCTCCTGACGACGCGGGAGTTCAATGCCAGCAACCTGCTTGGCGGGTGGAACGTGGCAGCGCTCGCCTTTGTTGCCATCACCTGGCGGCGAATGCTGCGGGCAACCGTGGAGAGCATCAGGAAGCGTGCCGAAGATCTCGATTTCTCCGATTCCCTGCTGTTGTCGCTGTCGATAGCCGCGGCACTCGCCAGCATTGCCGGCATCGGGCTCGAACTGCATTCCGTGAAGGAGGCCGCGCCGGGCGCGGCGCTCGCAAGAGCCGGCGCGGCGATCGTCACGATCCTGATTTCATGGGTTTTCCTGCACACACTCTTCACGGTGCACTACGCGCACCGATATTATGGCGGCGAGGATGCTGCCGGAGGGCTGAGGTTTCCCGATGCGGTGGACGAGCCCATTTACTGGGATTTTCTCTACTACTCGTTCACGATCGGCGTCGCTTCCCAGACCGCTGACGTATCGACCACGACAACGACGATGCGAAAACTGACGCTGCTGCATTCGGTGCTGTCATTCCTCTTCAATACCACGATCCTGGCGCTGGCAATCAACGTCGGGGCGAGCCTGCTGTGAGCTATTTGGCCGCAAGGTGATGTATCGATGGGCTTGCAGCGCCGGATCAGTTCATAGAACCGCCTGGCCGGCCATCAGGGCGAGGACGAGGAAGATCACGAAGATCACCAGCGCGATGAAGAAGAGAACGCGCGCAATTGTCGCCGTGGCGGCTGACACGCCTGAGAAACCCAGGAAGCCGGCGATCAAAGAAATCACGAAAAATATGAGTGCCCACTTCAGCATGACATCTTCCCCTGTGTTGAACGCCTAAGAAGACGCGGGGCGGGCGACATTGTTCCATGTCAAATGACCCAGGGGCGCAGCGAGGCTGGAAGCATTCGATGGCGCCGCCACGGTTTGTGCGTGGCGGCGCCAGGTTTCAAGACGGCAGGTCGGCTTCAGCCGTGATTGATCATCACGTGCCGAACGGCCGTGTAGTCTTCCAGTGCGTAAACGGACATGTCCTTGCCGTAGCCTGATTGCTTCAGGCCGCCATGCGGCATTTCGTTGGTGAGCATGAAGTGGGTGTTGATCCAGGTGCAGCCATATTGCAGGCGGGCGGCCGTCTTCATGCCGCGGCTGATATCCTTCGTCCAGACCGAGGAGGCGAGGCCGTAGTCGCTGTCGTTGGCCCAGGTGACGGCATCCTCGACATCGGTGAAACGGGTGACCGACACAACGGGACCGAAGACCTCGCGGCGGACGATCTCGTCGTCCTGCGTGGCACCGGCAACAACCGTCGGTGCATAAAAGAAGCCCTTGTCGCCCGAGACTTTGCCGCCGGTGGTGATTTCCATGTGCTTGTGTTCGGAGGCACGGGCGACGAAGCTCTCGACGCGGTCGCGCTGGCGCTTGGAGATCAGCGGGCCGATCTCGTTTTCGGTGTCGTCTGCCTGGTTGAACCTGATCGAGGAGACCGCCGAGGAGAGGTCTGCGACGAATTTGTCGTAGACCTTGGCGTCGGCATAGATGCGGCAAGCGGCGGTGCAGTCCTGGCCGGCATTGTAGTAGCCGAAGGTGCGGATGCCCGAGACGACCGCATCGATGTCGGCATCGTCGAAGACGATGACCGGGGCCTTGCCGCCGAGTTCAAGATGGGTGCGCTTGACGGTCTTGGCTGCTGCCTGCAGCACCTTCTTGCCGGTGGCGACATCGCCGGTGATGGAGAGCATCGCGATCTTCGGGTGGTTGATGAGGGCATTGCCGACGCTGTCGCCGCGGCCGAGGATGACGTTGACGACGCCCTCGGGCAGGATTTCGGAAAGCAGCTTCGCCATCTTCAACGCCGTCAGCGGCGTCTGTTCGGAGGGCTTGAAGACGACGGTGTTGCCGCCGGCTATCGCAGGCGCAAGCTTCCAGGCCATCATCATCAGCGGGTAGTTCCAGGGTGCGATCGAACCGACGATGCCGATGGCGTCGCGCCTGATCATCGAGGTGTGGCCGGGCAGATATTCGCCGGCGACAGGGCCGTGCAGGTTGCGGACGGCGCCGGCAAAGAAGCGGTAGCAATCGACGATCGCCGGGATTTCGTCATTGAGCACGGCATTGATCGGCTTGCCGCAGTTGAGCGCCTCGAGCGCAGCGAAGCCTGCCGCGTCCTTCTCGATCGCATCGGCGATCTTCAGGAGATAACCGGAGCGTTCGCCGGGTGTCGTCTGAGACCAGCTCCTGAAGGCCTTTTCGGCCGCATCGACCGCGTTGTCGATCTGACCGAGCGAGGCTTCCGGGAGCTTCAGCACCGTCTCGCCCGTCTTCGGGTTCAGGACGAGCTCCTCCATCTCCGTGCCCGCTTCGAAGCGGGATCCAATCAGCATAGTGGTGTCCATGATGTTCTCCCTTGTCGTTGATCAGGTGGGATGCGGGCGGAAAACCGCTCTTTACACTTATCCGCATCCCGCACTGGGTTATTTGCCGGCTCCGGCGATCTGGTCGCCGTCGCGCGTGAGGTAGTAGGCTGCCAGGATCGGCAGGAAAGTGACGAGCACGACGACCATGGCGACCACATTGGTGACAGGGCGCTGGCGGGGGCGGATGAGCTCTTCCAGCATCCAGATCGGCAAGGTGGATTGCTGGCCGCCGGTAAAGGTGGTGACGATGACTTCGTCGAACGAAAGCGCAAAGGCCAGCATGCCGCCGGCCAGAAGCGCCGTCCCGATATTCGGCAGGATGACATGCCGGAAGGTCTGGAAGCCGTCTGCGCCGAGGTCCATCGAGGCTTCGATCAGCGAGCCCTGCGTGCGGCGGAAGCGGGCAACTGCGTTGTTGTAGACCACCACGACGCAGAAGGTGGCGTGGCCGAGCACGATCGTCCAGACCGAGAACGGAATGTCGAACAGGCTGAAGGCCGAGCGCAGCGCAATACCCGTGATGATGCCGGGGAGGGCGATCGGCAGAATGACCAGCAGCGAGATCGCCTCGCGGCCGAAGAATTTGGTCTGGCTAACGGCAGCCGCGCAGAGCGTGCCGAGCACCAGCGCAATCGCCGTGGCGATGACGGCGACCTGCACCGAGAGGCCGAGTGCCGCCCAGACGTCCGGTCGGTTCCAGGCGATGGGGAACCACCGCAGGGTGAGACCCGGGGGTGGCCACTGATAGCTCTTCTCCTCCGTCGTGAAGGCATAGACGAAGATCAGCAGGATCGGCAGGTGCAGGAAGAGCAGCCCGCCGGCGGCAGCGGTCTTCAAGAGGAGAGGAGAGCGTTGTCCACGGTCAGAGCGCATCGAAGGCTCCCTGTTTTTTGGCCAGCCAGAGATAGATGGCCATGATGACGATCGGCACGACGGAGAAGGCGGCTGCGAGCGGTACATTCCCGGCCGTGCCTTGTTGCGCATAGACGGCCTGGCCGATGAACAGACGCGACGAGCCGATGATCTGCGGGATGATGTAATCGCCGAGTGTCAGCGAGAAGGTGAAGATCGAGCCGGCGACGATGCCGGGAAGCGCCAGCGGAAACAGCACGGTTCGGAAGGTCTGGCTTGGCGTCGCGCCGAGGTCGGCGGAGGCTTCGATCAGGTTTCCCTGCACGCGTTCCAGCGCTGCCTGCGTCGGCAAGATCATGTAGGGCAGCCAGACATAGACGAAGACGAGGAAGGTGCCGATATAGCTCACCGACAGCGAGCTGCCGCCGACGACGGGCAGGTTGAGGATGCCGTCGAGGAGCCAGGAGAGGTGGAGCTTTGAGAAGATCCAGGTGAGGATGCCTTCCTTGGCGAGGATCAGCTTCCAGGCATAGATCTTGACGAGGTAGCTCGACCAGAGCGGCAGCATGATGCCGAGATAAAACAGCGCCTTCCATTTTCCCTGGGCGTAGCGTGCCGCATAATAGGCGATGGGGAAGGCGACGACGGCGGAGGCGAGCGTTACGAGTGCCGCCATCAGCACGGTGCGGACGATGATGTCGAAGTTCGTCGGGCTCAGCAGCTGCGCATAGGTGGCGAGCGTGAACTCGTAGTTCACGAGGCCGGAGAAATCGTCGATCGAGAAGAAGCTCTGCAGCAGCAGAGCGATCAGCGAGCCGATATAGATGATGCCGAGCCAGAGCAGCGGCGGGGTCAGCATCAGGAACAGCAACAGCTTCGGATGGCGCCAGAAGGCGTCAGACAGCCTGCCGAAGAAGCCGCCGCGTCCGGGCAGGATCGAGGTGGCGATGTCCGGTTTGGTGAGCGCCAGGGCGGTCATGCTGCGTCGTCCATGTAGTGTACGTCGAGAGGCTGCCAGGCGAGGCGCACGCTGGCGCCGACGTCGGGCACCGTGGCGCCCGCGGGCAGCATGACGTGCAGTCGATTGCCTTGGATGGCGACGGTCAGGCGTGTTGCAGCACCAAGGAAACTCGAGTGCTCGACCGTGGATTCGATGCCGTCGCCGGCAAGCCGGATGGCTTCGGGGCGCAGGCTTGCC
This sequence comes from Rhizobium sp. 05L419, assembly GCF_056397845.1. Taxonomy (NCBI): domain Bacteria; kingdom Pseudomonadati; phylum Pseudomonadota; class Alphaproteobacteria; order Hyphomicrobiales; family Rhizobiaceae; genus Rhizobium; species Rhizobium sp. 05L419. Next base: position 95,250 of record NZ_JBFTOF010000013.1, read on the forward strand.
CAGCGTTTTTCGCCGCCGAGGGAGCCCATCATGTCGGGCGCAATCACATTCGAGGAGCCGACGAAATCGGCCACGAAGCGGGTCTTCGGGCGGCGGTAGATATCCTGCGGAGTTCCTTCCTGGACGATCCCGCCATTGTTGAAGACGGCGACACGGTCAGCCATGGAAAGCGCCTCGCCCTGATCGTGGGTAACGAAGACGAAGGTGATGCCGAGCGCGCGCTGAAGGCTCTTCAGCTCTTCCTGCATCTGCTCGCGCAGCTTCAGATCCAGCGCGCCGAGCGGTTCGTCGAGCAGCAGCACCTTCGGCTTGTTGACCAGCGCCCGGGCGAGCGCCACGCGCTGCCGCTGGCCGCCGGAGAGCTGGCCCGGCTTGCGGGCGCCGTAGCCGGGAAGCTTCACCAGCTCAAGCGCCTGCTCTGCTGCCTTGGTGCGCTCCGCCTTACCGATACCCTTGACCATCAGCCCGTAGGCGACGTTGTCGACGATATTCAGGTGCGGGAAGAGGGCATAGTCCTGAAAGACCGTGTTGACGTTGCGGCGGTAGGGCGGAACGCCCTCGGCCGTCTCGCCGAAGATCTGGATGTGGCCCGAGGTCGGCTGCTCAAAGCCGGCGATCAGGCGCAGGCATGTGGTCTTGCCGGAGCCGGAGGGACCGAGCATCGCAAAGAATTCGCCGGGTGCGATCTCGAGATCGACGCTGTCGACGGCGCGAACCTCACCGAAGTGGCGCGAGAGCTGCTGGAAACGGACGGCGGGGGTCATTTTCGGGGCTCCGGTATGGTTTGCAGTCGAGTTCTCTCTTCTCCCCGGCGGGGAGAAGATGCCCGTTGGGGCAGATGTGGGGGACGAGGAGCGTCAGCGACGCGTGTCTTGAGGCGGCAAGCGAAGGACAGCATCTATCGTACCACCCCCTCATCCGGCCCCTCGGGGCCACCTTCTCCCCGAGGGGAGAAGGGGAAACGCTTGGGTCATCTGCCGCCGATCACGCCGATGTAGTCCGATACCCAGCGGTGGTAGGGCACGCATTCGCTCTCCGTCGTGCACTTCGCCGTTGGCGTTCTCCAGAACTTGATCTTGTCGAAGTGGTCGTAGCCGTTTGTTGCGCAGCCGGTGTCGGTCATCAGCTCGTTGCCCTTGCAGGCGGCCGGCACCGACGGGACGGCGCCGAACCAGGCGGCGGCGTCGCCCTGTACCTTGGCCTGCAGCGAATGCTCCATCCACATGTAGGCGCAGTTCGGATGCTCGCTCTCGGCATGCAGCATGGTGGTATCAGCCCAGCCGGTCACCCCTTCCTGAGGGAAGGTCGAGGCGATCTTCTGCTTGTCTGCCTGCATCAGGTTGACCTGGAACGGCCAGGAGCCCGAGGCGACCACGCCCTCGTTCTTGAAGTCGTCGATCTGGATCATCGCATCGTGCCAATAGCGCGAGACGAGCTTGCGCTGGCCGCGCAGCAGGTCGAGCGCCGCCTTGTACTGGTCTTCGTTGAGCTCGTAGGGATCCTTGATGCCGAGTTCAGGCTTATGGGCCATCAGGTAAAGCGCGGCGTCGGCGATATAGATCGGGCCGTCATAAGCCTGGACGCGGCCCTTGTTGGACTTGCCGTCCGGCAGCGACTGCTCTTCGAAGACGACGTTCCAGCTGCTCGGCGCCTTGTCCTTGAAGGCGTCGGTGTTGTACATCAGGACGTTCGGTCCCCAGAGATAGGGAACGCCGTAGTGAACGCCTGATACCGTGTTCCACGGCGCATTCTGCAGGCGCGGATCGACGTTCTTGAAGCTCGGGATCAGATCGGTGTTGATCGGCTGGACGCGCTTGCCGGCAACGAGGCGGAGCGAGGCGTCGCCCGAGGCGGTGACGAGGTCAAAACCGCCTTCGTTCATCAGCGAGACCATTTCGTCGGAGGTTGCGGCGGTCTTTACGGAGACCTTGCAGCCGGTCTCCTTTTCGAAGGAGGTAACCCAGTCGTAGTTCTTGTCGCTTTCGCCGCGCTCGACATAGCCGGCCCAGGCCACAATGCTCACCGCACCTTCGCCCTTGCCCAATGCCTTCAGTGGTTCGGCCGCTGCAACCTGCGTCACGAAGCTCAGGCTCGCGAGCGCAACCGTGCACGATTTCAGAAGATGCTTCATCGTCTGTCTCCCGGTTGGATGCCACTTGTGTGGCGTTTTGTTCCCAGCGGAAAAGGTGACGCGAAACGGTCGCTTTCGCAAATTCATTTATCAGAAAGGCGGTATCGGAAGTTCCGATACCGCCTTACATCAGCGAGGGCGGCCGGAGCGCATCGCTTCGGCAATTCCGACGAAATCGCGCGCCGCCTGTGGCAGGCTGGAGCCTTTGCGCCAGACCATGCCGACCTGGACGACAGGCAGGGAGCCGGAGACGTCGCGGCTTTCGATGCGGTCGCCTTCCAGCGACCAGGGTCGATAAACAAGATCGGGCAGCAGTGCCACGCCGGCGCCGGTTGCAACAAGGCTGCGCACCGCTTCCACGGATCGGGTGCGGAAGGCGACATGCGGGCGGGCGCCAAGTGCCGAAAGCAGCTTGCCCGTATTCTCCTCGATTTCATCGACCGTCAGCATGATCAGAGGCTCGCGGCCGATGTCGGCAACCGAGATGATGTCGGCCGAAACCAGGGGATGGCCCATCGGCAACCAGAGGCGATAGGGCGATGTCTCGAGGATTTCGGCCTGCAGGGCCATGCGGTCGCGAAGGTTCGATATGACCATGACAGCTACGTCCAGTTCGCCGCCGACCAGCAGATGTTCGAGATAGCCGCCATTGTCCTCGATGGCGCTGATCTCGACGCCGGGGCAGGCGCGGCGGTAGCGGGCCAGAAGGTCGGAGAGCACGTAGCCGGCGACCAGCGAGGTGACGCCAATATTGAGCTTGCCCGAAAGTTCATTCTGCTTGCCGGAGAAGCTGCCGCGTGCGTCGGAAACGCTCGCCAGGATCTTCGTGGCATGGCGCAGAAACTGGTGGCCGTTGTGAGTGATCGTCAGTCCGCGCGGGTGCCGGTCGAAAAGCTCCACGCCGAGATCGGTTTCAAGCTCCTTCAGGGCCTCTGTAACCGAAGATTGCGAGATCGATAGGTTCTGCGCGGCACGCGTTACCGAGCCCTGTTCGGCAACGGCTATGAAATACTGAATCTGACGAAGAGTGAAGGCCATGCGCTGTTAGAGCATGGCCGCAAGCGCAATGGCAAGCATCCGGAAAGACTGGACCTTTTTTGGTACTAAGCCCACACTGACGCAAAGTTGCGGTCGCGATTTAAGTATTCAGAAACGTCATTTCTCTAGCGTCGAACGCAATTATATCGCGTTGGAGTTTCTTGATGGCGGAGCAGTTGGCGTGAAGGCCTTACTGCGCATCTTCCGGCCTTCCCGGAAATTGGTGTTGATCATCGGCGGAGTAGCCCTTCTTACGGGCGTTTCCGGCGGTGCAGCACTGTATATCGGCAAGGACAATATCCTCGGTCCCTCAGCAGAGACCGTGAACGGAGCCGCATGCACCGACGTCAATCTCGTCACCATCAAAAAGCAGAACCGGACCTGGATCCGCAAGTATATCAAGACCGAGCCGACGGATGGCGTGACCCGCGTGAAGACCGCGCTCAGGGTGGCGAAGGCCATCTACGATGCGCAGAAGCCGGACCTCGTCCAAGTCGTGGTTCTGGATGCCAACGGGCCAACGCTGCGTTCCGACATCAGGGGGCGGGCGATCGGCGCCGACGTCGTCTATATCCCGCATCCCGATGCGGTGGTGGAAAGCCTGGAGGGAAAGACCTATAGCGCGCGCTACTACGACGGAACGGCTGCGTCGAACGGACTGTTCTTCGGCGAGCGGATCGATCTGCCGGAAGACGAGATCACCGCGCTCAACGCGTCGTTCAAGGATTACTCGGATTGTATCGATCCGATCGCCGTCGCCGCGACCGAGGGCGGGGCCAAGGCTGAAAAAAGCAAGGCCAAGGAAGAGAAGCCTGCGGAGGGCGGCGACGGGGCCGAAGCGGTCTCCGCGGAAGCGGCTCCCGCCGCCGGGCACTGATCGTAAAGTTCGTTCGGCATGAAAATGCAGAACCTGGGGTTCTGCTGGCCGAGGATGCCAAACGTGATATTTTTTGTCTTTGGCGCGCACCAGCGGTCGTGGCTTACGCTACCAATCCTCCCACATAGAGACCCTTTTCACGGCGCAGACGTGCCGTGGCTGGACTCCTGTGACAAGCACAGGAGTGAGGGGGTTGGACATGAATGCGCGAGCAAGACCAGCCTGCATCGTCAGCACAAAAAACGCGGCGTGTCCTTTCGGGCCGCCGCCTTTCTCAAGTCTGCAAGCGACCTCAGTCCGCCTTGGCGCGGCGGGCCGGGAAGAGGATGATGTCGCGGATCGACGGGGCGTTGGTCAACAGCATGATCAAGCGGTCGACGCCGATGCCGAGGCCGCCGGCGGGCGGCATGCCCTGGTCGATCGCGTCGAGGAATTCGTCATCCAACTGCTTTTCCTTCTCGCCGCGGGCGTGAGCCTGCTGAAGCTGCTCGACCATGCGCTTGCGCTGCTCTTCCGGATCGTTGAGTTCCGAGAAGGCGTTGCCAAGTTCCCAGGCGTTGCAGTAGGTCTCGAAGCGCTCGACGAGGCGCGGCTCGCCCGGCACTTCCTTGGCGAAGGGCGAGATGTCCTTCGGGAAATGCGTGACGTGCGACGGCTGGATCAGCGTCCCCTCGACCTTCTCCTCGAAGATGAAGGCGAGGCATTCGCCCCAGGTCCAGTCCTTCTCGACGGCGAAACCGGCAGCCTTGGCGGCCGTGCGGGCCTCTTCGTCGGTCTTCATCGCGAGGAAGTCGATGCCGGTCGCGTCCTTGACGGCGTCGGGCATCGGCACGCGCTTGAAGGGGCCCTTGAAGGAGATTTCCTTGTCGCCGAACATGAATTCGGTGGTGCCGTGGATCGACATGGCGAGCGTCGAGAACAGGCGCTCGACGAGGTCCATGATGTCCTCGTAGTCGGCGTAGGCCCAGTAGCACTCCATCATCGTGAATTCGGGATTGTGCCGGGTCGAGACGCCTTCGTTGCGGAAGTTGCGGTTGATCTCGAACACCTTGTCGGTGAGACCGGAGACCAGCGTGCGCTTCAAAAACAGTTCCGGCGCGATGCGCAGGTACATGTCGAGCTTCAGCGTGTTGTGATGGGTCTTGAAGGGCTCGGCGGTGGCCCCGCCGTAGACCGAGTGCAGCATCGGCGTTTCGACTTCCATGAAGCCGTCATTTTCCATGAAGCGGCGGATGCCGGAAACGATCTTCGAGCGCTGCTGGAAGCGGAGCTTGGACTCTTCATTTGTCATGATGTCGAGGTGGCGCTTGCGGTAGCGCGTCTCGATGTCGGAAAGGCCGTGCCACTTTTCGGGCATCGGCAGCAGCGACTTCGTCAGCATGGTGATCTGCTGCGCATTGATCGTCAGCTCGCCGCGCTTCGTGCGCCGCACGACGCCGGTGACGCCGATGATGTCGCCGATGTCGATCATCGGCAGCAGGGCGCGCGCCTCTTCGGGCGTCGTGTCCTTGTGGCTGAAGATCTGGATCTTGCCGCCGGCGTCACGGATATCCATGAACATGCCCGAGTTGCGCGAGGAATAGACGCGACCGGCAACGGTCACGACGTCCTGCGTCTCGACGTCCGGTTCCAGGTCTTCGTATTTCGCAGCCAGCTCGGCATTGGTCATCGTCCGGTGGAAATGCGCCGGATAGACGTCGCCGATCTGCTCGCGCAGCAGCTCCAGCTTCTGGCGACGCACCTCAGTGGGGTCGGAGGAAAGCAGAGTTGCCACGAGCTTGTCGTCTTCTTCTGCAACGTTCACGCTGCCAGTGATTTTGTCTTGTGTCATCGTTTTCGCCTTTTTCCGGGCAGGTTATTTCGGTGTGCGGTGCGCCGGGCTCGGCTTAACCCTCCCCTTTCGGGGAGGGTCGGAGCGAAGCGGGGGGAGGGGTTTTCTTGGTGGAAGTCCCCTCCCCAACCCGTCCCCACAAGGGGGAGGGGCTATCCGCGGTTCAGTTCCTCGGGCCAACCAGCGAGGCGACTGCCTGCGCGGCCAGCTTCAGCCGCTGGCGCACGACCGAGCGGCCGAGGATCGCCATCGAATCGAACAGTGGCAGCGAGCGGGACGAGCCGGACACGGCAACGAAGAGCGGTGCCACGATCACCTTGAGCTTCTTGCCCATGCGTTCGGAAATGGCGCGCAGCTCGGCTTCGATCGACTCGACGTTCCACTCGAGGATCTTTTCGAGGTCGGGCTGTACGGTGTTGAGAATCTCGAGGATCTCTTCCGGTGGCGACTTGATCTTGGCGAAGGCGGAGGGATCGAGGTTGAGGTCCGATTTCAACAGGAATCCCATCAGGTCGGGCAGTTCGCCGAGCCTGGAGATACGCGACTGCGACAGTGCGAGACCGGCCTTCAGGCGGTCGTTCTCCATCGCCCAGGTGAGAACCCGATGCTGGAACTCCTCTTCCGACATCTTCTCGCGGATCCAGCGGCCGTTCAGCCAGTCGAGCTTCTGGATATCGAAGATCGCGCCGGCTTTGGAGAGGTTTTCGGGGTCGAATTTCTCGGCCAGCTCGTCCATTGTCATCAGCTCTTCGCCTTCGGCGATCTGGACGAAGAACAGGCCAAGGAAGTTCATCAGCGCTTCGGGGATGTAGCCCAGCGCCGTGTAATAGGAGATCGAGGTCGGGTTCTTGCGCTTCGACAACTTCGACTTGTCGGCATTGCGCATCAGCGACAGGTGCATGAAGACAGGCTGATCCCACTCGAAATAGCGATAGAGCAGGATGTGCTTGGGCACCGATGCCAGCCATTCCTCGCCCCGCGCCACATGGGTGATCCTCATCAGATGGTCGTCGATGACGTTTGCCATATGGTAGGTTGGCATGCCGTCGCCCTTGATCAGCACCTGCATGTCGACGCTGTCCCACGGGATGGAGACATCGCCATAGACACCGTCGGTGAAGTCGCAGGAGCCTTCGGTCGGGATCTTCATGCGGATGACGGAGCTTTCGCCCGCTGCCATCTTGGACGTGACCTCCTCGGCCGACAGGTTGAGGCAGAGACCGTCATACTTCGGTGGCTTTCCGGCGGCGCGCTGGGCTTCGCGCATCTCGGTCAGGCGCTCGGGTGTGCAGAAACAGCGGAAGGCATGGCCCTTGTCCAGCAACTGCTGAGCGTAGGGCTGGTACATGTCCTTGCGGTCGCTCTGGCGGTAGGGGCCGTGGGGGCCGCCGATGTCGGGGCCTTCCGACCACTGCAGGCCGCACCATTTCAGCGCGTCCAGCACCTTCGTCTCGAACTCCGGGGTCGAGCGTGTCGCATCGGTATCTTCGATGCGCAGGATGAACTCGCCGCCGTGCTTCTTGGCGAAAAGGTAGTTGAAGAGAGCGATGTAAGCAGTACCGACATGCGGCTCGCCGGTCGGCGAGGGAGCGATGCGGACGCGGACGCCGGAAGCTGTCATTTTATGTGCCCGTCAAATGAATGCCGGACGGCTTTCCTGAGAAAGCGACGCTCGGCCGGAAGGAATGCAGATAACTGGATCAGGAAACCGGCCGGAAAAGGGCATTTTTGCGCGCTTCTGCGGCCAATTATCCATTTGGCTGGCCTTAGGCCATATTCATCCGTGCGCGTCAAGGAAAATGGCGCCCGACGCATCAATGCCAGAGCATGATCAAGGTGTGGACGTAACCCGTCACTGCTGGATTTCCGCCAGTGCGCGCCGAAGCGGCTCGTCGGAAATCTGGATCAGGCCCGCGAACGGAATGTCCATATCAAGGACAAGGTAGAGCGAGGCAGAAATCAGCAGGGCGGAGACGACGAACATGGCGACGACGACGATGTTCCTGGGTGCGCGATAGCCGAAGCTTGCAAAGATCAGAGTGAGCCATGCCGCAAGCATGACGATGAGCGGTCTGGGAATCACTCCTTCCGACTGTTCGACGATGATCCAGCGTTCCTCGACGATTTTCTGGTATTGCAGCCGCGCGTCGTTCCAAAGGGCGACGTGTCCGGGATCGGGTGGCGTGATCAACGAGAGGCTGTCGCCAACGGCGTTCAAGGCCAGTTCGCTCGTGCGGTCGGCCCTGATCAGCTGATCGCGGATGCGAGCCGGGTTGGTCAGGGCCTTTTCAACATACTCGGTCAGCCTCTGGCGAGCCTCGTTGCCCTCCAGGCCATAGGTGCGCAATGTCCGATCGAGAAGAATGATCTCGGTGGCGAAGGCATGGACGTTGTTGTCGATCTCTTCGAAGGTGTTCTTGGACGAGTTGATCATCAGGCCGAAAACCAGGGACGTCATGACGACGAAGATGTTGGCGACCAGCCTGACGACGGTGTTGGTTTCATCCTGGCGGTGATGGATCGGAAGCTTCGAATAGGTCAGCATCGTTCCGATCGATGCCGCCACGAGGCAAACGAAGACCAAGGCAGTCACAAGCACTTCCCGCACCGATTTCCTCCCCGGACGAACGCCGCCGCTGTTTCAAGCGGAAACTAGCTGCTTTGAAACATTTTGCCAGCATGCTGMCATCTAGCCGCTGGACAAACGAGAGCGCGGGTATAGCTTCCGCGACGCAATTTCATGCTGGAGAATGGCAATGACCGATCTTTTGAATGTTCCCGTCAAGCTGGCCGACGGCCGCGAAACGACGTTGGCCGAATATCGCGGCAAGGTGATGCTTGTCGTCAACGTGGCGTCGAAATGCGGTTTGACCGTGCAGTATGACGGTCTGGAAAAGCTCTACGAGGACAAGCGCGAGCGCGGTTTCGTGATTGCGGCTTTCCCGGCCAACAACTTCAAGGGCCAGGAGCCGGGAACCGAGGCAGAGATCGTCGAATTCTGCACGCTGACCTACGACGTGAAATTCCCGATCTTCTCGAAGATCTCCGTCAAGGGCGCTGACCAGCATCCGCTCTACAAGCTGCTGACGGGCGTGGGCGTGTCGACAACCGGCGACGGACCGATGCGGGAGAGGCTGCGCGGCCACGGCGTCGAAACCGATAATGATACCGATATCCTCTGGAACTTCGAGAAATTCCTGATCGGGCGCAACGGCAAGGTCGTCGCGCGCTTTGCGCCCGATGTCACCGCTGAGGATCAGCGGCTTGTGTCGGCGATCGACAGGGAACTGGCTGCGGGCTGAGGCGCACTAGAGGCGGCGGTGCCGGCGGCGAAATTCGCTGGGCGAGCACCGCTCGCGATCCTGAAACAGCCTGGAAAAATAGAAAGCGTCATCGATGCCGACGGCAGTTGCAATCGTTTCGATTGAAAGGTCGGATGTCGTGAGCAATTGCTTGGCGTGGTCGATCCGCAAGCGCAGTTGAAAGGTCTTGGGCGACAGGCCCGTCGCTGCTGCAAAGCGCCGGCGCAGTGTTGCCGGCGACATGGTGAACTCTTCGGCGAAGGCACTCATGTCGACCTGCTGGAATGCGCGCTGCTGCAGGGCATCGATTGCCAGTTCGATCGTGGCATCCGACGGTTCATTGCTCGGCGCGGCGGCCTGCCTGGCGGATTGCACGGCAATGCGATGCAATGTTGCCGCCGAAGAGGCGAGACAAAGCGGATTGTCCTCGGCAAATTCGGAATGAAGGGTGGCGAAGAGCTGCTGCATCTCGCGCAGATTGCGCAGAGGCACCAGCGGCGCTGCCTCGACGATCAGGCGCAGGCGCATGAACTCGCTGGCGAAGGACCCAGTGAAGAGCGCCCAGCGCTCCTCCCAGCTCTCGCCGTGCAGCGGTCCGTAGCTGTGCAGCGTGCCGGCCGGCAGCCAGAACAGGGAGGGGCCGGTGATCTCCTTAATGCCAGCCTTCTCGGTGGACAGCGTACCGCTCCCCGATACGATCAGCACGACGGCATGCGTGGGTAGACGCCGGTTGACGATGCGCATCGCAACGCGTTGGCGGCCAAAGCCGACGACCGCGAGCGCCGCGCCGCCGGAAGGTTGCGACCGATAGAGCGCAATGGGAGCGTCTGTCATGAGCGAAAAGTCCAGATACGCTTTCTGTCCATGGTAAAATGCCGTTCTGCAAGCAAGATTGTCACATGCTATTTCGCTGTGGGAGTGATCGAAATGTCAAGTCTTGCCCTGAATGAACAGTCAAACGAAGCGCCGGCGCTGCGACTTGTCGCCAACGGCAAGATACTTTCGACGGCGCCGGATCGGCTTGGACAGCTCGTGCCGACGGATCCGGGCGTTGGCCTGAAGGCAATCCGCGCCGTCTACGAGGAGCACGGCTATGTCTGGCTCAAGGGATTTCTGAAACGCAGCGACGTGATCGAGTTTCGCGGCTGGGTGTTCTCGCATCTGGCGGCTGCCGGTCTTATCGAGGCCGGCTCCGACCCTGCGCTGGGGCTGAATTCCAGCGGGGCTCTGGACAAGGGACTGGTCGATCGTATCCTGATGTCGCTTGTCCGCTCGGTGGCATTCGAGGGCTTTTGCGCGCAGCCGCGGCTCGCCCGCTTCATGGACGAGTTCCTGTCTGGCATCTCCTATCTGCACAAGCGCAAGATCATGCGCTTCACCCAGCCGGGCACGACAACCGCCACGCCGGCGCACTACGACCTGGTCTATCTGCGCGGTGGCACCAGCCGGATCGTGACTGCCTGGATTGCGCTCGGCGATACGCCTGTCGATATGGGCGGGCTGGTGTACCTTGAGGGTTCGCATGCGATCGGCACGCGCATGGAAACTGAGTTTCAGGAGAAGAACGAAGCACTCACCCCCGACGAGCGCATCAGCGCGTTCAATCGCAACATGACGGAGGGCGGCTGGGTTTCCAAAGACCTGCCCGATATGGCCGAGCGCTTCAACACGCGGTGGCTGATCGCCGACTACGAGGCGGGCGACGTGGTTTTGCATAGTCCCTACATGATCCATGCCTCGACGACCAACCAGAGCGCCGACAACCGAATCAGGTTATCGACAGACATTCGCTACCAGAACGTCGACGACGAGATCGACGCGCGGTGGGGCAATCACTGGAGTCTCGGAGACATGCTTTAGGGACGTGCCGCCCGCTCTTCAACGCCGGACATTGATGGATGGAACCTTCCGCATTCGACATTGGCGACTTTAGCCAACGAACCGCACGTGCGAACGATGCCCGCGTCGTCGCTTTGTGGTTTCCCAGCCATGAGGATGCAACCCGCTGGGGCGGTCCCGACATTCCAAACCCACTGACAGCAGCCTGGCTGGAGAGCGAAGTCGCAGACGGCTCCTATTTTGTCAGCGTCGACCGCAAGAGCGAGGTTGTCGCCATATACAGCCTCAAACGGATCGATGAGGACGCCATCCATCTCCGGCGCTTTGCGATTGCGCCTTTCCTGCGCGGCAGGGGCGCAGGAAAGGCGATGATCACAGAAATAGCTGGCCTTGCGCGGACGAAAGGTGCCCTGTGGCTGTCGCTCTGGGTCTATGGGTCGAACAAGGCTGCCATTCACCTCTATAAGAACGCAGGGTTCCGGGAAATCGGGACGCGCGCGGCAGCAGAGGATTCCAGTGGTTTGTGCGTCCGCATGAGGCTCGATCTTTGAGCGCCGCTCACGTGTTGCATGCTTGCTTGTTATCGAAGGGCCCGTAGCGGCGAGGTCGCTACGGGCACCGGGTGATCGGTCGGCCTCACAGGGAAGCCGCAGGGATTACCTCAGTGGACGCCAGCTTTTTTTCGCTTCCGCGCGTTGCGGGCCATCATGTTGAGCACTTCGACAAGCGCCGAGAAGGCCATTGCCGCGTAGACGTAGCCCTTCGGCACATGGAAGCCCATGCCTTCGGCGATCAGCGTCGTGCCGATCATCATCAGGAAGCCGAGCGCCAGCATGACGATGGTCGGGTTCCGCGCGATGAAATTGGCGAGCGGCGTGGCGGCGACCAGCATCACCGTGACGGCAGCGACGACGGCGACGACCATGATCGGCAGATGCGGCGTCATGCCAACTGCGGTGATGATGCTGTCGACCGAGAAGACGAGGTCGAGCACCAGGATCTGGCCGATCGCGGCGGCGAAGCCCGTCGTCGCGGAGCTGGCGATAAAATCCTCGTCGTGGTCTTCAGGATCGACGCTGTGATGAATTTCCTTGGTCGCCTTCCACAAGAGGAAGAGACCGCCGGCGATCAGGATCATGTCCTTCCACGAAAAACCATGGCCGAAAAGCTCGAAGACCGGTGTGGTGAGCTTGACGATCCAGGCAACGGTGCCGAGTAGCGCCAGGCGCATGACCAGGGCGAGGCCGATGCCCAGCTTGCGGGCCTTTTCACGATGCTCGGGCGGCAACTTGTTGGTCAGAATGGAAATGAAGATGAGGTTGTCGATCCCGAGGACCACTTCCATCACCACCAGCGTGACGAGCGCCACCCAGGCGGCCGGGTCCTGAACGAGCATCATGATATCTTGCATCGGCATATATCCCCTTGCGCCACATAAGCTGACGCCCGCAATTTAAGGACGCGGCCTGCCTTGGCAAGCGCGCAAGGGGGTATACGAAAGCCGGACGGCTTTTATTCCTTAACCGGAATCCAGATTTCCGTCAGGCCCATGCCGGTATAGGGGTCGAAGCGCTCGTCGTAGCGTTCGAACATGTCGGGCATGTCGGCGAATTCGACGCCGGAGTTCGGCATCCAGGCGCCGAAGATCTGATGCATCGTCGCGGGAATGCCGGAGACGTGCCCATGATGGGCAAAGACGGCATAGCGTTGCGCCGGGATCTTCAGCGTTACAAAGCCGTCCGGCAGATCGTCCGTGCCAGCGACTGAGACCGCGGCCATGTAGTGGAACGTTTCCGTTTCACCGCCGATATGCGTGCAGATTCCATAGGCTGCGCTGCCGCGCTGGCCGGGAATGTTGCCTGAGTAGGCATTGAATCTCTGCCACAACGAGGGGATCGCAGCGTTGCCGCCATAGGCATAAATCTCCTGTAAGCCGGCGAAGGTCATTGCCGACAGGAGTTCGAAACGGGGAGGTTCAAGTTCGGTGACGCGCGCAGGGTCCATTCTGATCGGCTCCAGGAGTGCGAGGTTGCGAGCGTGCCCCTGTTTGCGCACCGCATCCGGCGTGACGCCGAATTGGTCGCGGAAGGCACGGGTGAAAGCCTCGTGCGAGCCGTAGCCGGCATCGAGGGCAACCTCGAGAATGGAGGAAGAGCTGCCGATCAGCGCCAGTGCGGCGCCGCTCAGGCGACGGCCGCGAATGTAGCCGCTGATCGAGTGACCTGTCACCAGCCCGAAAATCCGCGACAGGTGGTAGCGCGAAAGCCCGGCGGCGTCCGATATCTGTTCCAGCGAGATATCGCTTTCGAAATGGCTCTCGATGAACCAGATCGCCCGTCCGATGGCACTCATGTCCGCTCCCTTGGTTGCGCTTCCTTCATAGAGAAACAGCGGCAGCCGGGTTTGATCGCTATTGCGGGATTTTGGCGCGGAGGGCGAGAAAAATCAAAGGGTCAGACGCGTTCGGTCTGCTTGACGCCATAGGCCGCCATGAAGACGCGAATGGCACCGGAGATTACGCGTTCCATCTCGGCCATCGACGGTGGCTGCTCCATGCTGCCAAAGAGGCGGAACTTGAAGAAGCTGCCGCTTGCCAGATCGAGGAATTGCCCCGCGGCCAGATCGATGTCGTCGATCTTGAGCTTGCCTGCCCCGACGTACTGCTCGAGGTAGTCGCGCAGGATGGTGCGGAGATTCTCCGGACCCTTGAAGAAGCGCTGACAGAGAACCGGCATGCGGTCACGAACGCCGAGCACGGTACGCATGGCACTGATGACCTTTTCCTCGGTCATGTGAGAGATAAAGCTAATTCCGAAATCGTGAAGGCCGGCCTCGATATCGTCATGTTCGGCAAGGGCCGTGCGCATCGACGCGACGAAAGCGGCCCGCTCGCTTTCGATCATGGCCGTGAACAATTCTTCCTTGTTGGCGAAGTAAACGTAGAGCGTTCCCTTTGAAACTCCAGCCTCGCGCGTTACATCGTTCATGCTCGCGGCGTCGAAGCCGAGTTTCATGAAGACGAGCCGCGCGCCGTCGAGAATTTGCTTGCGCTTCGCAGGGTCTTCGCCGGCTGCCCATCTGCCGCCGGTCGTGGGGAACTCTTCTGCGTGCCTGTCGGAAAGGTCTGTCATCGCTCCTTAACCATATTCGCATCTGCGAACGTTTCGTTAACAAAATCGAACCGGGTGGTTCGATACATCTTGATATGAACGTAAAAAGGTTCTATGTCAACTGAACCGAACCGTTCAGTTCGATCAGTTTCACTCGTTTACCGGTAGTTGCACATGTCGTCCAGCCAAAATGCCAATGTCGCCCGCATTGTCAGCGAACCCGCTGACGCCGAGGGCCGGGCTGAGAAAGCAGCAGTCACAACAGCGGAAGCCCCGCGCACGCCGCAGGCTGCCGAAACGCAGGCAATAGCTGGCGAAAAGAAGAAGCGCGGCCTCGCGCTGCCGATCATCGGCCTTGCTCTTCTGGCAGGCGCCGCCTGGTATGGCTACGACTGGTGGACCACCGGCCGTTTCATGGTTTCCACGGATGATGCCTACGTCGGGGGTGATATCGCGACGATCTCGCCGAAGGTGACCGGCTACGTGGCAAAGGTGAATGCCGTCGCCAACCAGCAGGTCAAGGCCGGCGACGTCCTCGCCACGCTTGACGACGGCGACTACAAGATCGCGCTCGCGCAGGCGGTAGCCTCGCTCGATACCGAAAAGCTCTCGCTGCAGCGGATCGACGCCCAGATCGCCGGCGGCGAGGCTAGCCTCGACCAGGCGAAGGCGCAGAAGGTTGCCTTGGAGGCGACCGTTCGCGGCGCCCAGATCACACAGACCCGCGCCAGCGACCTGCAGGCGAAGTCGGTCGGCACGACGGCATCTCTCGACAGCGCCAACATCTCGCTCGATCAGGCCCGGGCCAACCTCGTCGGCGGCGATGCGGCCATCGCTTCGGCCGAAGCGAACGTCACGCTTCTGCACGCACAGCGCCGCGAAGCCGAAGGCACGATCCGCCAGCTCGAGCTCGCTCGCGACAAGGCGGCGCGCGACCTTTCCTTCACCATTCTGAAGGCGCCTTATGACGGTGTCGTCGGCAATCGCTCCGTTCAGGAAGGCGACCTCGTGTCGCCGGGCCAGCGCCTGATGGCGCTCGTTCCTGTGCGCCAGCTCTTTATCGACGCGAACTTCAAGGAAACGCAGATCCAGCATCTCGTTCCGGGTTCGAAGGTCAACGTCCATGTCGATGCCTACGGCAATCATCCGATCGTCGGCACGGTCGAGTCGATCTCGCCCGCATCAGGCTCGGTCTTCTCATTGCTGCCGCCGGAGAATGCGACCGGCAACTTCACCAAGATCATCCAGCGCGTTCCGGTTCGCATCGCGCTTCCGCAGGATGCGCTCGACAGCGGTCGGCTGCGCGCCGGTCTCAGCGTCGTCGTCGACGTCGATACGCGCACTGCACCGGAAGCCGGCAAGTAATATCGTCTGACGAGGTAGGCAATGGCCGCGAGCGCAACAATCGGAACCTTTCCGGCCGCACCGGCTGCCGTGGACCACATGGATCCCCGCAAGCTCATCGCGTTCTTCGCGATGGTGCTCGGCATGTTCATGTCGATCCTCGACATCCAGATCGTCTCGGCGTCGCTCGCCGAGATCCAGGCGGGCCTCAGCGCCGGCTCGGACGAAATCGGCTGGGTGCAGACATCCTACCTGATTGCCGAAGTCATTATGATTCCGCTGTCGGGGACGCTCGCGCGCATCATCTCGACCCGATATCTTTTTGCGCTCTCGGCTGCCGGTTTCACGATGGCGAGCGCCCTTTGCGCGACGGCGACGAACATCGACCAGATGATCGTCTACCGCGCCATCCAGGGTTTCATCGGCGGCGGCATGATCCCGTCGGTCTTTGCTGCGGCCTTCACGATTTTCCCGCCGTCCAAACGCAGCATCGTTTCGCCGATCATCGGCCTGATCGCGACGCTGGCGCCGACGATCGGCCCGACGGTGGGCGGCTATCTCAGCCACGCCTTCTCGTGGCATTGGCTGTTTCTGGTCAACATCATCCCGGGCATCGTCGTGACGCTGGTGACCTGGAATTTCATCGATTTCGACAAGCCGGAATTCTCGCTTTTCAAGAAGTTCGACTGGTGGGGCCTGCTCTCCATGGGCGTCTTCCTCGGCGCGCTTGAATACGTGCTGGAAGAGGGCAATTCCAACGACTGGTTCAACGATGACAATATCACCATGGCCGCCGTTGCCTCCGCGATCGGCTGTGTGGTGTTCTTCTACCGCGCGTTTAAGGTCGACTTTCCCGTCGTCGATCTCAGGGCGTTCAGCAACCGGAATTTCTCCGTCGGCTCGCTGTTTTCGTTCGTCATGGGCATTGGCCTATACGGGCTGACCTATATCTATCCGCTCTACCTCGGGCGCATCCGCGGCTACGATTCGCTGATGATTGGCCAGACGATGTTCGTTTCCGGCCTTGCGATGTTCGTCACCGCGCCGATCGCCGGCAAGCTGTCGACCAAGATGGACCTGCGCATGATGATGGTGCTCGGCTTCATGAGCTTCGCGGCCGGAACCTATATCATGACGGGCGTGACGACGGACTGGGACTTCTACGAGCTCTTCATTCCGCAGATCCTGCGCGGCTTCGGCCTGATGATGTGCATGGTGCCGATCAACAACATCGCGCTCGGCACGATGCCGCCGGCCCGCATGCGCGGCGCGTCCGGCCTCTTCAACCTGACGCGCAACCTCGGCGGTGCAGTCGGGCTCGCCGTCATCAACACCGTGCTCACGAACCGTCAGGACGTGCATTACCAGCGGCTTCGCGAAGGTTTCGATTGGGGCCACCCGGCGGCGATCGACCAGATGAAGAATATGGCGGCGAAATTCGATGCCTATGGCATGGACGGGGCGGCGGTTGCAGTCAAGCAGATGGTCGGGCTGGTGACCAAGCAGGCGATGGTGCTGTCGTTCAGCGACATCTTCCTGATGCTGACCGTACTTTTCCTCGCGATGATCGTCGGCATTGTGCTGATCGACAAGCCGGCGCCGCAAGGCGGGGGCGGCGGGGGCGGCCACTAATTTCCATGACGAAACCATAATATCGCCGGCTTGGGAAACCAAAGCCGGCGTCTTTGCGCATAGCCCTCGGCATCGTCGGGGTCGACGCTGCTTCATGCCTCACCCATCCGCCTTGCGCGGCGGGCGGAGGCCGAGATCGCTGCAGATCACGAAAATCAGGACGACTTTTTGGACAAAAAACAGCCGCTTGAAAATTTTTGATTTACGTACATCAAATTTGGAGTTAAAGGTCTCGCAGGAGGAACGATGAGGCCAACAGTTCACGATATCGCCGCGGTCGCGGGCGTCAGCCTTGCGACCGTCGACCGGGTGCTGAACCAGCGTCCGGGCGTACGCCAGGTCACACGCGAGAAGGTGGAGAACGCCATTCGCGAGCTGGGTTACGTGCGTGATGTCGCAGCCGCCAACCTGGCGAAGGGCCGCACATACCCCTTGGTCTTCATCCTTCCCGCCAGCGACAATTCCTTCATGCATGCGCTGAATGCCGAAGTCCGCGCCGCTGTCGCGCGCTCGCCGGTGGACCGGACGGAGATCCGCACGATCGAGGTTCCGGCCTTCGATCCAGCAGCACTCGCCGCAGTGCTTGAAAAGCTCGTCGAGGAGCGGCCTGCGGGGGTCGCTCTCGTCGCGACGGACGCACCTGATGTGCGCGATGCCGTCGACCGCCTGGTGAAGGAGGGTATTCCTGTTGTCACCGTGGTGTCCGATCTCACGGGTTCGCAGCGTCATCACTATGCGGGCGTCGACAATATCGCAGCCGGTCGCACCGCCGCGCGCCTGCTTGGCCGGTTTCTCGGCGGTGCCAAGGGCGATGTCGCCATTCTTGCGGGCTCGATGCTGGTGCGCGACCATCGGGAGCGCCTCGAAGGGTTCGCGGCCGTCATTGCGCAGGAATTTCCGTCGCTGTCGCTCCTACCGGTGATCGAGGGCCGCGACGACCCCGAGATGGCGCATATGCTGGTTGCCGATGCACTCTCGAAAAAGATTGGGATTGTCGGCGTTTACAGCCTGGGCGCCGGCAACCGCGGCTTGATCAGGGCGCTGAAGGAAAAGACGGGCAATCGTGCGCTGACCGTCATCGCCCATGAGCTGACCGCCCATACCCGGGCCGCTCTTGTGGACGGCACGATCGACGCGATCCTCAATCAGGACGCCGGGCACGAGGTGCGCAGCGCCATTCGCGTCCTCAAAGCGAAGGCAGACGGGCTTGCCGTCATCGACGGCCAGGAGCGCATCCGCCTCGACATCTTCTTGAAAGACAATCTGCCGTAACGGCAAGGGAGAAACACATGTATCTGGGTCTCGATCTCGGAACCTCCGGCGTGAAAGCCATGCTGATCGACGGCGATCAGAGGATCATCGGTTCGGCCAATGGGTCTCTCGATGTATCGCGTCCGCATTCCGGCTGGTCGGAGCAGGAACCGTCGCACTGGGTTCGCGCGACCGAAGAGGCTGTTGCCGGCCTGAAGGCGAAACACCCCAAGGAACTCGCCGCCGTCAAGGGCATCGGCCTTTCCGGCCAGATGCACGGTGCGACGCTGCTCGATGCCGACGACAAGGTGCTGCGCCCCTGCATCCTGTGGAACGACACGCGCAGCTATGTCGAAGCGGCCGCGCTCGATGCCGATCCGAAATTCCGCAAGCTGACCGGCAACATCGTTTTCCCCGGGTTCACCGCGCCGAAGCTCGCCTGGGTCGCCAAGCATGAGCCGGATGTTTTTGGCAAGGTTGCCAAGGTGCTGCTGCCGAAAGACTATCTGCGCCTCTGGCTGACTGGCGAACACATCTCCGAAATGTCGGATTCGGCCGGCACGTCATGGCTCGACACCGGCAAGCGCAGATGGTCGTCCGAGCTGCTGGCCGCGACCGGCCTTGATGAAAAGCAGATGCCGACGCTCATCGAAGGCACAGAGCAGGGCGGCAAGCTGCGCTCGGAACTCGCCGCCCAGTGGGGCATTTCCGGTGTCGCAGTCGTTGCCGGCGGGGCAGGCGACAATGCGGCGTCCGCCTGCGGCATGGGTACGGTCAGCCATGGTGCGGCCTTCGTTTCGCTTGGGACCTCCGGCGTTCTCTTTGCCGCCAACGGCGCCTATCTGCCGAAGCCCGAAAGTGCGGTGCATGCCTTCTGCCACGCGCTGCCTGATACCTGGCACCAGATGGGCGTCATTCTGTCGGCCACCGATGCGCTGAACTGGCATTCCGATGTGACGGGCAAATCGCCGGCGGATCTGACTGTCGAACTGGGCGAGACGCTGAAGGCGCCTTCGGGCGTCACCTTCCTGCCCTATCTCTCCGGCGAGCGCACGCCCCACAACGATGCCGTCATMCGCGGCGCTTTCATCGGCCTTGAGCACGAGAGTAGCCGCGTCGTGTTGACCCAGGCGGTGCTCGAAGGCGTGTCGTTTGCGATCCGCGACAATCTCGAAGCGCTTCGGTCCGCCGGCACCGATATCAGCCGCGTCACCGCCATCGGCGGCGGCTCGCGCTCGCGCTATTGGCTGGCCTCGATCGCGACGGCGCTGGGCGTTCCCGTCGATCTGCCTGCTGACGGCGATTTCGGCGCGGCCTTTGGCGCTGCCCGCCTCGGCCTGATCGCGGCCACGGGTGCGGACCCGGTTGGCGTCTGCACGCCGCCGGAAACGGACGGCACGATCGAGCCGGACAAGGCTTTGAGCGGCGCCTACGAGGATGCCTACAAGCGTTACCGGGCGCTCTATCCGGCGATCAAGTCGCTGGGGGCGCGCTGAGAGAAGGGCACAGGAAATTGAGGCTGCCGCCTCATCCTGCCCTCTCCCCCAGGGGAGAGGGTAACCCGCAGCGTTTGCAGATGAAGGAGTCGCAAACGCTGCCACACGTCTCTTCTCCCCCTCGGGGAGACGGTGCCGGCAGGCGGATGAGGGGGCTGCCCAGGCGAAAACAAGAAATTAGAACCGTTTCGAATACCACCAAGGAGACAGATCATGAGCACCGGATTTTTCGGCGATATCCAAAAGGTTAAATACGAAGGCCCCGACAGCACGAACCCGCTGGCCTTCCGCTACTACCAACCCGACGAGATCGTCATGGGCAAGCGCATGGAAGACCATCTGCGTTTTGCCGTCGCCTACTGGCACACCTTCACGTGGCCGGGCGGCGATCCCTTCGGCGGCCAGACTTTCCTGCGCCCGTGGTTCGAAGACACGATGAAGGCTGCGAAGCTGAAGGCCGATGTCGCCTTCGAATTCTTCCAACTCCTCGGCGCGCCCTACTACTGCTTCCACGACGCCGACGTGCGTCCGGAAGGCAGGAACTTTGCCGAGAATACCAAGAACCTCAACGAGATCGTCGACTACTTCGCCGAGAAGCAGGCCGCAACCGGCGTCAAGCTGCTCTGGGGCACGGCGAACCTCTTCTCCAACCGCCGCTTCATGTCGGGTGCCGCGACCAATCCGGATCCGGACGTCTTTGCATTCTCTGCTGCGACCGTGAAAACCTGCATGGACGCCACGCAGAAGCTCGGCGGCGAGAACTACGTTTTGTGGGGCGGCCGCGAAGGCTATGAAACCCTGCTCAACACCGACCTGAAGCGCGAACTCGACCAGCTCGGGCGCTTCCTCAACCTCGTCGTCGAGTACAAGCACAAGATCGGCTACAAGGGCACGATCCTGATCGAGCCGAAGCCGCAGGAGCCGACCAAGCACCAGTACGATTACGACGTCGCAACGGTCTACGGCTTCCTGAAGAAGAACGGGCTCGAGAACGAAGTGAAGGTCAATATCGAGCAGGGCCACGCGATCCTCGCCGGCCACTCCTTCGAGCACGAACTGGCGCTTGCCAACGCGCTCGGCATCTTCGGCTCGATCGACATGAACCGCAACGACTACCAGTCCGGCTGGGATACCGACCAGTTCCCGAACAACGTTCCGGAGATGGCGCTCGCCTACTATCACGTTCTGGCAGGCGGCGGCTTCAAGACCGGCGGTACCAACTTCGATTCGAAGCTGCGCCGTCAGTCGCTCGATCCCGCAGATCTCCTGATCGGCCACATCGGCGGCATGGATTGCTGCGCCCGCGGCCTCAAGGCTGCTGCCAAGATGATCGAGGACAAGGCGCTGTCGCAGCCGCTCGACGATCGCTACGCAGGCTGGAATTCGGCCGACGGCCAGAAGCTGCTGCGCGGCGAATACTCGCTCGAGCAGATCGCCGAATGGGTCGAAAGCAAGGACATCAACCCGCAGCCCAGGTCCGGCAAGCAGGAACTGCTGGAAAACGTCGTCAACCGCTACGTTTAATGCGGGTTTGACTTGTCACAGGGAGAGCCGGGGAGCGAGAGCTTCCCGGCTCCTTCCGGTCTGAACCAAGTTCTGATTGGTCGAAAATCGCGTCCGCGCCGGGCCCAAGCCTCAGCGCTTCGTCCACCGGCGCGAGGGCGCGGACACCGAGTTTCGGACGACCAGGTCGGGCCGCAGCAGGATTTCCGTTTCGGCGGGCTGGCCGTCCGACAAAAGCTCCAGCAGAAGCGCCATGGCCTGCTTGCCGATTGCCGTTCGCGGCTGGCGGATTGTTGTCAGCGGGGGAGATATGAAGACGGCCTGCGGCACGTCGTCGAAGCCGGTCACCGAGAAATCGCGCGGAATGTCGTAGCCGCGGGCGTTGAGCCCGATCATCACACCGATTGCCGTCTGGTCGTTGACGCACATGAAGGCCGTCGGCAGGGTGTCGCGCATGAAAAGCTGTTCCACGGCGTGGCGTCCGCTCTCGAGCGTGCCGTCGCCTTCGAGCACGATGCGCAGCTCCGGGGGGACACCGGCAGCATCCAGACCTTCGTCATAGCCCTGGCGCCGCCTGCTGTAGGCAAGCCTCGTGCGCGAATCGCCGATAAAGGCGATCTTGCGGTGGCCTTCGGCGAGCAGCAGGTCCACGGCCTTTCGAGCGCCCTCGGTGTCGTCGACGCCGACATAGGGAATGCCACCGTTGAAGACGGGCTCGAAGACGCCGACGCTCGGCGGCAGCCTGGCTGTCATCGTCTGATGGCCGAACGGCAGGATGCCGGTGAACAGGATCAACCCGGCGGCCTGATTGGAATTGAGGAACTTCAGATATTCCAGACCGCGCTGGGCGTCGTTCTGCGTGTGGCCGATCAGGACGCCGTAGCCATGGGCACGCGCCTCATTTTCCAGGCCGACCAGAATGTTGGAGAAATTGGGGTCGCCGATGTCGGGCGCCACGACCAGAATCATGTTGGATCGACCGAGCCTCAGGCTGCGCGCCATGGCGTTGGTCGTGTATCCCGTGATGGCGATTGCCTGGTTCACCTTGAGCCGCGTAGAATTGGCGACCTTCTCCGGCGTGTGGATCGCCCGCGAGACCGTCGCGATGGAGACCTCGGCGATTCTGGCGACGTCTTCGATTGTGGCGGGTGCGGAATTCGACACTGCGTTCTGCCTTGGGGCTGCATTCGCGGCGACACTACACAGACTGAGCGATACGTCAAAGGCTGACGGCGACAGATCTGTGTAAAGCCACGATGTAAACCTTTACATCGCGAATGTAAAGGTTTACATACGGGTTAAAGCGGCCGGGAGCCCGCAGGGAGGAAATCATGAGTGTGGAGACTGCCGAGGCGGCGCCCGTGGTGTTGTCCGCCAGGCGTATATGCAAATCCTTCAATGGGGTGCAGGTCCTCTTCAGCGTCAACTTCGATCTTCGCGCCGGTGAAATCCATGCGCTGATGGGGGAGAATGGTGCCGGCAAATCGACGCTCGTCAAGGTCATGTCCGGCTTCGAGCAGCCGACCTCCGGCGAGATCCTGCTTGACGGCAAGCCGGTGACTTTGCCGCCGAACGGTGCAGCCGAGGCGCAGGGCATCGTCATCATCCACCAGGAATTCAATCTCGCCGAACATCTGACCGTTACCGAGAGCCTGTTTCTCGGCCGCGAGGTCACCCGTTTCGGCGTGCTGGACCGCAAGTATATGCGCGCGGAAACCCGCAAGGCGCTCGATCTGCTCGGGTCGCATGTCGACGAGAACGCGTTCATCAGCACGCTTTCCATTGCCGACAAGCAGATGGTCGAAATCGCCAAGGCGATCAGCCGCGACGCGCGCGTCGTCTTCATGGACGAGCCGACGGCGGTGCTGTCACGCGAGGAAACCAATTTCCTCTTCAAGCAGGTCCGCAAGCTTCGCGACAAGGGCACAAGCTTCGTCTTTGTGTCGCACAAGCTGGACGAGGTCATGGAGCTGACCGACCGGATCACGGTGCTGAGGGACGGGCAGTGGGTCAAGACGTCGCCGACGGCGATCCTCGACGGCGAATCGATCGCGCAGCTGATGGTGGGTCGCGAGCTCTCCAGCCTTTATCCGACCAAGGTCGAGCCCGACGTCGACGAGGAGGTCGTGCTCCGTGTCGATGGCATTTCGACGGGCTACGTGCAGGACGCCAGTTTCGAGCTTCGCAAGGGCGAGATCATCGGTTTCTCCGGCATGATCGGATCCGGCCGTACCGAGCTGATGGAGGCGATTGCGGGATTGCGGGCGCGTACATCCGGGGAGGTGACCATCAGGAATGAATCGATCCCCGCCGGTGATGTGCATGCGGCCAACCGCAGCGGGCTCGCCTACATGACCAAGGACCGCAAGTCGAAAGGTCTTCTGCTCGGCTCGGGCATAATGGCAAATCTGACGCTACAGTCGCTGGGGCAGCATGCGTATCACGGATACCTGAACCCCAGGAGCGAAGCGGCTGCCTTGGCGAAGGCAACGCGTCGCTTCGATATCCGCGTCCGCGACAGCAATATCGTGGCCGGCCGCATGTCGGGCGGCAACCAGCAGAAGCTGCTTCTTGCCAAGGTCATGGAGACCGAGCCCGACATCATCATCATCGACGAGCCGACACGCGGCATCGATGTCGGCACCAAGCAGCAGATCTATCATTTCATTTCGGCGCTGGCGCGCGACGGCCGGTCGATCATCGTCGTCTCATCCGAAATGCCGGAGGTCATAGGCCTTTGTACGAGGGTGGCCGTCATGCGCGAGGGGCGTATCGTTGGCGTGCTCGAGGGCGACGAGATCTCCGAGCAGGAGATCATGCGCTACGCGGCGGGCTTGAAGAAGAAGGCCGCCTGACGCAGGACGCTCAATAACAACAGCTGCCGTTCAAGCAGCCAACAGACAAAATGCCCAGCAGGGATGAGACGGGAGGTTGGTTTTGGAGATGAGTGTAAACGAGGAGACCCGGGAGATCAGACGGCGCTCCTGGCGGGATATCGACCTCAGGGCGGTCGCGCCCTTTGCAGCACTCGCGCTGCTGCTCGTCGTCGGCGCGTTGGTGAACCCGAATTTCATCGGCATCACCAACCTTGCCAACGTCGCTACCCGCAGCGCATTCATCGCCATCATCGCGGTCGGCGCAACCTTCGTGATCTCGTCCGGCGACCTTGACCTTTCGGTCGGGTCGATGGTGGCCTTCGTCGCCAGCCTGATGATCCTGCTGATGAATTCCGGGATCATTGCCAATCCTGTGCTGATGCTCGTCGTCGCTGTAGTCTTCACGGTCGTTGCCGGCGCTCTTTGCGGTCTCGCCAACGGCCTGATCACGACACTCGGCAAGATTGAGCCGTTTATCGCGACGCTTGGCACCATGGGTATCTACCGCGGCCTGACGACCTGGCTGTCGCAGGGCGGCGCGATCACGCTGCGCTCTGCCGAACAGCAGGCGCTCTACCGGCCGGTCTATTTCGGCTCCATCGCCGGCATTCCCGTGCCGATCGTTGTGATCCTCGCCGTCACCGCCGTTGCGGCCTTCATCCTCTACCGCACCCGCTATGGCCGGCATGTCGTGGCGGTTGGCTCGAACAGCGATGTCGCGCGTTATTCCGGCATTGCCGTCAACCGCGTGCGCACCATCGCCTTCGTCATCCAGGGGCTCTGCGTCGCCATTGCCGTCCTGCTCTACGTGCCGCGTCTCGGGTCGACTTCGGCGACAACAGGCATCCTGTGGGAACTGCAAGCCATCACGGCCGTCGTCGTCGGCGGAACGGCGCTCAAGGGTGGTGCCGGCCGGGTATGGGGCACGATCTGCGGCGCCTTCATCCTGGAGCTCGTGGGCAACATCATGCTGCTGTCGAATTTCATCAGCGAGTACCTGATCGGCGCCATCCAGGGGTCCATCATCATCATCGCCATGCTCGTGCAGCGGTCGCTGGCACGCAGATAAGGAATTGATTGGGTCAACGGGGCGCCCGGTCGGAAGTCTGCAAGCCCCGAAGTTCGTTGGGAGGAGAATAGACATGCGTAAGACAATGTTTGGTTTGGCGGTTGCGGCGGCTTTGCTTGCCGGCGTCGCCCATGCCCAGGACAAGAAAGTGACGATCGGCGTTTCCATTCCGGCGGCCGACCACGGCTGGACCTCGGGCGTGGTGTTCCATGCCGAGCGTGTTGCCAAGCTTTTGATGGCCGAGCATCCGGGCCTGAACGTCATCGTCAAGACGTCGCCTGATGCGGCCAGCCAGGCAAATGCGGTGCAGGATCTTGCAACGCAGGGCATGGATGCACTCGTCATCCTGCCGTCGGATCCCGATCCGCTGGTCAACGCCATCAAGGAAGTGAAGAGCAAGGGTACCTTCGTCGCCCTGGTCGACCGTGCGCCGAGTGCAAACGATGATAGCGTCCGGGATATCTACGTCGCCGGCAACAACCCTGCGCTCGGCGAAGTCGCCGGCAAGTACATCAGGGATACCACCCCTGACGCACAGGTCGTCGTCATCCGCGGTCTGCCGATCCCGATCGATCAGCAGCGCCAGGACGGTTTCGACAAGGGTATCGCCGGCTCCAACGTCAAGGTTCTCGACCGCCAGTTCGGCAACTGGAACCGCGACGATGCCTTCAAGGTGATGCAGGACTACCTGACCAAATATCCGAAGATCGATGTGGTCTGGTGCCAGGACGACGACATGGCTGTCGGCGTACTGCAGGCGATCGAGCAGGCAAAGCGTACCGACATCCAGTATGTCGTTGCCGGCGCCGGCTCCAAGGACATGGTCAAGAAGGTCATGGATGGCGACAAGCTGATCCCGGTCGACGTTCTCTATCCGCCGGCGATGGTTGGCACGGCAATGGAACTGACTGCCGCTTCGCTCTACGATCAGGTTCCGGTCCGCGGTACCTACATCCTCGACGCGACGCTGGTGACGAAGGATAACGCGAAGGACTTCTACTTCCCGGATTCTCCGTTCTGATCGTTGCAAAATGTGGAGGCGCTCATCCGAAGGGGTGGGCGCCTTTGCCGATGACTATTGCGGTAGACCGGCGCTTTGAAGGTCGGCGGTGAACTGATCGACGAAAGCCTCCGTCATGGTGGCATTGGCGCCGAAATAGAACTCACGTCGGGCGGCGACTAAATTCATTCCCGGGCGGAAACGATGAAGCGTCCTGATCGCCTCCCTTGCCTCGTCGACCTTGCCCTGCCGTCCAAGAATTGCCACCAGAATCATCGCCGGCCAGAAGGTTACGTTCGGGGAACGCAGCGATGCGCGCGCGGCCTCGGCAGCCTCCTCCATGTTGCCCATCTGGTAGTGGGCAATCGCAAGCATGTTGTAGAAAGTCCATAAATGCGGATCACGGGGACTGAGGCGAAAGGCCTCCTTGATTTCCGGCATTCCCTCCTCGGGGCGCTGGATATAGCACAGAGCCTGGCCGAGCGCGAAATGCGCCTGGGCGAAACTGTGGTCCAATTCTATCGCATTGCGAAGATGAGCGATCCCGGCCGCGGTCGCACCGTCAAGCGCGAGCGCCCGGCCAAGCGCCAGATGTGCTGCAGGCTCCTTCTGGTCGAGCGCGATTGCACGCTCGGCCAGATCGATCGCCTCGCATATGCGACCGGCGCGCTCGTCGATGGAGCCATACCAGCCGAGCTGGATATGCACATAGGCAAGCCGCGCCTGAGCCTGCGCAAACGTCGGATCGATGCGGATTGCCTGCTCGAACAGCTCCCTGGATGTGTTGAGATCGTCGAGGGTGAATTTATAGAGATGCCAGAGGCCCTTGAGGTAGATCTCCCACGCGGTCATATCGACAGCCGAACGTCCGCGAAGGGCAGCGAATTCGATGGTGCCGAGTTCCGGCTCGATCGTCCCGGTAATCTCGGAAGCGATCTCGTCCTGGACGTCGAAAATGTCAGCCAGCGTGCGGTCGTAGCGCTCCGCCCAGAGCAGCGTGCCGTCGCTGCCGCTGAGCAGCTGCGCCGTGATGCGGATCTTGGTGTTCGACCGCCTGACGCTGCCTTCCAGCACGTATTTCACGCCGAGCTCTTCGGCGACCCGGCGTGCATCGACCGCACGTCCCTTATAGCTGAAGGACGAATTGCGCGCCGCCACGAGCAGCCAGCGGCAGCGCGCAAGCGTTGCGATCAGCTCGTCGGTAAAGCCGTCCGAAAAGTGCTCCTGCCCTTCCACGCTCGACATGTTGGCAAACGGCAGGACCGCAATCGAGGGGCGCTTTTGAATCGGCAATGGGGCGGAGGATGGCGCCTCGGGGAGGGTCTCGTCCTGTCCCGCCGGCGACCACCGCCAGACACGCACCAGATGATCGATGTTTTTGAGCCTGCGGTTGCCGAAGTCGGTGGCCTTGAAGTCCAGTTTCGAACCGATCTGATCGCAAACCTGTTGCGAGACACAAATCCCGCCCGGCGGCGCCAGGCCCTGCAACCGTGCGGCGACGTTGACGCCGTCACCGTAGATGTCGTCGTCTTCGGCCAGGATGTCGTCGAGGTGAACGCCTATGCGCCAAATCATCCGGCGTTCCGCGGCGACGTCCTCGTTGCGCAGGACGATTGCATTCTGGATCTCGATAGCGCAACTCAGCGCATCGACAACGCTGGCGAACTCCGCAAGCGTCCCGTCGCCGATGAATTTCACGACATGTCCGTTGTGCCGCGTGATCGCGGGCACGATGAGCTCGGAGTTGTGGGCCTTCAAAGTCGCGAAAGTCCCCGCTTCATCGAGGCCCATCAGCCTGGAGAAGCCGACAACATCGGCATCCAAGATTGCTGCCAGTCGTCGCGTCATCCGCCAACCTCCTGGTCTGCAGAGACTATCACGGGACGACGGCAAGTTCCATCAAACGGACTGAATACTGTTTCGAGCATGGATACGGCGGCTTGCCGCGGACCGGCGGCGGAGACAAGATATGCGGTACGTACGTCTTGCGGGCGAGGGCATGCCGTGATTAAGTCCGGCCCTTCTATTTTCGCCCATCGGGCAAATTTGTCCTGCGGCTGGAATCGGCTTGCGGACGGGAAACTAAGTGGTAGAACTCTACCAGAAACGTTTACGGTCATTGTTCAGGGAGGAATCTGACATGAAGACGATCAAAGGCCCAGGCTTGTTCCTCGGGCAGTTTGCGGGCGATGCCGCACCTTTCAACTCCTGGGATTCGATCACCAAGTGGGCCGCCGACATCGGCTACAAGGGCGTGCAGGTTCCCACCTGGGCGAGCCAGCTGATCGATCTCAAGAAGGCCGCGTCTTCCAAGGACTATTGCGACGAGTTCGCCGGCAAGGCGCGCGACAACGGCGTCGAGATCACCGAGCTTTCGACCCATCTGCAGGGCCAGCTGGTTGCCGTGCATCCGGCCTATGACGAAGCCTTCGACGGCTTTGCCGCATCCGAAGTGCGCGGCAATCCGAAGGCGCGCCAGGAATGGGCGGTCGAGCAGGTGAAGATGGCGCTGACAGCCTCCAAGCACCTCGGCATCAAGGCGCATGCGACCTTCTCGGGCGCGCTTGCCTGGCCGTTCATCTATCCGTGGCCGCAACGCCCGGCCGGTCTCGTCGAGACGGCCTTCGACGAGCTTGCCCGCCGCTGGAAGCCGATCCTCGATCACGCCGACGCAAACGGCGTCGACGTCTGCTACGAGATCCATCCGGGCGAAGACCTGCATGACGGCATCACCTTCGAGATGTTCCTGGAGCGCGTCGGCAACCATCCGCGCGCCAACATGCTCTACGATCCGTCGCATTACGTGCTGCAGTGCCTCGACTATCTCGACAACATCGACATCTACAAGGACCGGATCAAGATGTTCCACGTCAAGGATGCCGAGTTCAATCCGACCGGGCGCCAGGGCGTCTATGGCGGCTATCAGGGCTGGGTAGAGCGTGCCGGCCGCTTCCGGTCGCTCGGCGACGGCCAGGTCGATTTCGGTGCGGTGTTCTCGAAGATGACGGCCAACAATTTCGATGGCTGGGCCGTGGTCGAATGGGAATGCGCGCTGAAGCATCCGGAGGACGGTGCGCGCGAGGGCGCCGAGTTCGTCAAGGCGCACATCATCCGCGTCACCGAGAAGGCGTTCGACGACTTCGCCGGCAGCGGCACCGACCAGGCGGCGAACCGACGGATGCTCGGGCTTTAAGCTGTCGTTTTTTCTCTTCTCCCCCGGGGGGAGAAGATGTCCGAAGGACAGATGAGGGGGAGGAGCGAAGCGACGCTCTGAGACCAAGCGAAGGGCATCGTATCTGCCGCGTCGCCCCCTCATCGGCTGCCGCCACCTTCCCGCCAAGGGGAGAAGCGATCCGTGGCGCCGTCCGAGCGCAAGAATCTTTTTTCAGGAGGAACCAATGGCAATCGAAGCATCAACGCAACAGACGCGCGAGCCGCGCATCCGCCTCGGCATGGTCGGCGGCGGCGCCGGCGCCTTCATCGGCGCGGTCCACCGCATCGCAGCCCGCATCGACGATCAGTATGAACTCATCGCCGGCGCGCTGTCGTCCACGCCAGAAAAGGCAATCGCTTCGGGCCGCGATCTCGGGCTTGATCCGTCGCGCACCTATTCCAGCTATCGCGAGATGGCGATCCGCGAAGCCAAGCTTAAGAACGGCATCGAAGCCGTCTCGATCGTCACGCCGAACCATGTGCACTACGATGCCGCCAAGGAATTCCTGCGCCGCGGCATCCATGTCATCTGCGACAAGCCGCTGACGTCGAACCTGGCGGACGCCAAGAAGCTGAAGAAGGTGGCCGACGAGAGCGGCGCTCTCTTCATTCTGACGCACAACTACACGGGCTACCCGATGGTGCGCCAGGCGCGCGAGATGATCGCCAACGGCGAACTCGGCGATATCCGCATCGTACAGGCCGAGTATCCGCAGGACTGGCTGACGGAAGCCGTCGAGCAGAGCGGTGCCAAGCAGGCCGTCTGGCGCACCGATCCGGCGCAGTCGGGCGCGGGCGGTTCGACGGGCGATATCGGCACACATGCCTATAACCTCGCCTCCTTCGTTTCCGGCCTCGAACTCGACAGCCTTGCCGCCGATCTCGACAGCTTCGTCGAAGGCCGCCGTCTCGACGACAACGCTCACGTGATGCTGCGCTTCAAGGCAAAGGGCAGCGAGAAGCCGGCCAAGGGCATGCTCTGGTGCAGCCAGGTGGCGCCCGGCCACGAGAACGGCCTGAAGGTCCGTGTCTATGGCACCAAGGGTGGTCTCGAATGGGTACAGGCGGATCCGAACTACCTCTGGTTCACACCATTTGGCGAATCCAAGCGGCTGATCACCCGCAACGGCGCCGGATCCGGGCCGGCTGCCGCGCGTGTCTCGCGCATTCCGTCGGGTCACCCGGAAGGGTATCTCGAAGCGTTCGCGACGATTTATACGGAAGCCGCTCATGCCATCAACGCCCACAGGAAGGGCAAGGCTGTCGACAAGGCCGTGGTCTATCCGACGGTCGACGACGGCGTTAAGGGCGTGGCGTTCGTTGACGCCTGCGTCGCCTCGTCGAAGAAGAACGGCGCCTGGGTCAAGGTCTGATTGTGCGCTAATCCGCCCGGAATAACGCAACGACGGGCGCATTCCCGCAATCCTGGGGAGTGCGCCCATTCGCGTTTGACGGTGGTGTCCTGCGACCGATGCTGATCGGAAAACCGGGCGGCTTTCACGTTCCTGCAACGTTGCAGTTTTATCTGTACAAGCCACCCCAGCTTGGCTAAACCGCCGCGAAACCAGAATAGACGGGATTCCAGATGATCGATCCGAAGACCCTTGCCACCCGCTTTCCGGGCGACTTTACCTTTGGCGTCGCAACGGCCGCCTTTCAGATCGAGGGCGCCAGCAAGGCCGACGGCCGCAAGCCGTCCATCTGGGATGCGTTCTGCAACATGCCCGGCCGCGTCTATGGCCGTCACAACGGCGACGTCGCCTGCGACCACTACAATCGCCTCGATCAGGATCTCGACCTCATCAAGTCGATGGGCGTCGAAGCCTACCGCTTCTCGATCGCCTGGCCGCGCATCGTCCCCGACGGCACCGGTCCGGTGAACGAACGGGGGCTGGATTTCTACGATCGCCTGGTCGACGGCTGCAAGGCGCGCGGCATCAAGACCTACGCGACACTTTACCACTGGGATCTGCCGCTGACGCTGATGGGTGAGGGCGGCTGGACGGCCCGCTCGACGGCCTATGCCTACCAGCGCTACGCCAAGACGGTGATGGCGCGCCTCGGCGACCGTCTCGACAGCGTCGCGACCTTCAACGAGCCGTGGTGCATCGTCTGGCTCAGCCACCTCTACGGCATCCATGCGCCGGGCGAGCGCAACATGCAGGCAGCCGTCCATGCCATGCACCACATGAACCTTGCCCATGGCCTGGGTGTCGAGGCGATCCGTTCGGAAGCGCCTGCCGTACCTGTCGGCCTCGTGCTCAATGCCATGTCGGTCATTCCGGGCTCCGACAGTGCTGCCGACAAGGCCGCCGGCGAGCGGGCGCACCAGTTCCACAACGGCGCCTTCTTCGATCCGGTGTTTAAGGGCGAGTATGCCGCGGAGTTCGTGGAGGCGCTTGGCGACCGGATGCCTGCTATCGCGGATGGCGACCTTGAGATCATCAGCCAGAAGCTCGATTGGTGGGGTCTCAACTATTATACGCCGTTGCGCGTTGCCGACGATCCGGCCAAGAGCGGCGATTTCCCCTGGACGGTCGAGGCGCCGCCGGTCAGCGACGTGAAGACCGATATCGGCTGGGAAGTCTACGCGCCGGGGCTGAAGCTTCTCGTTGAAGACCTCTACCGCCGCTACGAGCTGCCGGAGTGCTACATCACCGAAAACGGCGCCTGCTACAACATGGACGTTGCCGACGGCGAGGTGGATGACCAGCCGCGTCTCGATTACTACGGCGACCATCTTGCTGTTGTCGCAGACCTGATCAAGGACGGCTATCCGATGCGCGGCTACTTTGCCTGGAGCCTGATGGACAATTTCGAATGGGCGGAGGGCTACAGGATGCGCTTCGGCCTGGTTCACGTCGATTACGACACGCAGTTGCGCACGGTGAAGAAGAGCGGCAAGTGGTATGGCGACCTTGCAGCGCAGTTCCCGAAGGGCAACCACAAGGCCGCCTGAGGCGCGACTGATGGCGCGAATCGGCGCCGTGCTTTAAACCGGGCGCATGGATCGGAAACCTCTCTTTCTCTATGCGCTCTGCGGCAGCCAGCGAAAGGTCTCGACCAATCGCCAGCTGCTCGAGGCCCTCAGGGATCATGCGCCCGAGGGCGTAACCGTCGAAATCTGCGAGCTGATCGGCGATCTGCCGATCTTCAATCCTGATCTGGAAGGAGAGCACAGGCCTGCGGTCGTCGGCCAGTTCGCCGCGAGCGTCGGCACGGCCGACGGTATCATCATCGCCTGCCCGGAATATGCGCACGGCATGCCGGGCGGGCTCAAGAACGCGCTGGACTGGTTGGTCTCGGGGGACGAGGTTCCTTTCAAGCCCGTCATGATCGCCCATGCCTCGCATCGCGGCGACGTTGTGCTGGCGCAGTTGACCGAGGTGCTTGAGACCATGTCCTTTTCTCTCGTCCGGGCTGCATTTTTGCGTGTGGCTCTGCTCGGCAAGACCGACGGTGCGCGGGCCGCCTGCCTGCGCGAATGCTCCGAAAGGGGTATCTTGACGGCAGCGCTTGCAAAATTCTGCGATGCGATCGAACCGTCCGAGGGCTGACGACCTCGGCGACTGCTATGCAACACATTGAAGCACAAGCGTTTCCTTCAACATGCATATGTATTGAAAAAAACGCTGAATGATGACTCGTTGTACCGCTGCCTTAACAGTTTTTTGAAGTGTTGCCGGCCAGTATTTCCCGATTGGGGAGAATGCATGGCGTCGGTTTCCAGCGTAAAAGGAAGGGTCTTGGGTGCGGGTCGTCACACAACCGTGACGGGCGTGCTGTTTTCGTTCGCCATCGTCGTGGCCGTAGTCACCATGATGGTGCTCAACGCTTTGGATCACGTGGCGCAGAAATCCAATGTCCTGGATGACGAACGCTCGCGGGAGACGATGTCGGGTGCCCTGCAGACCTTCGCGGCACAGCTCTCTGCCACGCTCAACGATTATGCTGCCTGGGACGATGCCGCCACCAACGTCTACGCCTCGGACGGCATGCCGTGGACGATCTCGAACTACGGGGAAATGTCCGTCAACAGTTCGCTCTTCGACATGGCGATCGTCATCGGCGACGACAGGAAGCCGATCATGGCCTATCGTGACGGCAAGCCGATGGGCGGTTCGCTTGATGATTTCTTTGCCCCGTCGCTTTGGACGCTCTTCGACAGAGCCAAGGCGCCAGGTCGGCAAGACGCCCCGGAGGCAACCGGCTTCGTGGGAACGAAATCCGGTATTGCCGTTGTCGGCGTTGCGCTCGTCCGCGAAAAGTCAGGGGCTCTTGCCGTCCCGGCCGACCGTCATCGGTATCTGATATTTGCCCGCCATCTCGACGCTCATCGGATCGATGAGCTTGGGACGACCTATGTAATCGCCGGCCTCAGGAAGGTCGCGCCCGATTTTCCAGCGGGCTATGCCGTTGACATTGAGGATGCGCAGGGCAAGTCCCTTGGCAAGCTTATCTGGACGCCGCGGGCGCCTGGCGACATCGGATACAGCGAGGTGCGGCCGAAGGTCGTGCAAGCCCTCTGCCTGGTCGGGTTGTTCTTCTTCGTCCTTCTCATCATCGGCTGGATGACGGGCCGCAGGCTCAAGGCCGAGGAAGTCAACGCGCGCGAGGACGCGCTTCGCGACCGGTTGAGCGGGCTTTTGAACCGGGATGGGCTGCGGCTGGCTGTGGACGCCTTGGTCGCAACCGCGACACAGTCACAGCAGAACGCGCTGGTTCTCTATCTCGATCTCGATGGTTTCAAGGAGGTCAACGACGCCTACGGACACGGCACGGGCGACCAGCTGATCCGGGCCGTGGCAGCGGGCCTCAAGGTTCTCATTCCCGATGGCGCGGCGCTGGCGCGCATCGGCGGCGACGAGTTCGCGATCGCCTTTGCCTCGAAAGACGCCGAGGCGGCGGCGCTGCAGCTCTCCGAACATATCCTCGACTTCCTCGCCGAGCCGCTGGAAATCGGCCGCCGTGTGGTGGTGATCGGCGCAAGCATCGGGATCGCGGTCTCGGCCAGTGGCGTTGTCGGACGCGAAGAACTGGTGCGCCGCGCCGATCTGGCGATGTACAAGGCTAAGGAGGCAGGTCGGGCGCGAATGACGCTTTACGATCCAGCCATGGACGCGGATCGCGAAGAGCGCAACGCCCTCGAGCTCGACTTGCGCATGGCGATCGAAGGTGGCGACCTGACGCTGGCCTACCAGCCGCTGATCGATGCTGCGAGCCATGAAATGACGGGCGTCGAGGCGCTGGTGCGGTGGAACCGTCCTGGACACGGGCCGGTATCGCCGGAGGTCTTCATTCCCGTTGCCGAAACGAGCGGGCTGATCGAGGCACTCGGCCTCTTCGTGCTGCGCAAGGCGTGCGAAACGGCCAAGCAATGGCCGGAGCTGCGCATTTCGGTCAACGTGTCGCCCGGGCAGTTCCGCAACCCCGCCTTCACCGATTATGTCCGCTACGTGCTGCGGCAGACCGATATCGAGGCAAAGCGTGTTACGCTTGAGGTAACCGAAGGATACATGATCCAGAATCCCCAGCGTACGCGCCAG
The DNA here is from genome assembly GCF_056397845.1 of Rhizobium sp. 05L419. Lineage (NCBI taxonomy): Bacteria > Pseudomonadati > Pseudomonadota > Alphaproteobacteria > Hyphomicrobiales > Rhizobiaceae > Rhizobium > Rhizobium sp. 05L419. Next base: position 130,308 of record NZ_JBFTOF010000013.1, read on the forward strand.
TCGATCGAGCGGTTGAAGACGCTTGGTGTCACGATTGCGCTCGACGACTTCGGGTCGGGCTTCTCGTCCATCGGCTATCTGCGCCAGTTCGGCTTCGACCGCATCAAGATCGACCGTTCGCTGGTGATGCAGATTCAGGAAAGCGACAGCCAGCGCGAGATGCTGCAGGCGACGGTCGCGCTGGCGCGTTCCCTGGATATCCCGGTGACAGCCGAAGGTATCGAAACCGAAGAGCAAGCGATCACCGTCCGCCTCTTCGGCTGCGACACGCTGCAAGGCTATTTCTTCGGCAAGCCGATGCCGGCAGAACAGATCACCGAAAGGCTGCTTGAAGCGCGCACCCGCAAAACCAACAGGCGCCGCACGAACGCTGCCTAGATCAGGATGATTTGAGGTCTGGCCGACCTGAAATCCGAAAAGTCAGCGCGGGAACAGAGGCAAAACCGCGCCGCCATGCCGCTCTAAGTCCCGATATGCTTTTGCCCGCGCCGCTTGGCGAGCGCAATCTGATGCTGGCGCTGTCGATAGCGCAACCGGTCCTCTTCACTGCGCGTGCCGTGGCAGTGGCTGCAGGAAACGCCTTCTTCGTAGTGGGGGGAGGTCATTTCTTCAGCGGTGATCGGGTTGCGGCAGGCATGGCAGAGCTTGTGCTCACCTTCCTTCAGCCCGTGCTCCACCGACACCCGCTCGTCGAAGACGAAGCAAGCGCCGTCCCAGAGGCTCTCTTGCCGTGGCACCTCCTCGAGGTACTTCAGGATGCCGCCCTTGAGGTGGTAGACCTCGTCGAAGCCCTGATCCTTCATGAAGGCGGTCGCCTTTTCGCAGCGGATGCCGCCGGTGCAATACATCGCGATCTTCGGCTTGTTGTGCAGGCCGGTGTTCTGGCGCACCCATTCTGGAAACTCGCGGAACGTCTTCGTCTTCGGGTCGAGCGCGCCACGGAATGTGCCGATCGCCGTTTCGTAGTCGTTGCGGGTATCGATGACGATCGTATCGGGATCGGAGATCAGCGTATTCCAGTCCTGCGGCGCGACATAGGTGCCGACCACCTTGTTGGGATCGATGTTCTCGACGCCCATGGTGACGATCTCTTTCTTGAGCTTCACCTTCATGCGCAGGAACGGCATCTTCGATGCGCGGCTTTCCTTGTGCTCGAGCCCCGCAAATTCGGGCTGAGCGCGCAGATAGGCGAGCACCGTCCTGATGCCGTCGTCAGGGCCGCCGATGGTGCCGTTGATGCCTTCGTGGGCGAGCAGAAGCGTGCCCTTGACGCCGTTCTTCTCACATAGAGCCTGCAGCGGCTCACGCAAGCTCTCGAACCGCGGAACGGAGACGAAATGATAAAGGGCCGCGACGAGGAATGGGCTCGCCACAGACGTCGGTTGGGTCAGAGTGTCTGTCATGCGGCTGGAAATACAGGTTTCAGCGGGCAAGCGCAATCGTCCGCGTTTCGACTGGCACTCAGTCGCCGAAGGCGATCCAGAGCAGTTCGATGCGGCTTGCTTCGTCCTGCCTATCGTCGCCGAAAATATCCTCGGCGGCCTCGAGTGCGGCTTGCCGGTCTTGCTGTTGATGGAAGATGATGGCGTAGAGGAGATGCGCGAGATCATCGGCATTGTCGAAATGGTGGTGCTCGGTTTCCACCAGGTCGCAGAGCAGCTCGAGATCGTAGACGCGGCCGAGCAGGTCGATCAGGCGGCTGGCTACGTCGTATTTTGCAGCCATGGCGGCCGGCCAGAGCGGGCTGAGCAGTTTGTGATAGGCTCGGTAGTCCTGGGTTCGCTTGCGAAGCGTGTGAAAGGCTTCCGCCGATACTCTTGCCTGGCACGCACCAAGCGCCTTGCGCGCCTTGCGGGTCGTATCGCTCCAGCCCCTCGCAAGCAGCCGTGCGTGCTTTCGGTGGCCGCCGGCGAAATGGATATCGCCCACAGCGTTGATTGCGGCCTTCAAGGCCAGGATCGTGTCAGGCACCGTTGCTTCGATATCGGTGTCGGCGGCAGCAATCTGATCGCGCCGCGCGGAGAGCACGGCGACGATGCGGCCAATTGCCTCAGCCTCCTCGGCATCGCGTGCGCGGTCTTGCAGGTAGGTTGCCGTCTCTACCAGTGCCGCGGCGTCGCGCAGCGTCGAGAGCGATGCTGCAATATCGCGCAGGCGCGCATTTTCCCGCGCACAGAATTTCGGCATTTCCCTTGAGGCGAGGCGGTAGAGCGAGCGGACGCGCTTCAGCCGCTTGCGGGTCTCGTGGATGGCGTCATCCAGGCCATCTGGCCGTTGATCGAGAATCTTTGTTGCGTGGCGCAGCTGGCGCCGCGCGGCCTTGCGAAACTGAACCGTGAAGGCGCGGTCAGGCCGTATGCTGAAGGGCATGCCGGTCGCGCTCGAATTCCGTTGCTAGCGCCTGGTTCGAATAACGAAAATCGCCGGTTACCTCGCGGCCCAGCCAAGCCGGCAGGTCCGGCTTGTCGCTTTCGGACCGCATTTCGACCTCGGCGATCACCAGACCGCCATGCCGGCCCGAGAACACATCGACTTCCCAAACGAAGCCTTTGTGCGGGACCCGATAGCGCGTTTTTTCGATCACCACACCGATCGCATCATCGAGAAGCTGCTCGGCGTCAGCAACCGGGATGTCGTATTCGAATTCTTCGCGGGTGATGCTGCTGCGGCCGATCTTGATCGTCAGCCGAGCCTTCTTGTCGTCGAGCACACGCACGCGCACGGAGCGATCGTCCATCGACGCGATGTAACCTTGCCGCAGGATGGACTTTCCTTCGGCTCCGGCGCGCCAGCTATCGTTGCGTACCAGAAATTTTCGCTCGATCTCTTTCGCCATGTCTGGTGTACCTTCTGTGACGATCGCGCCACGCTAGCGCAATTCTCTCGGCGTTGATACCCATTCCATTCCAAACATGGCTTCGGTCTCGACAAAGTCTAGCCTTGGCGCTATGCCGAACCCGGATTTCAATCGTTTAAAAGGAAACAATGGTCATGGGCGAGAAGACAGAAAAGCTCCTTTCAATCCTGAAACTTCAGCCTGTCGTTCCGGTTCTCGTCGTAGACGACGTCAAGTCGGCCGTGCTGTTGTCGCGCGCGCTGGTGGCCGGCGGCCTGCGGGCAATCGAGATCACCATGCGCACGCCAGCCGCCCTCGATGCCGTTCGCGCCGTGGCGGATGAAGTCGAAGGCGCCGAGGTCGGTGCCGGCACCATTCTCAACGTTGCCCATTGGGAAGCGGCTGTTGCTGCAGGCTCCAAGTTCATCGTCAGCCCCGGCACGACGCAGGAATTGCTCGACGCTGCGCGCGGTTCGTCTGTGCCGCTTCTGCCAGGTGCCGCCACGGCGAGCGAGGTGATGGCGCTGCGCGAAGAGGGCTATCAGGTCCTCAAGTTCTTTCCGGCCGAGCAGGCAGGCGGCGCCGCCTACCTGAAGGCGCTTTCCTCGCCACTCGCCGGTACGCTCTTCTGCCCGACCGGGAGCATCTCGCTGAAGAACGCCCGCGACTACCTGTCGCTGCCGAACGTGATCTGCGTCGGCGGCTCGTGGGTCGCGCCGAAGGAATTGGTCGCCGCTGGGGATTGGGCAGGCATCACCAAGCTTGCCGCCGAGGCGGCTGCGCTGAAGGCCTGAGGCTTGCCGTTCACCGTTCCCCGAATACGGGCGGCTTGCCGCCCGTAGTTGCATTTGCGCCGTCGCTTCCTATCTTCCCTTTGCTTTTAAAGACAGGGAGACGATGAGGAATGTTCGACGCGAGGAAGCTTCTTGAGCAGTTTCTGGGTTCGCAGGTGCCGGGCGTGGGAGGCAGCGTCCGCGACAGGGCCGGAAGCGCAGTCCAGATGGCAAAGGACAATCCGTGGAAGGCCGGTGCGCTCGCGACCGCGATCCTCGGTACGAAGACGGGCCGCAATATCGCCGGAAATGCGCTGGCCATCGGCGGGCTGGCGGCGATCGCCGGCCTCGGCTACCAGGCCTACAAGAACTATCAGGCCGGCCAAGCACCGGCCCAGGCAGCAGCCACGCCTGCGGATGCTTCGGGAGCGACGACGACCGCGGTTCTGCCGCCGCCGTCCGATTCCGGGTTCAGCGTGGTGTCACCCGCCCAAAGCAACGAGTTCGTCCTGGTACTGATCCGGGCCATGCTCGCCGCCGCCAAGGCCGATGGCCATATCGACGATGCGGAGCGGGCGCTGATCTTCGACAAGATCAAGGCTGCCGACATCAGCGGCGAAGCGGCGGCTTTCATCGAGCGGGAACTTTCGCAGCCGACCGATCTCGATGCACTGATTGCCGCGGCGGTCACCGAAGAGCAGCGTGTCGAGCTCTACACCGCTTCCCGACTGACGATCGATCCGGATTCGCGGGCAGAGCGCGGTTATCTCGACCTGCTTGCCGGGCGTCTCGGTCTTCCCGATGCGCTTGTCGACCATATCGACGCCACCGTGTCTTCGGCAAAGATCAGCCTTTGAGCGTGACCAGCCGGCCGGTTGCCTTTCGCGGGCAGCTGGCCTAAGGCCATCTCCTCATCCAGAGGAGTGCATTGCATGGCTGACCCGAAATCCGAAAGTCGTTCGCAGGCAATCGCGGCGGCCGTCATTCTCGTCTGCGCCGGCCTCGTCATCTATTTCATGCCGGCGATCGTTCTCTGGATCGGCAACTATTCCCCCTGCCTAGCGACGGCCGTCGGCATCTGTCTGGTGATGGCGTTCTTCGCCGTCTTCTGGCTGCGGGCAAGGTATCAGCGCAGTAAGGGGCGGTAGCGTTTTGAGGCGCGGCGTGTGTGGCTCCGCCTCATCCGCCTCATCCGCCTCATCCGCCTCACGGCACCTTCTGCCGCGGGGGAGAAGGGATTGGTGGCGCTGCCTTGCCTTCTCGTTGACGCTAGGGCCGGCTGATAGCGAGCAATCTCCTCTTCTCCCCAGCGGGAGAAGGTGGCCTGAAGGGTCGGACGAGGGGGTGGGCGGGGCACCGCATCGCTTGGGCGGCACCATCCAAGCAATCAGCCCTGCAGCGAGGCGCCGAGCAAGAGAGCACCCATTGCAATCACCAGCACGGCGCCGAGGATCTCGATCGCGTTGCCGATCCAGACCGAGGCCCTTGAGCCGCGTCCGGCTAGGCGCATGGCGGTGCCCTTGGCCGTGACGGCAAGGGTCGCGAGGATGGCGACCGTGATGGCCGTGCCAAGCGACATGGCGAAGACCGAGAGGATGCCGCCGAGATAGAGTCCGTTCAGCATGGAGAAGGTCAGCACCAGCAGCGCACCCGAGCAGGGGCGAAGGCCGACCGCGACGATGGCCGACCAGGCCTCGCGGATGCTGAACCTCTCTGCCCCGAGCATGGCCGGGTCGGGCATGTGCGACTGGCCACAGGTCTCGCAGGCCATGCCGGAAACGAACCGGTGTCCCGCTTGCAGCGCCCGCGTTTCGCCGAAGGCGTATGTGTCGCCCTCTTTGCGGGCGCCGGCGTCCTGCCAGTCGAGCATCATGCTGACCGGACCGGCCGATGTCGCTACCATATCGCGATCGCGGCGCGGCATGCCTGCCATCATCGGGCGCAGCTTGCGAACGAGCAGCCAGATGCCGAAGAGGATGACCATCACGAAGCTCGCGATCTCCATCGCCTGCGTTGCGGCGGTCAGCGTTATGCCGGTGCCGCGCAACGCCACCCAGGCGATGCCGACGAGCAAGATCGCGACGATACCCTGAACAAAGGCGGACACGAAGGAGATCGCGACGCCGCGCTTCAATTCGATTTCGTTGGCGATCATGTAGGAGGAAATCACCGCCTTGCCGTGACCCGGGCCGGCGGCGTGGAAGATTCCATAGGCGAAGGAAAGCCCGATGAGCGCCGCAAGCTGCCGGGGGTCCTCGCGCATGGCTTTCAGCGCGCCGGTCAAGGCACGGTAGAAGGACTGTTGTTCGGCATTGACGTAGAGCAGAAGCGGCGCGAGCGGGCCGCCCGTTGGCTGGAAACTCGGCTCCGAGCTGCCGATGCCGAGCGGCGATTGTGCATGTGCGGCGGCAAGGCCTGCCGCAAGCGTCAGGGCAATGCCCCACAGGATCGGCTGAAGACGGCGCTTCAGCATGTCACGTCCAGTCTCGTGGCAAACAGCTTCGACATGTTGGTGCCGGTCGGATCGTTGAAGAAGGCATCTGTCAACGACTGCTTGTTTTCGGCAATCACCTGGTCGGCGTCCGGCCGGACGACCTGGTGCTTGCAGCTCTTCAGGGCGTCTCCGACCAGGACGAGTTCATTGTCGGTCGGGAAGTCGATGGATGTGTAGAGTGTGGGATCGTACACGCCAAACGTCAGGCGTCCTTTGAGCGGCATCGTTTCTGCCGGCTTGACGGCAAAGAACATCAGGAGCTGTCCCTGCTTGTAGTCGACATGGATGATATCGGGCTGCTGAACCTTGATGTTCTTCCCGTCGATCGTGAGGTTCATGTAGTAGTCGTAGTCGACCAGCGAATCCCGGACTGTCTTGCCGACCTCGGCAAGCTCGTTGGGGTCCAGCTTCAAGTCGGTGTTCTTGTCGAAGTCCATGACGACGGAGGAGGAAAAGACCTCATCGAAGCGCCAGACGTTTCGCAGCTCCGAAATGGTGCCGTCGTCGCCGGCAACGACTTCCAGCCTGGCCTCGACGAAGACATGCGGATGCGCGAAGGCCACGGCGGGCAGAAGCGACAGCAGGGACGCCATCAGGAATGTCGATTTTCTCATGCGTCCGGTTACCGCGCGATCCCGTTGTTCAGTTTGAGTCCTTGCCAGAAATTGGGACGGAATTGGGACCGGCCCCTGCAACAGGCCGGTCAGGGATGCTTCTTGAACCAATTGTGAAGATAGTCGACGAAAATGCGCACCTTGGCAGGCAGGTAGCGGCGGTGCGGGTAGACGGCATAGATGCCGCGATCGGTCGGCATGTAGTCGTTGAACAGCGTCACCAGCTCGCCGCTTTCGATCGGCTTGCGGGCGATGAAGTCGGGGATGAAGGCGATGCCGATGCCGGCCAGAGCCGCGCGCAAGGTCGCGTGCGGGCTGTTGACCTCAAGCGGACCCGAGACCGCGACCGCGAAGGAGGTATTGTCCGGATTGTGGAAGCGGATGCTCCCCTGGGTGCGCGAATTCGTGTCGATGACGAAGGGCACGTTGGAAATATCTGAGGGATGCTGGAGGTCGGGATAACGCTCCAGGAACTCCGGCGTCGCGCAGAGATGGATCCGAAAATCCGAGATCTTGCGGGCGATCATGCCTGAATCCTCAAGCTTGGTGACCCGCACAGCCACGTCGAAGCCTTCCTCTATCAGGTCAACAAACCGGTCGTCGGCGGCGATCTCCAGCGACAGATCCGGGTTTTCCTTGGAGAAATCGATCAGCGACTGCCCGACTTCGGCATCGACAAAGGTGCGCGGCACGGAGATCTTCAATTTGCCCTTCAGCTGGGCGTTGTTCTCGCGCACGAGGTCGGCGAGGTTGTCGATCTCCTTCAGGATGTCGGAAGCGGTGCGGTAATATGTATGGCCTGCCTCGGTCATGGAGAACTGGCGGGTGGTGCGGTTGAGCAGCAGAGCACCCAGTTCGTCCTCCAGCTCGCGCACATACTTGGACAGCAATGCCTTGGAGCGTCCAGTGCGCCGCGCCGCGGCCGAAAAACCTTCCGCTTCAACGACATCAATGAAGGCGCGAATGCGGGTCAGGGTATCCATGGCTATCCTCCGTTGTTGAGGAATATTGAACAAATTACGTGCTGTTGTTCAATTTATTTTTTTAAGCGTGGGGCAAAAAAAATCTTGATTATGACGTCGAATATTCTTATCTCGACATCAGCCCAAAGTCGCACGTGCCCATGGGTGTCCGCCGAACCCTCGAATTGGTGAGGAAATCGGTAAGGTACCTGGAATTAACCCCTCCAGTCGCTATTCCGGCCAACCGGAAAATGCGAGGACGCCTGAAGCAACGACGGTGCGGGCCTTTTTGTTCTCTCCCTGCTTTCCATCAGCGGGGGTTACTGAAGAGGCACACCTTCATTGCCGGAAGTGCGGTAGGGAACCCCCTCCAATCCATGGCAGACAAAGCCGGATCCATGTCGCTTTCGCGGCGTTGATCCATCATTCGCGCTATCAAGCGCTTGCAAAGGTTCCGGGGTCTCCACCGGCTGGTTCCTGCGCAGGTGATTGGTTGCCCTTTGTCCTCCGGTGTTTTCCGGAGCTCTGGAATTGGAAGAGGGATTGATATGACCACTCAGCGCATCCGCGACTTTCTCGCAACCCGACGTCCCGATGGTCCCTGCCTCGTGGTCGACCTCGATGTCGTGCGCGATAACTTCTCCGCCTTCCGTCATGCGATGCCGGACAGCGCGATCTACTATGCCGTCAAGGCAAACCCGGCTCCGGAAGTTCTGAAGCTGCTCGCCAACATGGGTTCCAACTTCGATTGCGCGTCCGTCGCTGAAATCGAAATGGCGCTCAATGCCGGTGCGACCGCTGCCCGTATTTCCTACGGCAACACGATCAAGAAGGAACGCGACGTCGCCCGCGCGCATGCGCTTGGCGTCAGCCTTTTTGCGGTCGACAGCCACGAGGAAGTCGAGAAGATCTCGCGCGCCGCTCCCGGCGGCCGCGTGTTCTGCCGCGTTCTCACCGATGGCGAAGGCGCCGAATGGCCGCTGTCGCGCAAGTTCGGCTGCGTACCGCAGATGGCTGTCGACGTTCTCGTCTATGCGCATCAGCTCGGACTGGAGTCCTACGGTGTCTCCTTCCATGTCGGTTCGCAGATGACCAAGGTGGATGCCTGGGATTCGGCTCTTGCCGATGCCAAGCGCGTCTTCGTTCAGCTGGCCAAACAGGGCATCCACCTGCAGATGGTCAACATGGGCGGCGGCTTCCCGACCAAGTATCTGCGCGACGTTCCGTCGGCAGAAGCTTACGGTCGTGCGATCTACCAAAGCCTTCGTGATCACTTCGGCAACCAGATTCCGAAGACGATCATCGAGCCGGGCCGCGGCATGGTCGGCAATGCCGGCGTCATCAAGACGGAAGTCGTGCTGATCTCGAAGAAGTCCGACAACGACGCTGCACGCTGGGTGTTCCTCGACATCGGCAAGTTCGGCGGGCTCGCCGAAACGATGGACGAAGCCATTCGCTACCCGATCCGCACCGAGCGCGACGGAGACGACATGGAGCCCTGCGTCATCGCCGGCCCGACCTGCGATTCGGCCGACGTGCTGTACGAGAAGAATCTCTACCCGCTGCCGATCTCTCTTTCGATCGGTGACGAGATCCTGATCGAAGGCACTGGCGCCTACACGACCACCTATTCGGCGGTCGCGTTCAACGGTTTCGAGCCGCTGAAGGCCTACGTTATCTAGTCGCGCCGACCCCGTAACCAGCCGGGGCGGCACCCTCACAATTTCCATTCACCGCCGCTGATAACGGTTTTGGGTACGGGAGGCCAAGATGGCCGCTGTTCTTGATTCTGTCCGCGCATTCTTTGCGCCCACTGTCTTCACCATCGACGCCGAAAATCCCGGCGACGTCGTGGCGCGCGAGACTCTGCTCGATCGCGCCATGGGTCCAAACCGCCGCAGGAAGTCGTCGGAAAAAATCCGCCGCGGCCGTATTCCCGCCGAGGGCCTTGCGATCGTCGCCCGCGATCACGACGGCCACGTGATCGGTACCGTGCGCCTCTGGAATATCGAAGCCGGTGTGAATGCCGAGGGCACGCCGATCAATGCGCTGTTGCTCGGGCCGCTGGCGGTCGATGCGATCTATGGGGGCAAGGGTGTCGGTTCGGCGTTGATGCGCGCGGCGATCCTGGAAGCAAAGAACCGCGGCCATGGCGCCATCCTGCTTGTCGGGGATGCGCCGTACTACGAGCGTTTCGGCTTCTTTGGGGAGAAGGCCCAGCACCTTGTCATGCCGGGTCCATTCGAACGGTCGCGCTTTCTCGCGCTCGAGCTTGTCGAGGGCTGGCTTGACGGCGCCGCCGGCATGATCGTCCCGTCGGGACGGATGCTGACCAGTGCGCCGATCCGCAGGGTCGCCTGAGCGACCAAGCCTCTCCCCGGCGGGGAGGGGCGCTATGGTTTCCCATTGTGGGAGACCAAATCTCCGGGGCGCCGGAGGAGCCGGCAGGTCCCTTAAATGTTATACAGGCTGCGTACCTCTTGGGGGTATCCGGTTACTTGACGACGCTCGCGTCAACCAACTGGGTTCCGGCAGTCTGCACGACACTTTCAGGTATGGCGGCAATGAAAAACATCGTGAAAGCATAGACTGCGAAGATCGTCGCTGCCCCTGTGGCTTTTAGAATCATCAATGCACTCCTATTCTCAGGAGTTCAATGTGGGCTCAAAAAACGGCTTTCCCAAGAGTTTTCTGAACGCCAGATGAACAAAAAACTGTGAGAGTAAATATTAACGATATTTTAGCAACACCTCGACCACGTCCCCGAGGGGATGAATTTCATGGTTTGTTCTGCTCATATTGCAATATATTCAATCATATAGCTGAATTTTTGGGCAATGATTTTCCTCCCCTTGCGTGAGTTCGGCTATGATCGGCTGGTCATCGTGCAGGGAGCCGGGTTCATGAACCGGTACGCCTACCGTTCATATTTCTGTGCAGGACGACGGTCGCAGAATGTGAACCAGATGCTGTCAGGGCGGATAATTCACAGTCGCGGCGACTTCTCCGGCGCGCGGCGTTTCGTGCTGGGAAAGGACGTTGGGTGCTATTTGCAGCCGCCCAACCCGGGATTTCATTGGGACCCATCTTGCGCGCTTCCATATTCTGCAAGATGCTAAATTAGCAATCCATAATTGAGAGGTGTTCCAATGACGCGTGCGATCATCATTTTCTTTTCGAGCGGCTTGTTGCTTTCCGCGTTCACCGGCACTCCGGCAGCCGCCGCCGGCGCCACGCAGGTTGTCACGGCTCAGCCGACGTTGGCAACGCTGGCACCGGGCGAAACGGTATACTACGACGACAAGCGTTGTCCGGCAGGCATGATTGCCAAATTCACGAAGGCACCCAAGAAGAGTCAGATGAAGCGGGCCTGTGTGCACCAGTAACATCAACAGGCGTCTGACTTGGACGGATCGGCGGCAAGATCGCCCGCCGCCGACCGACCATTAAAATCTTAAAGGTGCCTCCAATAGAATTGCAAATGTCCCCGTGTATAACAGGATCACTTCACCTCGGGGATTTCGATGGTTCTGGATCTGCGGACGATCTACGTCGTTTCTGCAATGACATGCTTGGTGCTGGGCAGCGTTCACCTCGCGGCCTATCACACCGGGCGTTTTGGACGTTGGCCCGCCTGGTGGGGCGCGAGCAACCTGCTTGTCGGTATTGGATCATTCTTCGTCTCGCTGCGCGGGGTGGTTCCTGCTTTCGTTTCACTCGATGCTGGCAACGTCACGACGGTCGCCGGCTACCTCCTGACCGTCTTTGCCGTTCGCATCTTTGCAGACCGGCCGGTCGACAAACGCTTTTGCGGGCTTGCAGTTTGCTGCATCAGCCTGCCCGTTCTGATCTTCACGGTTGATCCCACGGCGGTGTCGGCACGGATTTTCTATGTCTCCGTCATTTGCTGCCTCTGCGATCTTGCAATCCTGCGGGAAGGGGTCGGAATCTTCCGGCGCGAAAAGCTCTTCTCGGCCGGTCTCCTTGCCTGGCTTTACGCGCCGACAGCGGCGATCTTTCTCGTTCGCAGTCTTCTTGCGGCTACAGGAGATATTGCTGGGCCGAATCCGTTCGGAGACAGCCCGGCGCACGGCTGGATGGCGGCGACGGCGGTGGTGTTCATCGCGCTGCGCAGCATGGTCATTGTTCTGATGGCGGCCGAGCGCAGCAAAAACAGACTTGTCGAGATGGCGCATCACGATCCGCTGACCGGCGTGCTCAACCGTGGCGGCCTGATGCAGCGTCTTCCTCTTCCAAAGTTGCAGTCGCTCGCGCTGCTGGCGATCGACATCGATCATTTCAAACAGCTGAACGACCGGCACGGCCACGTCGTCGGCGACGACATGCTTCGGCTCTTCGCCCGGGTCGCGCAGGCTGCGTTGCGCCCTGGCGATCTCCTTGCGCGTCAGGGCGGCGACGAGTTCCTGGCGGTGCTGAAGGATGTCTCAGAGGGCGGAGCCGTGGCGGTAGCCGAACGCTTGAGGCTGGCCTTTTCGGCTGCGGCCTCGCAAGTGCCCGGGCTGGCAATGTCTCCCACGCTCAGCATCGGCGTTGCCACAAGCAGGCAGGCAGATGTCGATTTCGAGCGGCTCTTGAGGCAGGCGGATGAGGCGCTCTACTCCTCAAAACGCCAGGGCAGGGACCGGGTCGAAGCGTTCCTGGAACAGGAGCACGCTGCCTAGGAGCTTGAAAAACGTTGTGATGCGGGCTCGTCTGGCCGTGTTGCTTCCAGCAGCTCAGATATTCTGGTCCATCGTCTCCGCCGGAATTTCGTCGGCGCGGTGGATACGCACGACTTCCGCCGGCACACCCGCGACGGTGCAGTGGGCCGGAACGGGCTTCACGACGACGCTGCCGGCAGCGACCTTGCTGTAGGCGCCGATCTCGATATTGCCGAGGATCTTGGCGCCGGCGCCGATCATGACGCCGCGACGGATTTTCGGGTGCCGGTCGCCGGTTTCCTTGCCAGTGCCGCCAAGCGTGACGTTCTGGAGGATGGAGACGTCGTCCTCGATGACCGCCGTTTCGCCGATGACGATGCCGGAACCGTGGTCAAGCATGATGCCGGAGCCGATACGGGCCGCCGGGTGGATATCCGGGCCGAATGCAAGGGAGGCGAGATTGGCAAGCCAGCTTGCCATTTCCACGCGGCCGGCATTCCAGAGCGCATGCGCGATGCGGTGGATCTGCAGCGCGTGAAAGCCCTTCAGGTTCAGCAGCGCATGCAGGTAGGTGGTGCAGGCCGGATCGCGCTGGCGCACCGCCATCAGATCGACTTCGACGCTCGCCAGAATATCCGGCGTCAGGGTGCCGGCCAGCAGATCAATCAGCGCCGACGTTTCGACCTTCGCCACGGAAAGCCGTGAGGTGAGCACGCGAGCGACGATGACGGCATTGTTGTCAGCGTCGATGACTTGCGATTGCAGCAGATGGCGCAACAGGGGCTCGCGCTCCGCCAGTGCTGTCGCCTCCGCGCGGATCGCCACCCACGCCGAGGGATCGTTGGCAACGGCAGGGATGGTCTCGGCGATGGCGTTTGCGGTCTGCGGCATGTCTTTTTCCTATGCTGCGATGTCGACGACGCCGCAATCGCCGGCTTCCGAGGCGAAGGCAAGCAGCTTTCCGTCCTTGTTCCAACTCATCGACGTGATCGCGCCCTTGCCGGGGCGGCGAAGCAGGGCTTCCTTGTTGTCCGCGAGCCGAACTGCCAGGATCATGCCATCGATGAAGCCGATGGCAAGGATATCCTCGGCCGGATGGAATTTAACGGAGGTCGCCATGATGTTGGCGCGGGTGCCAAGTTCGAGCGGTGCCTTGCCCATTGGGCCGTCCTTGCCCTGGAACGGCCAGACGATGGCAGCCGGCGCGCCCGAGGAGGCGAGCCACTTGCCCTTGGCGGACCAGGAAAGCGACTTCACCTTGGCGGGATAGCCGGTCATTCGCATGTGGCGGGCTTCGGCACCCGGCTTGGCGTCCAGCTTCCAGCCGTGCAGGGCATTTTCCTGCATGGTGGTGACCAGAAAATTGCCGTCCGGGGAGAAGGTGACGCCGGTGTGGGCGCCTTTCCATTCGAGATCGACGGGCTTTGCAGCCGTGCCGACCCAATGCATGGAGACGCCGTTGTAGCGCGCGGCGGCAATCCGCAGCCCCTTGGGTGCGAAGGCGAGACCCTCGACGGTGCGCTCCTCGGGAAATTCCTTGGTGGTGCCGTCGGACAGGCGCACGAAGCTGCTCTTGCCGTAGGAAAAGGCGATGGCGCCCTGCGGGCCGGCTGCGACCTGCGAAATCCATTTGCGCGGTGCGCTGGCAAGCTCGGTGACGTCGCCGTCCGCCGATATGCGGAGCACCTTGCCGTCCTCGCCGCCCGAAATCAGGCTGTCGCTATAGGGGTCGCGGATGCAGGTGATCATGCCCTGGTGCGCTTCGGAGACCTTTTCGCCGCCATCCAGCCGGTGAAAGCCGCCGCTGGCATTTGCGAAGAAGGGGACATCACCTAAAAATTCGACGGCCAGGATATGGCCGTCGAGATCAAACGGGGCAACTGTAGGCATCAGGCGGCGGCCTCGCACGCCTTGAAGGAGGCTTCCAGCTTTTCGCGGTCAAGTTCGCGGCCGATGAAGACGAGACGCGTCTCGTGCTTCTCGCCATCCTTCCACGGACGCTGGTGATCGCCTTCGACGATCATGTGCACGCCCTGGATGACATAGCGCTCGGCGTCCTCCTTGAAGGCGATGATGCCCTTGAGGCGCAGGATGTTCGGCCCCTGCGTCTGGGTGATCTTCTGGATCCAGGGGAAGAAACGCTCCGGGTTCATCTCGCCGCCGCGAAGCGAYACCGACTGTACCGTCACGTCATGGATCGGCGACACGGCGCCGTGGTGATGATGGTCATGATGATCGTGGTCATGATCATGATCATGTCCGTGACCGTCCGCATGATGATGGTGGTCGTGGCCATGGTCGTGATCGCAATCCGGCCCGCAGGCATGGTCGTCATGGTCGTGATCGAGGAAATGCGGATCGTTTTCCAGCGCACGCTCGAGATTGAAGGCGCCCTGATCGAGCACGCGGGCGAGATCGACGCCGGAGCGGCTGGTCTTGTAGACGCGGGCCGACGGGTTGATGGCGCGGACGACATCCTCGATCTGCGCCAGTTCTTCCGGCGATACCAGATCGATCTTGTTGATCAGCACGACGTCGGCAAAGGCGATCTGGTCTTCTGCCTCGCGGCTGTCCTTGAGGCGCAACGGCAGATGCTTGGCGTCGACAAGCGCAACCACGGCGTCGAGCTCGGTCTTGGCGCGCACGTCGTCGTCCATGAAGAAGGTCTGGGCGACCGGCACCGGATCGGCAAGGCCCGTCGTTTCGACGATGATGCCGTCGAAACGGCCCGGGCGGCGCATCAGGCCCTCGACGACGCGGATCAGGTCGCCGCGCACGGTGCAGCAGACACAGCCGTTGTTCATCTCGTAGATCTCTTCGTCCGACTCGACGATGAGGTCGTTGTCGATGCCGATCTCGCCGAACTCGTTGACGATGACCGCATATTTCTTGCCGTGATTTTCCGACAGGATGCGGTTGAGCAACGTCGTCTTGCCGGCGCCGAGATAGCCGGTGAGCACGGTAACGGGAATTGGCTTTGGCTGCGTGGAGATTGCGTCGGTCATGAGAACCTCGAAAGATGGGGGCTCGCCCGAAGCCAGGAGGCCAAGGGCTCAGAAATTTCGTCGGTCTCATATAAGGAGTTGAGCGCGGCAGTTCAAAGGGTTTTGCATGTTATAAGATCACATTACGTGGGAGGGGCGGCAAATGACCGCTGCGATGTCGGTCCGGGAGAAGCCGTTGCCCAACATAGAGAAGGGGCAGTCGCATTCCTTTGCGGTCGCCCGTGTATTCGATCAACTCGGTTACCGCAGGTGCGCTTGGCAGTGTAATTCATTGAATTCGACATCCCATGCCACCGCCAAACGGCTGGGGTTCACGTTTGAAGGGGCTTTAGACAAGCAGGTGTCGTGAAGGGTAGAAACCGCGACACGGCTTGGTATTCAATCCTGGATTCCGGATGGCCGGCTCAGCCTGGGAAATCTGAAGGTTGGCTGGAGCCTGGAAATAGCGACAGTAGAAGACACCAACTGGCGGCGCTGGCAGACCTGTAAATTGAAATCCGGAGTGCCGGAAGCAAGATTACAGCCGGTGAGGCCTATGGGTCCGTTGCTTTTGCGTCTGCGCAAGGGGCATTCCCGCCTTGTGCCCGCCGATCACGAGCTGAAAGTCGACCTCGACTGTCAAGCTCAGTGGACAACGAGACCGACGGACAAGCGTGGCTATGTCACGTTGCCCGGAACGAGCGCTCCTGCATCAAACGCATCCACATCCAGCAGCAGCTCCACCAGGCCTTTCACCGCATGCGCGATCAGCGCTTCGCCCTTCTCCGCGGTGGCTGCGACGGCATTCCCGGCGACGCCCTGGGTGTTGAGGTCCGACATCTTCCAGCCGAAGGCATGCGGGCCGTAGGCGCGCAGATGCTTGAAGCGGGCTGCGAAGTCGGTCTGCCGCGAAGCGAAATTTGCAGCCTTGCTCATGTCGACCTTGGCCGGATCGAGAGCCAGCATCACCGATGTTTCGATGTCGCCGCCGTGGATGTCGATTGCCTTTTCTTCCGGCGGGACGATGCCGGGGGGAATGCCGAAGCGGGTCCAGCTGGTGGAGACGGCCAGCATGTCGAAGCGGACGCGCGCCTCGGTCGCAACAATCGTCATCAGCGGCGAGTTGCCGCCGTGGGCATTGAGCATGACGAATTTGCGGATACCCTGCCCGGATAGCCGCTCGGCGATCCCTAGCCAGCGATCGATCGCTTCGCCGTAACTCAGGGTTTGCGTGCCTGCCACATCCATATGCTCGACAGAGTAACCGACGGCTTCGGCTGGCAGAAACGTCGCCGGCAGTCCGATCGGCAAGGCAGCCTTGAGCCGGCCAACGATGCCTTCGGCGATCAGCGTGTCCGTGTCGAAGGGCAGGTGAGGGCCGTGCTGTTCGTGTGCGCCAAGCGGCAGGACCGCGATCCAGCGCCGTCGGTCACCGGGCGAGAGGTTCGGATCGTTGTCCTCGAAGTCGAGTGAAGGCGCGATCATCCGGTCAAGGCCCCTTGTTTATGACGAGATCATGCGCAATGTCATAGCGCAGCGCTTTCAAGGCTTAAAGATCAAAGGCATGGCGATGGGCAAGAAGCATAAGGACGGCAAGAAGCAGAAGTCCAAGAAGAAGGACCAGACCGAATATACGGTGGCCGATCTTTCGCCGGCTCTGACCCAGGCTGCGCGCTCCATGCGTACCGTTTTATCCCGCAATCTGCTCGACAGTGGGCTTTATGCCGGCCAGGACGGCGTTATCCTGTCACTTGCCGAGAGCGACGGCATGACGGCCGGGGGATTGGCGCAGAAGCTCGGTGTCAAGGCGCCGACGATGACGCGCACCATCGGGCGTATGGAAGCCCAGGGTTTTCTGGAACGCAAGGCGGACGCGGACGATGCGCGCCTTACCAAGGTCTACCTGACCGAGCTTGGCCGCGGCAGCGTCAAGGCAATCGAAATGGGGTCATCCGCATGCGACGCGCTGGCCACGCAGGCGTTCTCCGAGAAGGAAATCCGCAATCTCGTTCGCCTGCTCAAGGCGATCGATGCCAACCTGCAGGCGGAAGTCATTCCCCTCGATGAGCCGGATGAAATCTGACAGATTTGTGAAATTACGAATTGCCTCCCCCGATTTAATCTTTTAATTAAACATTTTAAGAGCGCTTGGCTTTTCGTACGGCCGGGGCGCCCAAGAAAAACCCGCGCGTTGCCTGGGGAGGACACGTGGCTCAGAAGATCAAGCTGTCGACGATCGCCGAAACGCTCGGTATTTCCACCGCAACCGTATCTCTTGCCTTACGCGACAGTCCGCTGGTCGCAGGCACGACGCGAGACAAGATCAAAGAACAGGCGCGGGCGCTCGGCTATATCTACAACAGGCGCGCCGCCAGCCTGCGCACTTCGCGCTCCGGCATCATCGGCGTCGTCGTGCACGACATCATGAACCCTTTCTACGGCGAGATCCTGAAGGCCATCGAGAGCGAGCTCGACCGCAGCCGCCATACCTTCATTCTGTCCAACCACTACGACTCGGTCGAAAAGCAGCGCACTTTCATCGAGACGCTGCTGCAGCTCGGCGGCGACGGCGTAATCATGTCGCCGGCCATCGGTACGCCGCCGGAGGACATGCAGCTTGCCGAGGATAACGGCATGCCGGCGATCCTGGTTGCCCGTTCGATGGAAGGCTCGGCCCTGCCGACCTATCGCGGCGACGACAGCTACGGCATCTCGCTTGCCACCAACCACCTGATCGGCCTCGGCCATCGCTCGATCGCCATGATCGGCGGCACGGACCAGACGTCGACCGGCCGCGACCGGTATCAGGGCTACGTCAATGCGCTTCGCAAGGCGGAGATAGAGGTCGATCCGGGTCTTCGCATTCCGGGCCCGCGCTCGATGCAGGGGGGCTTCGAGGCGGCGGTGCATTTCCTGTCCTTGCCGCAGAAGCCGACAGCGGCGGTCTGCTGGAACGATCTCGTGGCCATCGGGCTGATGAACGGGATCGCGCGCGCCGGTCTCGTGCCGGGCAAGGACATATCCGTCACCGGCTATGACGACCTCGAGGAGGCCTCGATCTCCATGCCGGCGTTGACCACCGTGTGGAACGGCCAGGCCGAAGTCGGTCGGCTCGCCGCCCGCGCCCTTCTCGACCGCCTGGCCGGCAGTCACGAGCCMGACGGCATCCATCTCATCAAGCCCGAGATGCGTATCCGTCAATCGACAAGCCCCTATCGGGCACGGACATAATTCAAAGAGGAAATCCATGTCCCGCATCGCTGTTCTCGTCCCGGGGAATATACACGAGCGCGTTCTTGCGCGCCTGAAGGAAAACTACGATGTCATCCAGGCGGACGCGCTGGCACTCGACGCCGAGACCGCCGGGCGCATTCGCGGCGTCGCGGTCTCCGGCACGTTCGGGGCTGCGGCGATCGACAAGCTGCCGAATGTCGAGCTGATTTCCAGTTTCGGCGTCGGCTATGACGGGGTCGATGCCAGGCATGCGGCCTCGAAGGGCGTCGTGGTGACGAACACGCCTGATGTCTTGAACGACGAGGTGGCGGATACTGCGATCGGCCTGCTTCTGAACACGATCCGCGAGTTTCCGCGCGCCGAAAACTGGCTGCGCGGCGGACACTGGAAGCCGGGGCAGAACTATCCGCTGTCACGGTTTTCGCTGAAGGGCAGACATGTCGGGCTTTACGGCCTTGGCCGGATCGGCCAGGAGATCGCCAACCGCCTCGAACCGTTCAAGGTGAAGATCAGCTATCATACCCGTTCACGCCACGCCGATGCGCCCTACGACTACTATCCGACTTTGAAAGGTCTTGCCGAAGCCGTCGATACGATGATCGCCATCGTTCCGAAGACGCCGCAGACCCACAAGACGGTGAATGCCGAGATCCTGTCGGCGCTCGGCCCCGATGGCATTTTCGTCAACGTCGGCCGCGGCTGGACGGTGGACGAGGACGCGCTTGCAGCAGCGTTGACGTCAGGCGCGCTGGGTGCTGCTGGCCTCGATGTCTTCTATGACGAACCAAACGTGCCGGCGGCACTCCTGGCTCCTCAGAATGCCGTTCTCTTGCCGCATCTCGCCTCCGGCTCGGTGCCGACGCGCAATGCGATGGCTGACCTGGTCGTGGACAATCTGATCGAGTGGTTCGGCAACGGCAAGGCACTCACGCCGGTTCCCGAGACGCCGGCGAAGGGATGACTTTCGACAGACGAGGCGCGCGAGCAAGAGCAATCCGTCGCGCCTCGTCCGGTCATGCGGTTCGGCTACTTGGCGACATGCCAAACGCCGCCCATGCCCTCGCCGTTCATCTCGCCGGCTTTCTTGTCTCCGGCGAATGTATAGAGCGGCTTGCCGCCATAGGCCCACATTTCCTTACCGTCGGCGGCCTTGACCATAGACCATTCGCCTTCTGCCTTGGCTTTGGCGGCGGCGTGGAAGGCCGGCCATTTCTTCAGGCAGTCCTTGTCGCAGTTCGATTTGCCCATGGTGTCCTTGTCGAAGGTATAGAGCGTCATGCCTTTTGCATTGGCCATGACCTTGCCCATTTTGGTATCGACCATCTTGGCCGGCTCTGCCGCAACGGCCGAAAAGGCGGTTGCTGCCAGCAAGCCCAAGGAGAGTAGAAGCGTTTTCATGATTACCTCCCGTTCGGGAGTGCCAGCGGGATGCCGGTAGCGCCCGATCTAAGCCAGTAAAACGTTCGTCCGGGATGGCGGTTCCATGGACCGGCGGCCGGGTCACTCAGGCGGCCGGGGTTACTCAGGCGGCATGGTCGCTTCAGGCCACGACCTTCGAGGGCAGCGATACCGGCCTTTTGCCCGCATATTCCCGAACAGCGTCGCCGAATGCTGCGAAGATCTGGTTCGACGGCTTGTCGGTCTCGGCCCAGTACTCGGGGTGCCATTGCACACCGACGGCAAAGGCTTCGGCGCCGATGACGGAAACGGCTTCGATCGTGCCATCCTCCGCCACGGCTTCGATCTGCAGGCGCGGCGCCGATTTGGCGATCGCCTGGCGATGCAGCGAGTTTACCTGAACCTCGCCGGGCCCGATGATACGGGCGATGCAGGAACCTTCCTTGACAAAAACGCTCTGGCGGATGGCATACATGCCGTCGCGGTCGACGTCGGCTGGTTTGCGGTGGTCCCAGATGCCGGGCTGCTCCTGGATTTCGCTTGCGAGCGTGCCGCCGAGCGCGACATTCAGCTCCTGAATGCCACGGCAGATGGCGAGGAGCGGTATGGCGCGGTCGATCGCCCGGCGGATCAGCGGCAGTGTCGTCGCGTCGCGGGCAATGTCGAAAGGTCCGTCGGTTTCGGTTGCCTGCCGGCCGTAAAAAGACGGGTGTACGTTGCTCGCCGAACCGGACACGAGAACGCCATCGACCCGGTCGAGGATCGCGTCGGTCTCATAGCCTTCCTCGAAGGCGGGGATGATGAAAGCCATGACGCCGGCGGCGTTCAACGCGGCGCGGACATACTGATGCTGAACGGCATGCCAGCTGGCACCGTCGAAGGTGCGGATGTCGGCAGGAACGGCGACGATAGGTTTCGTCATTTTCACCCCGGGAAAAGATGGTGTCGGCTAATGTGAAAGACCAGAAAGGCTCCGAAGTCAACGTTTCGATGCAATGGTTGGCACAATTGCGACAGGCAGCGTCGCCTTGCCTGAAAGCGTCGCTAAGCGTCTGATTTGGATGGATATGCCCTTGTCTTCAAATCGGCGCCTTGATCTCGCAACATTGAGAGGTAGACGCCTTTGCGTCAGCATGCTTAGCTCATTGTTACGCTGCTGGTAGGGACAAGGGTGTGCCACGCAGTGCCATCTGATTGGAGGTTTTTTGATGGATCGTCGTTCATTTATGAAGAAGGCAGGGACCGCCGGCGCCGGTGCGGTCGCTGCAACTGCGCTGGCGGCTCCCGCCATCGCGCAGGAAAATCCGAAGATTTCGTGGCGCATGACCTCGTCGTTTCCCAAGAGCCTCGATACGATCTACGGCGGGGCGGAGGATATTTCCAAGCATATTGCTGCGTCGACGGACGGAAATTTCACCATCCAGCCTTTTGCTGCCGGCGAAATCGTTCCCGGCCTGCAGGCCGCCGATGCAGTCAGCACGGGCACGGTCGAGGCGGCCCACACCTGCTCGTATTATTTCGTCGGCAAGGATCCGACCTACGCGATCGGCACTGCCATCCCGTTCGGCCTGAACGGGCGTCTGACCAACGCGTGGTTCTACCAGGGCAACGGCAATTCCCTGATGAACGAGTTTTACGCGACACAGGGGATCTATGGTCTGCCGGCCGGCAACACCGGCGCCCAGATGGGCGGCTGGTTTCGCAAGGAGATCAATACGCTTGACGACCTGAAGGGGGTCAAGATGCGCATCGCCGGCCTCGCCGGCCAGGTGATCAGCAAGATTGGCGTCATTCCGCAGCAGATCGCCGGCGGCGACATCTACCCTGCTCTGGAAAAGGGCACCATCGATGCCTCCGAGTTCGTCGGTCCCTATGACGATCTGAAGCTCGGCCTGCACAAGGTTGCAAAGTATTACTACTATCCCGGCTGGTGGGAGGGTGGCCCGACCGTCCACGCCTTCTTCAATCTGGAGAAGTGGAACAGCCTGCCGAAGCACTATCAGGCGGCGCTCAACGATGCGTGTGCCTTTGCCAATACCAACATGCTGGCAAAGTACGACATGAAGAACCCGCCGGCGTTGAAGCAGCTGGTTGCCGAAGGCGCCTCGCTGCGCCCATTCAGTCAGGAGATCATGGAAGCCTGCTTCCAGGCCTCACTTGGAATCTATGGCGAGATTTCGGCGTCGAACCCCTATTTCAAGAAGATCTATGAGGATCAGACTGCGTTCAAGCGTGAAGCCTACCTCTGGATGCAGCTCTCGGAATACACCTTCGACACCTTCATGATGATCCAGCAGCGGGCAGGTAAGCTGTAGCGGTGAGGGTGGGGCCTTTTAGGCTGCAGCCCGAGGCCGCTCGGTCATGCCGCGTGGCCCCTCACTCTCCCCTCTCCGCGCCGGGGAGATCTCGGAAGGCGGGTGAGGACGTCACTTTACTTGAGCATTTCCGCTTTTCTCCGAATCGCGAAGACACCTCTGACCTTTTGTTTTTACACAATTAAAAACGCAAAACCGTTATGCGCTTTTGCTGGAATTGCTCCAACTTGTCGACAAGCCCCGGACGTCCCTCCGGGGCTTTTCCTTGTCACTTGATCACGGGCGGCTGGCTGAGATCGGCGGGCGGGGTTGCGGGTTTCGCCGGGTTCGGCAGGCCGTTCATCGGCGGCAAGGTGAGGCCCGGCAAACCGGAGGCGCCGCCCGGTGCGGTCAATGGCGGCAGCGACAGACCGTTGCCGCCAAAGCCGGGCACCTCGATCTTGATCGAGTTCGGGTCGACCTGCGGACCTTTGTTGAGCCAATAGGTCACCGACTGCGGCCAGAAGATCACGATGGCGACGAGGATAAGCTGCATGCCGACCCAGGGCAGGGCGCCCATGTAGATGTCGGAGGTCTTTACATCGCGACTGGCGATCGAGCGCAGGTAGAACAAGGCGAAGCCG
The DNA here is from genome assembly GCF_056397845.1 of Rhizobium sp. 05L419. Lineage (NCBI taxonomy): Bacteria > Pseudomonadati > Pseudomonadota > Alphaproteobacteria > Hyphomicrobiales > Rhizobiaceae > Rhizobium > Rhizobium sp. 05L419. The sequence goes on from NZ_JBFTOF010000013.1 coordinate 153,202, forward strand.
AAGGGTGGATGCATGAAGCTCGTCTGCATGTTCACGCAGATCAGCACGCCGAACCAGATGAGGTCGATGCCAAGGGCCGAGGCGACCGGTGCCAGCATCGGAATGACGATGAAGGCGATCTCGAAGAAATCGAGGAAGAAGGCCAGCACGAAAATGAAGATGTTGACGAAGATCAGGAAGCCTACCGGGCCGCCTGGAATTCCCGACAGCATGTGCTCGATCCAGCGCGAACCGTCCATGCCCTGGAAGACGAGGCTGAAGCAGGTCGAGCCGATGAGGATCATCACCACCATGGACGTGATGTGCGCGGTGGAGCGCATCGCCTCCTGTATCAGCGGCCAGGTGAGGCGGCGGTGCATGGCGGCAAGTATCATGGCGCCGACGGCGCCGAGCGCTCCAGCTTCCGTCGGTGTGGCGAGCCCCATGAAGATGGTGCCCAGCACGAGGAAGATCAGCACGATCGACGGTACCATGCCGGCCAGCACCTTGAGGATCAGCGCCCAGGTGAAATCGCCGCGCACCTCTTTCGGCAATGGCGGCATCGAGCGCGGCTTCATGATCGACAGGATCAGGATGTATCCCATGAAAATCGCAACCTGCAGGATCGAGGGTCCGATTGCACCGAGATACATGTCGCCGACGGACTTGCCGAGCTGGTCGGCGAGGACGACGAGCACCAGGGAGGGCGGAATGACCTGCGTGATCGTGCCGGAGGCGGCGATCACGCCGGTGGCCAGCCTTGGACTGTAGCCGTAACGCAGCATGATCGGCAGCGAAATCACGCCCATGGTGATGACGGAGGCGGCAACCGTGCCGGTAATCGCGCCGAGCACTGCGCCGACGAGGATCACCGCATAGGCCAGGCCGCCGGGAATGCGGCCGAAGAGCTTGCCCATTCCTTCGAGCAGGTCCTCCGCCAGGCCGCAGCGCTCAAGGATGGCGCCCATGAAGGTGAAGAATGGGATGGCGAGCAGCAGGTCGTTGGAAACGATGCCGAAGAAGCGCAACGGCAGGGCCTGAAGGAAGGCTTCGCTGAAATGGCCGGTGGCGATGCCGATCATGGCGAAGAACAGGCCTACGGCCGCGAGCGAGAAAGCGACGGGAAAGCCGTAGAGCATGAAGACAACCATGCCCACGAACATTGCCGGCGGAATAATGCCGAAATCAAACAAACGTGTTCCTCCTGGGAAGGCTTACTGCAGCGGCTTTTCGTATGTTGTGTCGATCTGGACGTGGCCGCTCAGGGCCGCGATCCGTTTGATCAGCTCCGAAATGCCTTGCAGGGTCAGGAGACCGAAGCCCAGCAGAAGAATGAGCTTGACCGGCCAGCGGATCAGGCCGCCGGCGTTGGCGGATACCTCCTGCTGTTGAAAAGACAGCCAGAAGAACGGCCAGCAGAGCCAGGTGAGGAAGATGCAGGCCGGAATCAGGAATGCGACAAGGCCGATCGTATCGATCCAGATCCTTGCCCTCTCCGAGACCGCGCCGTAGATCAGGTCGACGCGCACGTGCTCGTTCATGCGCAACGTGTGCGCTGCGCCCAGCACGACGACGAAGGCGAAGAGATACCACTGGATTTCGAGCCAGCCGTTGGAACTGTAGTTGAACGTGTAACGGATCAGTGCGTTGGCGGCGCTGATCAGGCAACAGAACAGCACCATGTATTCGGACAGCCTGCCCACGAATTGGCTGATCGAGTCGATCAGCCGGCTGACGGTCAAGAATGCCGGCATGCCTTCCCCCTTTTTTGTCGCGCCTTTGGCGGCACGTTCTCCCTTTGGTAGTGATTTAGACCAGGGATTTTCAAATTGGAAGGACAACGCCCCGATGTTGGACTATGGTTTTATCAACCGCGCAAAGCAGCACGCGGCGATTTGTTGCCGGATATCGCGCGTGGCACAGGGCTATGCCAGGTTCGGGACAAAACATCCCCTCTAAGGTGCGTAAACACTTATGAAACCACGATATTCGCGTTATGGTTTCAAAAAATTCCACAAAATCCATGGTTTACCCGAAATCAAATTTTAAAGGGTTAGCGGTATGGTTTCGCCGCACAGGGAAAGTATGGATGAAGCCACATAGCCCGGACAGGGTCCCCACCGATGTGTATCTGTCGTTTGTAAGTTCTCTTTCCGGGAACCGCATGACGCTTCTGGCGGGTGTCATTGTGCATGTCGCCACTTTCCTTGCGGTAGCGGCCAAAACGCAGTCTTTCCTCTATGTCCTGCTGTCCATCGCCATCTCTTTGGTGTTCTGCGCCCGCATGGCCATCTTCCGGCAGTTCGATCGCGTCGACAAGGAGACATTGTCGCGCGCCGGAATAGAGCGCTGGGAGCGGATCCTCGTTGCCGGTGCCGCCTGCACCACCACTCTCCTCGGCTTTGCCAGCGGTTACGCCATCTTCATCCTGCGCGATTCCTTTGCGGAGTTGGCCTGCATTTCCGTCACCATGGCGACCATGGTCTCCGTCGTCGGCCGCAACTACGGTTCGCGCATTGCGGTTGACCTGCAGACGTTTTCCTGCTGCCTGCCGATGATCATCTGCAGCCTGATGGCGCTGGATTTCTATCGCGGCATTCTATCGATTTTCCTTATTCCCTTCTGGCTGACGACGCGGGCCATGGCCAACGGCGTGCGCGAGTTCCTGTACGAGAATGTCATTGCGCGCCGGGAAATCACATCGATCGCCGACCGTTTCGATACGGCGCTCAACAACATGCCGCACGGCCTGGTCATGGTCGATCCGGAAAACCGGATTCAGGTGATCAACCGCAAAGCCTGCGAACTCCTGAAGATCGGCGATCCGGAGCGGCTGAAGGAGCGCGACCTTGGCGCCGTCCTGCGTTATGGCGCGCGCTACAGCTTCATGGATTCGACGCAGCCCGAGCTAATCCTTCGTCAGATGACGCATGTTGCCGAAGGCAAGCTGTCGCGCACGCTCATCCATTTCCCCGAGGATCTGTCGCTCGAGTTCTCGGCCAGCCGTCGCGCCGACGGCGGTGCAGTGCTGATCTTCGAAGACGTGTCGAGCCGCGTGAAGGCTGAGCAGAAGATCCTGCACATGGTGCGTTTCGATGCGCTGACAGGCTTGCCGAACCGCCAGTATTTCGGCCATCTCGTGCAGGAGTATCTCGACAGGAACCCGAAAAAACGCGGCCCGCTCGGCTTTATGGTGCTTGATATCGACGAGTTCAAGCATGTCAACGACATGCGTGGCCACATCACCGGCGATCATCTGCTGTGCGCGATTGCTGCCAAGGTCAAGGACGTTTCGGGCAAGGCGATCGTCGGCAGGTTGATGGGCGACCAGTTCATCCTGTTCTTCCAGCATGCCAAGGACGTCGATGTGGTCGAAGCGGAGATCCGCCGCGTGCATACCGAACTCCAGGGCAGCTACGAGGCCGACGAGGTCAAGTTCCTCGTATCTTTGAGCGCCGGCTACGCCATCCTCGAAAGCGACGCTTTCGCGATGGACGAATGGAGCATCAAGGCCGATCTCGCGCTCTTCGAAAGCAAGTCGCGGCTGCGCGGCGGGATTACCGGCTTCGAACGTGAGATGGACGGGCGCTACATCGAGCAGCAGAAGCTGAAGGCGGACCTACGCGAGGCCGTCGATACCCAACGTCTCAGCGTCGCCTACCAGCCGATGTTCAAGGCGGACGGCTCTTCCATCGAATGCGCCGAAGCACTGGCCCGCTGGGTTCATCCGGAGAAGGGATCGATCCCGCCGGATGTGTTTATCCGGCTTGCAGAAGACATGGGGATCATCTCCGATATCACCCGATTTATTCTGTTCAAGGCCTGCAGCGACTGCATGACCTGGCCGGAGCATATCGGCGTTTCAGTCAATCTTTCCGCGCGCGACCTGCGCGACGCCGATATTCTCTCCGTGGTCCTGGAGGCGCTGGTGCACTCAGGACTGGACGCCCGCCGACTCCATCTGGAAGTGACCGAAAGCTGCCTCATCGACGAGCCGGCCGCCGTCCGGACGATTCTTGCCGAATTGCGCTCGCGCGGCATCACCATTGCCATCGACGATTTCGGCACCGGCTTCTCCAGCCTCAGTTATCTCGACACGCTGCCGCTCGATATCGTCAAGATCGACCGATCCTTCGTGCGCAACATCGTCGAGGATTCCCGCCGCCTGAAGCTGTTGCGCGGGACGGTCAACCTCGCTCGCGAGCTCGGTCTGAAGATCGTTGTCGAGGGGGTGGAAACGGAAGAACAGCTCGCGGTTCTCAACAAGCACCGCAGTGCCGATCTCGTCCAGGGCTACGTGTTCTCGCAGCCGGTTCCATCGCAGAACATCACCATCCTGTCCCAGAACCTCAGCCGCCGCGCTTCGTCGAAACGCCGCCCCAGGGTCGCCTGACCTCCACGATCACATTGATCTGACCGCGCCCGAACAGGGTTTGTGGGCCAGACGCCGTTAACCTTAATAATTCAAATATAACGCAAATTGTCTTAGTTCCTTGCCCCGCGCCGCATTTTCATATGATTAATACTTCGTTAACTGACGAACGGGGCATCATGGTGAGCACTCCTGTAACGACGAGCGATTTCAGCAACAAGCTTCTCGAGATTCTGGACCATGTCGAGTATCGGCGCATCGAAAGCAACGAGGACATGGTCGAGATAGAACGGTTGCGCTACAAGGCCTACAAGGCGCGCGACACGCTGGCGCTMGCACCCAAAGGACTGCTGGACGCCAGCGATTTCGACAGCCATGCTCATGTCTTCGGCCTGTACTATTATGGTGAACTCGTCAGCACGATACGGCTCCATTATGTAACACCTGAGCATCGGGTCAGTCAGTCCGCCGGCGCGTTCCCCGAGGCGATGGATGCGCTCCTGGATGCCGGACTTACCCTGATCGACCCCGCGCGTTTCGCCGCCGACCCGGAGCTGACCGTCGATCTGCCGTGGCTTCCCTACCTGACGCTGAGGCCGAGCATCGTTGCGGCGGCGTATTTCCGCGCCGACCGCGTTCTTCAGTTCTGCCGGCCGCCGCATGCCGCCTTCTACAAGCGGGTCTTCTATGCCGATACGATCGTTCCTGGCCGGCTGGCGAAGAACTACGGCATCGACATGACGCTGATGGCGACGAATGTGATCGAGGTCGGGCGCAAGCTCCTGACGCGCTATCCGTTCTTCATCTCCAGCGCCAGCGAACAGCGCCTGATGTTCTCGCGCAAACCGGACGATACCTTGCCGCCGCTCACCATTATCCCGACCGCGCGCTTCGTGCCGCAGGGCGAATTCGGAACCGATCTGCCGCTCTGATCCAACGTGCTGAATTGCATGAGAATGCCGCCCGCCCGCGGCATTCTCATGCATTGCGCTTTCTGCGCGCTTTGTGTATGGCCTCTCAAGGGAATTTTCCTCGTGGGACCGAGGGAAGCATGGCAGTCGCGCGGCCGCACCATCATGTCGGCCGGGATTTTTGAGGGAGACGATATCATGGCCGAACATCACACCGGACCTGCCGAAGTCGGCGCGGCGATGGACTACAAGGAACATGAGAACACCTACAACATGTTCCTTGCGGCCGCGAAATACGGCACGCTTTTTCTCGTAGCCTTGTTGCTCGGCATGACGGCGGGTTTCTTCGCCGGTGCGGGCTTCCTCGGCGGCCTTGTCGTTCTCCTGATCGTATTGGTCGCCGGTATCGTTCTGCTGCGCTAAGCGCAGGCGGAAGCGAGGCGACTTTTCAAGAACGTTTCAATGATGCTTGAGCTGAGCAGGGAGACCTGCTGCGGTCTTGCTGACCCGGAGGAGGGGGCGGTTGGGCAATATTATTTTCGTGGCCAAGGAAACCACGGGGGATGAGACGCGTGTTTCGGCGTCTCCTGAAACCGTAAAGAAGATCAAGGGCCTCGGGCTCGACGTTGTCGTCGAGGCGGGCGCGGGCAAGCTTTCCAGGATCCCCAACAGCGAATACGAGGCCGTCGGGGCACGGATCGGGTCGGCGGGAGACGCGGCATCGGCGGATGTCGTACTCAAAGTGCGACGGCCAACCGAGGTGGAAATCGGCGGCTACAAGAGCGGCGCCGTCGTCATCGCCATCATGGATCCCTACGGGAATGACGAGGCGATTGCCGGTATGGCGAAAGCCGGTCTCTCCACTTTCGCCATGGAACTGATGCCGCGCATCACGCGCGCGCAGTCGATGGATGTTCTCTCTTCTCAGGCCAATCTTGCGGGCTATCAGGCGGTCATCGAGGCCGCAGCGGTTTATGACCGCGCCATGCCAATGATGATGACGGCCGCCGGTACCGTTCCGGCCGCCAAGGTGTTCGTGATGGGTGCGGGCGTCGCAGGACTTCAAGCGATCGCAACCGCTAGACGCCTGGGTGCCGCTGTCTCGGCCACCGACGTCCGCCCCGCCGCAAAGGAACAGGTTGCCTCGCTGGGTGCGAAGTTCATCGCCGTCGAGGACGAAGAGTTCAAGGCGGCTGAAACCGCAGGCGGCTATGCCAAGGAGATGTCTGCGGAATACCAGGCCAAGCAGGCAGCGCTCGTCGCCGAACACATCGCCAAACAGGATATCGTCATCACCACGGCGCTGATCCCGGGACGCCCGGCGCCAAAGCTCGTCTCGCGCGACATGCTGAAATCGATGAAGCCGGGCGCGGTCGCAGTCGATCTCGCCGTCGAGCGCGGCGGCAATATCGATGGCGTCAAGCCAGGCAAGGTTGCCGATGTCGATGGCGTCAGAGTTATTGGCTTTGCGAACATGGCAGGCCGCATCGCGGCCAGTGCCTCGGCGCTCTACGCCAAGAACCTCGTCACCTTCCTTGAGACCATGGTCAACAAGGACACGAAGGCGATCGCCTTCAATCGCGAGGACGAACTGATCAGGGCGACCATGCTGACGCATGCCGGCGATGTCGTGCACCCGGCATTCGGCGGCGCGAAGAAGGGGGACAAGTAATGGCTACAGAACAGATGGACCGGGCGCTGGATCAGCTGAACCAGGCTGTGAGTGCAATTGCTTCGGCTGCAGCCAATGCACCGGAGGTGGCGAGTGCTGCGACCGGCGGCGTGATCGACCCCTTCGTCTTCCAGTTCGCGATCTTCGTGTTGGCGATCTTCGTCGGCTACTACGTCGTCTGGTCGGTGACGCCGGCGTTGCATACGCCGCTGATGGCCGTCACCAATGCGATTTCATCCGTCATCGTCGTCGGCGCGCTGCTTGCGGTCGGTATCTCGACCAGCGGGCTGGCGACCGGCTTCGGTTTCGTCGCGCTCGTGCTCGTATCGGTGAACATCTTCGGCGGCTTCCTTGTCACCCAGCGCATGCTGGCGATGTACAAGAAGAAGGACAAGTGAGAACCGCATGACCAGTATCGCAGCCTTTCTTTACCTCGTCTCCGGTGTCCTCTTCATCCTGGCGCTACGCGGACTTTCCCACCCGGCGAGCAGCCGCAAGGGCAATCTCTACGGCATGGCCGGCATGGGAATCGCCATCCTCACGACGCTGACGCTTGCCACGCCTTCCTTCGGCGGCTTCGTGCTCATCGTCCTCGGTCTTGCGATCGGTGGCGGTGCCGGCGCCTATATCGCCCGCGTCATTCCGATGACCTCGATGCCGCAGCTGGTGGCCGGTTTCCACTCGCTGGTCGGCCTTGCCGCGGTTCTCGTCGCGGCCTCGGCACTCTATACGCCGGCTTCCTTCGGTATCGGCAATATCGGCGAAATCCACACCGAAGCGCGCATCGAAATGGCGCTCGGTGCGGCGATCGGTGCGCTGACCTTCACCGGTTCGATCATCGCCTTTCTGAAACTCGACGGGCGCATGTCGGGCAAGCCGATCATGCTGCCGTACCGCCACCTGATCAACGCAGCGCTGCTGGCGCTGATCGTGTTCTTCATCGTCGGATTGGGGGCTTCGGAAAGCCATTTCGACTTCTGGGCGATTGTCGCCCTGTCGCTTGCGCTCGGCGTTCTGCTGATCGTTCCGATCGGCGGCGCCGACATGCCTGTCGTCGTGTCGATGCTGAACTCCTATTCGGGATGGGCAGCGGCCGGCATCGGCTTCACGCTCGGCAATCTGGCGCTGATCATCACCGGCGCGCTGGTCGGCTCGTCGGGGGCGATCCTGTCCTACATCATGTGCAAGGGCATGAACCGCTCGTTCGTGTCGGTCATCCTCGGTGGCTTTGGCGGCGAGGCGTCGTCCGGCACCACCGACAACTCCGACAAGACGGTGAAGCTCGGCTCGGCGGAGGACGCGGGATACCTGATGGCGAACGCGTCCAAGGTCATCATCGTGCCGGGCTACGGCATGGCGGTGGCACAGGCCCAGCATGCGCTTCGCGAACTCGCCGACAATCTGAAGAAGAACGGCGTCGAGGTGAAATACGCGATCCATCCGGTCGCGGGCCGCATGCCAGGCCACATGAACGTGCTGCTGGCCGAAGCGAACGTTCCTTATGACGAAGTCTTCGAGCTCGAAGACATCAATTCGGAATTCGCCCAGGCCGACGTCGCCTACGTCATCGGTGCCAACGACGTCACCAATCCGGCGGCGCGCGACGACAAGACCTCGCCGATCTACGGCATGCCGATCCTCGACGTCGACAAGGCCAAGACCTGCATCTTCGTCAAACGCTCGCTCGGCTCCGGCTACGCCGGCATCGACAACACGCTGTTCTACAAGGACGGCACGATGATGCTGCTTGGCGACGCCAAGAAGGTGACCGAAGAGATCAACAAGGCGATCAACCACTGAGGCATCGCCAAGCCTGAGGGCTTCGACCAGGATCGAGGGCGCGCAAACCGCGCCCTTTTTTCATGGTGCGCCAGGCATGGCGCGTTGTGCGTAAGCACTGTTTGACCGGGATGGTATCCGGTCGACGACTTGGAGGTGCAAGTCCTCTACGGGCCCTGGTGATGGGAACCGTTAGCCAAACAGCAAGGGCGTTATCGCGAGATAA